>NZ_JBWQXL010000043.1:0-54392 GCF_056620565.1 Nostoc sp. LEGE 12454
TTATTCGTTTGGCATCCGGGAAATGTCTTTGTGGGCGGTGGCTAGGTAACTTTACTATCACGGAGGAATGTCTGCTGGTAGGTGTTTTTCAGTTTACCTGCAAACAACACCAATTAGATAGCTAGGGAAGCAGGACAAGTCTGGGTTGCTGTGGATAGGCATGAGGCAGTCGTTGGGTATGCGATCGCTCGTGAAGTGGATGGCACACTCTACCTCCAACAAATAGACGTTGCTCCCCAATATGGACGAAGAGGGATTGGATCTGCATTGGTGGGTACAGTTTGTACTTGGGCAAAACAGCAGGGGTATCGCATCGTATCATTATCAACCTTTCGAGATATTCCCTGGAATGCTCCTTTCTATTCAAAACTAGGGTTTCACCCTGTTGATGAAGCTTCACTGACGACTGGGTTTCAGCAGGTTAGACGCGAAGAGTTGAAAGCCGGATTGCCAATATCTGAGAGAGTCATCATGCATTGTGTGCTTCTGAATTCAAAGAACAACTGATATACCCGTAAATTGAAGGAGATAGTTGGATGAAAACACTACTTATCGGCAGTTGTATATGCGGTGCGATCGCCAGCTTCCTCTCCAGGCTTGATGAAAAAAATGCCTATGCAGTACGATCCAGCGCAACTGCTGAGGATTTACCGACAGCCTCTTTTGCAGGCCAGCAGGATACGTATTTAAACATTATTGGAAAGGAGGCAATCTATCAGCATATCAGCAAGTGCTGGGCATCGCTATTTACCGAGAGGGCAGTCATTTACCGCCTTCAAAACGGCTTCGACCACCGTAAAGTCCACCTGTCTGTGGTTGTTCAGAAGATGGTCTTTCCACAGGTGGCAGGAATTTTGTTTACTGCCGATGCCGTCACTTCTAATAGGAAGGTGTTATCCATTGATGCCAGTTTCGGACTTGGTGAGGCTATGGTCAAAGGCATTGTGAATGCTGATATCTATAAAGTGTGTAACGGCAAGGTTATCGATAAGAAGATATCCACCAAGAAACTGGCTATTTACGCTTTAAAAGATGGCGGTACGAAAGAACAGGAGATTGAGCAACAGAGACAGAACAGGCAAGCGCTGACGGATGAGCAGATTTTACAGCTTGAGCGCATAGGCAGAAAGATCGAAGAACATTTCGGCCGCCCCCAGGACATCGAATGGTGTTTGGTTGATGATACATTTTATATTGTCCAGAGTCGGCCAATCACTACTTTATACCCGATCCCTGAAGCGAACGATCGGGAAAATCATGTCTATGTATCTGTCGGTCATCAACAAATGATGACTGACCCCATCAAACCATTGGGACTGTCTTTATTCCAGTTAACAGCTGCTCGACCCATGTATAAAGCTGGTGGAAGGTTGTTTGTTGATATCACACCCGATCTGGCTTCACCTGTTAGAAGAGAATTTATAGTAGATGTTTTGGGAAAATCCGATCCGCTCATAAAAGACGCACTTATGACCATCATAGAGCGAGGAGATTTTATAAAATCGTTACCAAATGATCAAAAAGAACTGAGTTCCGGTAAAAGCAATAAAGGTATGTCGCCTGCGGATTTTCAAACACAAATCGAATACGATCCAACAATCGTTCCCAATCTGATTAAGAGTAATCAAGTATCAATAGACGATTTAAAACATAACATCCAAACAAAATCAGGATCGGATCTAATTGATTTTATTCTGGAAGATATCCAGCAATTAAAGAAGATTCTATTTAATCCACAAAGTTTTGGTGTGATTATGACTGCTATGAATGCTTCATCATGGATCAATGAAAAAATGAAGGAGTGGTTAGATGAAAAAAACGTAGCTGATACGCTTTCTCAATCTGTACCCAACAATATTACTTCGTCTATGGGTCTGGAACTATTGGATGTCGCAGATGTGATTCGTCCTTATCCTGAAGTAATTGATTATTTACAACATGTAAAAGATGATAGCTTTTTGGATGAACTGGTCAAGTTTAATGGTGGAAAGGAAACTCAAGACGCTATGTATGCTTATCTCAACAAATACGGAATGCGATGTGCCGGAGAAATCGATATTACTAAAACTCGTTGGAGTGAAAAACCAACTACACTTGTCCCTATGATTCTCAGTAAGATCAAAAACTTTGAGCCTAATGCCAGCAATCGGAAATTTGAGCAAGGGCGACAGTCAGCTTTGAAAAAAGAACAAGAGTTATTAGATCGATTGAAGCAATTACCAGATGGTGAACAAAAAGCCAATGAAACAAAACGAATGATCCACCTAATCCGGAATTTCATCGGTTATCGTGAATATCCAAAATACGGCATAGTTAATCGCTACTTCGTTTATAAGCAGGCTTTACTCAAAGAAGCCGAACAACTCGTACAAGCGGACGTTATTCATGAAAAAGAAGATATATACTATCTCACTTTTGAAGAACTTAGCGAAGTCATACGCACAAATAAACTGGATTACCAGATTATCAGCAAACGAAAAGACGATTACAAATTTTATAAAAAACTAACTCCCCCACGTGTTATCACATCTGATGGCGAAATCATTGCAGGTCAGTACAAACGAGAAAATCTCCCTGCCGAAGCTATTGTAGGTCTACCTGTTTCTTCCGGAGTTATAGAGGGACGAGCACGCGTCATCTTAAACATGGAAGATGCCGATCTAGAAGATGGAGATATATTAGTCACCTCCTTTACTGACCCTAGCTGGACACCATTGTTTGTATCCATAAAAGGCCTAGTCACCGAAGTTGGTGGACTGATGACGCATGGAGCAGTTATCGCACGTGAATATGGCTTACCAGCAGTTGTCGGAGTGGAGAATGCTACCAAGCTGATCGATGACGGGCAGAGAATCCGCGTGAATGGAACACAAGGGTATGTAGAAATCCTATATTAAATCGAAAATTACTTTCATTGGATTTTAAATATTGAGCATAGCTTGATTGTTACTAACATCCAAGGATTCTAAGCCAATAGATAGACCACCTGACTCAAGTAAACGACGTTCACCCTGCTGTGCTTCCGAGCGAATTTTATTGATACGAGAAACTCCTATTGCACCCAGGGCGGCCACATCATGTCAATAAGCAAAGCATATTCTCAATAGACTCTAAAATCATGTCATTAACTCTTACTTATTGCGAAAGTTTTAGGCGTTGGCGTCACCCGCCGCAGGCATCACTTTGGGGCTTAAAAAATAATCAAACGCGAAAGGAAAGATTTTTTCGTTGGTTCTTAACCTTCGTTGTAATTAAGAGTAATTTAGATGCGTTTGCCCTGCTTATAAGCTAGCGATCGCTTATTTTTAATAATAGTTTATTTATCGAATTTGCCAAACATCCCAACCATTAATTCTGCTACTGGAGCAGGGGTCAAAAATTGGCCCAGTTTTCCTTTTTGCTTTTGATCCTGTTTCAAGCTTGCAGCAATCCTCAGAAGGTCTACTTCACCAAGTAAGTTTCTGGCAGAACATTTTGACAAGCTTTTGAATTCCAACGGCTTGTGATGATTGTCTGTAGACTCTCTACTGCTTGATTGGAACATCACGGGTCATTTTCACAGAATAAAAACCAACTTTATCAGGTTTTGAATTTACGCCATGATATTTTAAGGAAAAACCGATGCAAGAAGCGTCTCTTTTTCCAAAAATTATTTTAAAACTATGCTTCAAGCTAAAGTCTTCGTCACTCGTCGCCTATCCATCGAATTAGAGCAACTGCGATCGCTCGCCATTGTCGAAGTTTGGCCAGAACGTCAACCCCCTCCATACGAAATTTTACTAGAAAAAGTTAAGGAAATAGATGGATTGCTATGTCTGCTGACTGACCAAATCGATCGGCAACTCATCGAGTCTGGGAAACTCAAAGTCATCAGTCAAATGGCTGTGGGTTACGATAACATTGATATTGACGCAGCTACGGCACGAAAAATTCCCGTCGGTAATACTCCTAGGGTGTTAACCGATGCTACCGCAGATTTTGCCTGGGCATTACTAATGGCAGCTGCACGGCGAGTAGTGGAGGCAGACCGATTTACTCGTGCAGGTTTGTGGCAGACTTGGGAACCAGATTTGTTATTGGGGCCAAATGTTACGGGTGCAACCTTGGGAATTGTTGGTTTTGGTCGGATTGGTCAAGCGATCGCTCGTCGTGCTAAAGGGTTTGAAATGCGGATTTTGTATACGAGTAGGCAACGATGCAGCCCAGAATTAGAACAATCTCTAGGTGTGGAGTTTACTACGTTAGAACACTTACTGCAAGAGTCGGATTTCGTGACACTGCATACACCATCGGCTGATGATACTTACCATCTGATTAGCGATCGCCAATTTGAATTAATGAAGCGATCGGCTATTTTGATTAACACGGCGCGGGGAACGATTGTAGATCCAGATTCTCTGTATCGTGCCCTTGCAAGCGGTCAAATCGCTGCGGCAGCTGTAGATGTCACCGAACCAGAACCGATTCCCAGCGATAGCCTGTTGTTGACCTTAGAAAATCTAATTATTGCACCGCATATTGGCAGTGCCAGCCGTCAAACGCGCTCAAAAATGGCAACAATGGCGATCGCTAATTTAATCGCGGGATTGAGGGGCGATCGCTTGGCTAATTGTGTCAACCCTGAAATTTATAATTCATAATTCACGCCTAATGTGAATTATAAACGCCCTCAATATCATGTACGATCGTCCTGCATATTGGCAGCAATCGTTGCGATCGGTAATTGGCTTTGAAAAAGATCCCCAGTACCGCAAGGCGAAATTCAAAAGGGACGCATAACTATGCGTCCCTAAAGCAAATTGCTGTAAACCTTTAGAAAGTGAAAGTTGTTCTCAGCGTACCGATAATTGCATCATCGTTATTGCTGTTTTGACCAGGAGAGGTCAACCAGATTACACCAGGGGTGATTGAAATGTTATCTGACAAGCGATACTTGTAAAAGCCTTCAAAGTGATAAGGTATATCATTACCAGTACCAGCAAAAACTCCGCCTCGGTTACGGGCATAAGGTTCTGCACCAGCAAAAATCCCTAAAACGTTACCCTTTTTACCGAAGTCAGGTAAGGCTACCCCAAGACCGTAGCTCCAAGCTTCATAATCATCATCAGCACCAACGCCTGTGACATCGTGGTAAGAAATGAAGCCACTAATTGACAGTTTGTCACTGGGTCTGAAAGCTGCGGACACACCATAGGAATTACTGGAAGATGCGTTTAGGAGGGTGTTAGCTTGATTAGTACCTACGACGCGGATAGTGCCAGGCAAACCACTACCTCCATCAAATAAACCGATACTTCCAGCACCATTATAACCGTGAACGTAGGTAGCACCTATAGATAAGCGATCGCCAACACTAAAGTTCAACTGTCCGAGAGCCGCATAGTTACCCTCTAACAAACCTTGATTTGCCCCAGGATCATTAGCATTTGACGCCAAGTAGCCTATAGTCAATGAAGGTTTGAAAAAACTGCCACTACTACCAAAGGGTAAAGTCAGTGCTGCACCTGCACCACCACCAATGCGATAAATCGGACTTTCAGAAGCAAAGGTAGACAAAGCACCATTACCGCCATCAAAATCCTCAAAGTAAGGGTTATTAGTGGCAACATAATCGCTATGAATACCTCCGGTGCCCGCAAAGTAGACTTGGGCTGGGCCTATGGGTACGTAATACGCCAGCCAGTCAATAATGACACTGTTGTTACTAGTGCTGCCGAGTTGAAAAGTTTGTGTACCTTCAGCAGTAGTAATAGGAAGACCAGCATTATCCACCTGATTAAAGGCTAGTGCATTACCGGCTGCAAGACGGGTGTGTAAAACGTCTTTACCCGTAAAGCTGGTTTGCAAGTCTAAACGTACCCTATCTTGGAAGACAGTATTATTTGCATCGCCAGTGTTATTGCCAAAAATATCAGTGACGGCAAAAATAGCTTCACCCACCAATTTTGTGGTAGTGGAAAACTGATTAGCTTCAAGTTCAGCAGTCCTTGCTTCTAGAGAATCTACTCGACCGCGTAGAGTTGCCAGTTCTGCCGAGAATTCCTCTTGCAAACGCTGGAGAGTCGCTAAATCCTGTTTTGTCACCAAGTCAGCAGTTGCTGTGGCAATCAGTTCATTAACTCGATCTAAACAAGCATTCAAACCAGCGGCAAACTCATAACGAGTCAGTGCCCGATTGCCACGGTAAGTAGAATTTGGGTATCCAGCAATACAACCGTAGCGCTCAACTAGGGATTGCAAAGCTTGGAAAGCCCAATCAGTTGGCTGTACATCAGAAAATTGAGAAACTGATGTGACTTGAGACAGTGAATTCTGGTTCTTGCCTTCGTTGCTGTAGCGATTAACCTCTTCTAAAACCTTATTTTCATCAGCCTTTTGGGCAACCAATTGCTGATTAACTTTTGGTTGTTCTGTTTGAATGAATATTGATGAAGCATTAGCAGCTATTGGTGCTTCTGTCTGAGCAGCTTTTGACTTTGTATCTTCAGAAGAACTTGCTACTTCGGCAGCAGCTATAGCCTTAGCGGAAACCAACACCGTCACTCCCAAAACTACTGGACTTAGTACCAGAGTTTTCCACAATAGATGAGACATTTTATTTTCCTTTCCCAAAAAATAACCAAAATCAGTTGGTTCAAGAAAAAGAGAATAAGTGATTATTCTACTTGTTGGGAATCTTATCAGATTGCTGTTACTTAGGCTATATATCTAAGAAAATTTTTACAGATCGGGAATCTTCACGTTTTGCAGATGGCTTATTTGCCACAAGTTTGAGTTTATAAAGTAATTTCGGTCGATTTTCTGCTATTTATGGACTTTAGCTTCTTGTTTTTAACCCTGATTTGCGGTAAATCTTTTTTATCTTTGTAAAAATAACATATTTCTACTAGACTTGGCCATATTTCTAGAGAGCCATGAAATTGGCTAATAACATCATCGATAATTCTGGAAACATTTTGCTGAAAAAAGTCTGGTTCAAATCCATAAAAAACTCTCGATAAATTTTCAGCAAATAATTGAAGTGACTGCTTGCGTTCTTCATTTTGGGTAGAGATTGAGGCTTTGACTACCTGCCTGTGGATAGCAGAGATTTTTTCCAGGATTTCCTCAGAATCTTGTAAAGTGACTTCGCCTGAGTAATCAAACTTGATTCCCAAATCGTCAAGATGATAAACACTGTTTTTAATCTTCTTTTTCAGCAAGCTACATATTTCTTCATTAAATAGTTCGCTAGCTAGAGGATTACGCATATAGTTATTTCTAATATGGTTTTGAACAGCATCAACATGTGCAGATGCAATCCCTTCTTGCTGTATCCAAATCCTGTAGATATAATCCTCAAATCTGAGCCGAGTTGGAAAAAAGGGTGGTAAACCTAGCTGATTGTCATATCCAGCAACTCCACAATCCATTCTCCAGTTTTTGTTAGTAATAACGGGTCGAAAATTGGTAAGAATATAAAAATCATTCAGGTCATTGGGACTAATTTGGTTCTCATCATTGAGATACATGTGAATAAAATCAAGGGTATCAATATCATTAGTTCCTGTGCGGAAAGTTTGGGCAATCTTAACGATCGCATTATTCAATACTCTCCCCTGTTGTAATAAAAGGCTATTTTCTCGAAAGTAACCTTTAGTTGTATTGGTTTCTAAATCCATTGCTGTATCAAGAACTAATTCTCCAGCCTCGAAGTTTTCTGGTACATGACTGGCTTTTTGACCTAGAACATCACCAAAAGCCGTGAGTAAGTCAAAAGATTTATGGACGTAGCCACCTTGTTGGCTAGACTTGATTAATTTTCCTCGACATATTTCATCACCTGATAAAGATTCTGGGCTAGTTTCAATTAATGCATCTGGGCGCATATCGTCATCTGCACTAACCATTAAATGTCCAAGGGTATACATCAGCGTGAAGTTGCGATTTCCGCCATAACTAGGTCGGAATAAGTTTTTGACTAGTGATTCTAGCTTGCGATCGCGCAGTCTTTCGTTTAAAAATGTAATAAATTGCTCTTTTTGCTGGGGACCAACATAAAACACATCATTGACTGTCTTAGTCTGCTCTAAAAGTGGATAATATTTCTCATGGTTGGCAATGCTGGAATCATCAAAAACGATAATTTTTAAAGCATGACCATTTGCCCAGAAATTCTCATCATACTTTTCGATGGTCTGTGCTACATCTCGGAGTCGATGAGTCGGAATAACAAATACTGTTTCTTTTTTTTTCATAAAACTTGTTTGGGTTTTTCAAATGAAGTTTTCAAGCTTCAAACTTTGTTTAAAGGTTCTCAGGTTAACACGGCATCGCTCTGATTACAGCTACATTAGAATTATATATAGTGAGAAACTCACCTATTTAGGGCTGTAGTCAGAACAATTGAGTGCTTCTTTTGTGAGAGCAGTAGTAGGATGTACTGCACACTTTAGGAAATAGTTATTGTTAAAAAATTGGCATTTTTTACAGGTATGTTGCTCTAAGTGTTTGATGCTTACTATTTCGTCTTTATCTTGTGCCGCATTTTCTGGGGGATCTTCTAGTGCCTTGCAAACAGATGAAACGAGAAAAACAACAATTGCCCAAACAAACATGAAGGAAATGTGAGCCAAAAACACTGCTAAAAAGGGAATGTCTCCGTCATGTGGTTTGCTGTTACTATGTGTTGTCTTAGACAAATTAGCTTCAATCAGGGTGGACTGATGAACACTTTTTTGGGCGGATACATAAAGTCGGAAAAGCTCCGAAGTATGCATATTAATAACCTTTAGTTAGTCGAACTCAGATTTAGTAAAGTTAAGGAGGCAGGAGGCAAAAATATATCTTCTTACTCTTGTCGCAAACTAGAACTGCCTTCTGCCTTTATTCGGGAAATGTTCATCTGTTTAATAATATGTGGAATTGAAAGTACTTGATAAATCTGAGTAATCGGAATTAACAGATTGACTGTCTGTTAGTCGAGCTTCCAATAAGCAACTATTCAGGGAATAGTAAACAGAATGGATTTTTTTAAGAGTAACTTTGAGAGCGGGAACCATCATGGGATGGGTTGCTATTACTAAAATGTAATCTCCGGCGAAAATACTAGGATTATCTGTTACTGAAATGACTTGAGTCTCTCTTAAAACTCCTAGAAAAATGCATTGATTTGGCAACTTAATATCACTTAAATGAATGCCACAGTAAACGCTATTATCTTCGATAAAAACACCAAATAGTCTTGGCTCTAAAGCTTTTTTATTTTTCAACACAAAATGTTTTTTAACTCTAATAGTATTGTCCAATACTTTACGAGAAAAATCTGCTGTTGCAGAGATATATTTTGAAGATATATAAAATGTATTAAGTAAATAAAGGATGTGTTTATTAATTAGCTAGGCAAGTATATGTTTAGAGATATAGGTTTTATATATACCTACTAAAAAGCAGATTCTCGACTTATTAAATTAAGCCGAGAATCAAACATTTAGATTTTAAGTAATCATTAAGGATTACTATAGATAACTATTTCGAATAGGAGGCATATAGCAGTCCTAAATCATTTGTGAAAATTATATATCTCTTTCTTTTTTCTTCCCTTTGCGTCCTTGGCGTTCTTGGCGGTTCGTTTCCTTATCTATATTTTTCACGACTCATTTAGGATTGCTATAGCAAGAATCAGCAGCACTCCCTAAAGTTTTATCCTTTAATCTTATCTAGAGCTAAATTCAGCTTCAACACATTAACTCCAGGCTCGCCAAAGATGCCGAGAAAGCGACCATCGGTGTTTTGAGAAATTAAAGTTTCGAGTTGGTTCGGTTGAACTCCTCGCGCCTTGGCTACTCGTGCAACTTGCGCGATCGCAGCTTCCGGGGTAATATGCGGGTCAAGGCTGGAACCAGAGGTATAAACTAAATCGCCAGTCGGCTGCACACCTGCTTTTTTCAGACGATTGAAGTCACCTTCAACTTTTTTGCTGGGGTCTGGGTCATCTTTACCTTTGATGCGTTCCATTAATGCGGGATTACTGGGAGCCAAGTTACTAGCACCGGAAACCCCAGTTTGCAAAACTCCCGCATCATCTTTTTTGGGATCGGCTGTGCTGTAGCTCGTAGTGCTGGGACGGCTGTTAAAATAGCGATCGCTAGTAAAAGGTTGACCAATCAAAGCAGAACCGACAACTTGACCTGTAGCATTTTTCAGGAGACTACCGTTTGCTTGAAACGGAAACACAATCTGCCCAATGGCAATCATCGCAAAAGGATAAATAATCGCTCCAATAACCCAGAGTACTAAGGTAGACCGAACGGCTCTACCAGCTTCGCGTGCAAAACTCATTAGAATTTCTCCGGTACAAACATTACAAAAAATAAATAGATAGAAAGCCCTAGTGTCGTCAGTCCTAACAATCCCAATCCCCAAGATTGACTGCGGGAAAGTTCTTCACCAGTAGCTGCATAGACCATAGGTGCAACCACTAGGTTGAAACACATCGCCAAGAATAAATACAGTGGTAGCTTTTGTCTACGCCATTGACACCAGATTTCAGTTATTTCTTCTAATACTTGGGATGTAGCAATCGCGCGGCGGATCTGAATAGGTTTCATAGTAAATTAAGACAAAGGTAGGATAATATCTATCAGTTTGATGGCAATGAAGGGAGCAACGATACCGCCAAGACCAAAGATCAAGATGTTACGACGTAGCAGTTGATCTGCTGTTAAAGGTAAAAATTTCACCCCTCTGAGTGCTAGCGGAATTAGTGCCGGAATAATTAAGGCATTGTAAATCAGCGCCGAGACGATCGCAGATTGGGCACTCTTTAATCCCATAATATTAAGTGCGCCGATTCCAGCAGCAGCAAAGATTGTCGGAATGATCGCAAAATACTTGGCAATATCGTTAGCGATGGAGAATGTTGTCAACGCCCCACGAGTAATTAGCAACTGTTTACCGATGGTTACTAAGTCAATTAGCTTCGTGGGATCTGAGTCTAAGTCCACCATGTTAGCAGCTTCTTTGGCAGCTTGCGTCCCCGAATTCATCGCCACACCCACATTTGCTTGAGCCAAAGCAGGTGCATCGTTCGTACCATCTCCAGTCATTGCCACCAGTTTACCCTGAGATTGTTCCGAGCGAATCACTTCAATTTTGTCTTCTGGAGTCGCTTCGGCAATGAAATCATCCACCCCAGCTTCCTCGGCAATCACCGAAGCGGTAATTCGATTGTCACCTGTGAGCATGATGGTGCGAACACCCATGCGCCGGAGTTGGTCAAACCGTTCCCGCAAACCAGGTTTGACAATATCTTTGAGGTAGATAACACCATAAATTTTGTCATCTTGGCAAACAGCCAAGGGTGTACCGCCCAAACGGGAAACTCGCTCATAAGCTGCATCTATATCATCAGGAACGTTACCGCCACGGGAACGGACAAATCCCTTAATCGCATCCACTGCACCTTTGCGAATTTGTTTGCCATCGGGTAAATTCGTGCCACTCATCCGGGTTTTGGCGGAAAATTCTACACCTTCGGCTTTATCAATGTTAAAGTCTACCCCAGCCTGGGACTTTTCTGCCAAAATCACAATCGATTTGCCCTCTGGCGTTTCATCAAACAAGCTAGCAGCTAGGGAGACTCGCGCCACATCTATTATTGAGTGATTATCCAAGGGAATAAACTCGTCAGCCATCCGATTCCCCAAGGTGATCGTGCCTGTCTTATCCAGCACCAAGGTGTTGATGTCACCGCAAGCTTCTACTGCTCGACCAGAAGTAGCAATGACATTAAATTGAGCAACTCTATCCATCCCGGCGATCCCGATCGCACTGAGCAAACCACCGATAGTTGTAGGAATTAAAGCTACCAATAGCGAGATGAGAATAGCAACGCTAGCACCCGCCCGCAAACTGTTTCCCGCCTCAGCCCCAAAGGCTGTGCTGATAAAGCTGGCGATGTAGCCGACAAATGGGGGCATTGTCGCTACCACAATCAAGAACACTTGCGTTAACACTGCCAACAATACCGTCAAAGCAATCTCATTGGGAGTTTTGCTGCGTTCTGCTCCTTCTACCAAGGCAATCATGCGATCGATAAAGCCTTGACCAGGATCGGCACTAATGCGAATTGTCAACTCATCTGAGAGTAAGCGTGTACCGCCTGTCACCGAACTGGCAATATCTGTACCTGGTTGCTTCAGTACAGGGGCAGATTCTCCAGTAATCGCCGACTCATCCACTGAGCCAATGCCTTTAATTACATCCCCATCGGCGGGAATCATATTATTTGCAACCACCTTGACCAAATCGCCCCGTCGCAGTTCCGTAGAATTGACTTTTACTATCGAACCATCAGGGAGGATTTTGTTGGCAACAGTATCCGATCGCGTCGATCGCAGTGAATCAGCTTGTGCTTTACCGCGTCCTTCAGCCACAGCTTCGGCAAAGTTGGCAAAAACGAGGGTGAAAAAGAGAATAAAGGTAATCAACCCGTTTAAAACGCGTTGTTGGTTAACATCTGCCTGGATTGTGCCAAACAGATTTGGGTTTAAGGTAACAAGCAAGGTGACAATTGTCCCTACCCAAACAACAAACATCACTGGGTTTCTGACAGTAATTCGCGGATCGAGCTTAATAAATGACTCACGAATTGCTCTTTGGTAAAGTCCCCGCATATCTGTTTTGGGGGTGTGCTTGCGCGAGTCACGAGTTCCAGATGGAATACGGGAAGAGGGAGAATCAGTAGTAATTGGCATACATTAAATTTTGAGCATGAGTCTTTGAGGTTAATGAACGGAGTGCCGAGATCGATAAACGGAGTTCCGAGATCGATAAACGGAGTTCCGAGATCGATAAACGGAGTTCCGAGATCGATAAACGGAGTTCCGAGATCGATAAACGGAGTTCCGAGATCGATAAACGGAGTTCTGAGATCGATAAACGGAGTTCTGAGATCGATAAACGGAGTTCTGAGATCGATAAACGGAGTTCTGAGATCGATAAACGGAGTTCTGAAGTGATCAATCAGTCTCTAATTCCCCTTGTCCCCTTGTCTCCTCATCCCCAATCCCTAGCCAATACCTTTGGCAATAAAGAAAGCTTCACCAATGGGCCCCAATGCAAGTACTGGGAAAAATGTAAGTGCGCCTAAGATTAAAATCACGCCTGCGGTAACGCCTATAAATAGTCCGGTATCAGTTCGCAATGTACCAGTCGTATAAGGAACAGCTTGCTTGCGGGACATACTATCTGCTAAAAACAGCAAACCGATGATTGGAACATAGCGTCCAGCCAGTAAACTGAAACAGGTACTCAAGTTCCACCACAAAGCAGTTACAGTTGGTGCTGTACCTGTAGCGATCGCCAAAGGAGACGGTTGTGAATCTCCCAAACCTTCAAAGCCAGAACCGTTGTTAGCAGCAGCGGACGCATATTCATAGATAACTTGAGCAAAGCCGTGGAAACCGGGATTACTAATTCCTGATAGTTGATCGGGAAACGCTAGGGCGATACCTGCGGGAATCATAATTGCGATCGGGTGAACCAGCAAAAGCAAGAAACTAGCAAGCACGACTTCACGTTTCTCAATCTTGCGTCCCAAAAATTCTGGTGTGCGTCCCACCATTAATCCTGTGGCAAATACTGCCAGGATCAAGTAAGTAAACAAGTAAGCGGTTCCTGTACCCTGTCCACCCCAGATAATTTGTAGGAACATATTGGAAAGAGTAATGAAACCGCCGTTGGGCATGAAGGAGTCGTGTAAACTGTTGACAGCACCGGTCATCGTGCCCGTCGTAACTGTTGCGAACAAGGCAGATTGTGCCCAACCAAACCGCACTTCTTTACCCTCAAGGTTCGGTTGCGAACTTCCTAGAAGTGCATTCACAGTCGGGTTGCCGTTATATTCCCCAATGGCATTGATAACGACAAATACGATGAAAAGCACACTAACCATGCCATATACTAACCAGGCTTGCTTGGTGTTATTAGCAAATAAACCGTAGGCGTAAATCAGGGACGTGGGGATTGAAATCATCGCCACGATTTGAATTAAGTTAGTAAATCCGTTGGGATTTTCAAAGGGGTGTGCTGAGTTGATGGCGAAAAAGCCGCCGCCGTTTTCTCCTAATTGTTTGATAATTTCAAAATGGGCAACAGGCCCACGAGCGATCGCCTGACTGATATTCGCATCTTCCAAAGTGGGGAATACAACCGCACCCCCCAGTGTTTCAGGAACGCCAGCTGCCATTAAGACAATGCCACCGACAAGACAAATAGGCAGTAAAATTCGCGTAATTGAGCGAATTAAATCTACATAAAAGTTGCCTAATGATCTACCCGTCAATCCCCGAATAAAGGCAATCCCCACCGCTAAACCAGTAGCAGCGGAAGTAAACATGTGATAACCAAGCCCCCACATTTGGCTACCATAGCTCATGTAGGTTTCACCAGAATAGTGCTGTTGGTTGGTGTTAGTAATAAAAGAAATAGTCGTATGCAGTACTGTATCCCAAGTTGGGGCATTTATCTTGGTTGGATTTAATGGCAACCATCCTTGATTAATGATGATGAAGAAAATCAGTAACCCCATTGCGACGTTACTGTATAAGATTGCCCGCCCATACTGCCAGCCAGTCATATTTTCTTTGGTTTTAACGCCAACCAAAGAATAAAGCACTCGCTCAACGGGATTCAAAATCGGATCGAGAAAAGTACTTTGCTCTAGGTATACGCGCGCCATATAGCGCCCAAAAACAGGAGTAATTGCTACTACAATTAGTAGCGTTAATATAATTTGAATCCATCCTTCTAGCATGAGTTAATCAAACTCCAACCTAAGTAAATTTGAGATAAATATCAGATATTTTCTGGTTATGAATCGGAAATATTTATGAAGTATATTGGCATACTTATTAACTAACCAACCTATAGTTATGGGCTTTCTCAATCAATCATGGAGCTTTTTTTGAAAGAACACAAGGTATAAATTGATATTTAAACTAGGCTATATAAGAAATATATGTTTCTATCTATAAGAGTGTTTATCTCGATATATATCTGCAAATATAGAAGGACGGCTAAATACTAAACAAATAGCTATTTGACACTAAAACTAGCTGAGTCTTTGAGGATTATAGTAATTTTCAGCTTTATTGACTACGTAGGGAATGAGTAAGAACCTTAGAGGATATTTGAAAACTTTTCTTCTCAGTAACAAAACGTTCTAGATCCCCCTAAATCCCCCTTAAAAAGGGGGACTTTGATTCCGGTTCCCCCCTTTTTAAGGGGGGCTAGGGGGGATCAGTTAGTGCCTAAAATCATAGTTAACCACTTTTCAAACAATTTCTTAAAAAGATGGTTGTCAACTGCAACGATACAAACAAAACCACGATTGACGCGCAATTTGTCAAAAAGCTTAATTTATCAAACCACTTTCTCTACTAAATGCTACGCTTTGCTTCTTTAAAGATTTTAAAAAACACCAAATTAACCTAAATATGGATATTTGGTAATATTACATTTTAATAATTGCATCCAATATTTTGTAGCGTTTTTTTGAGTTATTTCTATATCGCGCAAATTATGACCTTTGCCTATATTTAACATATAATTTGTTAGTTGTATAGCTATAAATAAATAACTTAAACCCAAAGGTTTTAAATGTTGCAAAAATAGGTGATATGTAACTTGAAGTTTCTGTCTATGGCGAAAATGTATCCACCATTTTGTTTGATGTTCGGCTATATTTTTTTGTAGACCTAATATAGCCTCAATCTCTATAAATTTATCTTTGACTTGATTATAAAATTTTATTTCTTTTTCAATTTCTCCAGCCTTGTATGATAAATCAGCATCATCAGATAACTGATAGGCTTCACTAATTAAATGACCAACATTTTCTGCTTTTTGTTGGTCATATCCAAGTTTAATATATATTTCAGTTGCTGCTTCTGCCAATTCAGCAAATTTTTCAGCATCATGTAGCCAATATATTTTTGTTTGTAGTTCTCCTAAAGTAGAAGCTAGAGTATGATTCATCAATTTGGCTTGAGATATGTTTTCGATTATCTAACTTAAAATTAAACACTAAAATATAGCCTTTTGAGCATCTGAACTCAACTCGCTCCCAAATTAGAAAACTAAGATTACTGGTGCTACTCTGATGTATTAGATTTAACCGATCTTTTTACCCACCAAACTCATTAACTGCTTATCCAGTTCGATGAGGTAATCTCTACCGTAAGCTCCATTCTCTAAGCCTGTGACAAGATGATTAGGAATATCTTGTGTAATTTCTTCGCTACAAGAACCAGCAGCCAGTGCGATCGCCGCTACTGTATCTACATCCCCGGTAAAAGCGATACAATCTTGTAAAAGTTCGCTCATGCTGTCATTACGCATCACCGCAGTAATCGCTGCTCTGACACTCATCCAGCCTTTGGACTTGACTTTACCTTCCCACGGTTTATTCCACTCTCCAGATACATAACCTTCCAGAAACCGTCCTAATTTGCGTTTTGCTCCCAGCCGATAAATAAAATAATGCGACATTAAGGCAGCCGCAACGGCAGCATTGATTCCATCGGGTGTATTATGGGTAATTGCCGCTTGAATTGTTGCCGCCTCAATGACTTTTTCTGGTGTGGGATAGATGCCAATGGGTGCTGCACGCATTGCTCCCCCACTTTTGTCGCTATCAGGGTTAATTTTCGTTAAAAACTCTTCCCCATCCTGAATTTCTAGTAAAAAATGGTAGAAGTTTCGAGCATAACCTTCTCTTCGATCGCGTTTAAAAGCTCTAACAAAACTATTGGCTAAAACTTCTGGCGTCCACGGTGCTTGAGCGACAATCACTTCCGCAATAGCAATACTCATCTGAGTGTCGTCGGTATAGCTGCCAGGATTGAGTCGAAACCGCGGATGTTCAACGTATCGACTCAAATCGTTGTTAGCGATCGTTTCGTCTGCATATTCAAAGCCTGCACCGTAGGCATCTGCGATCGCTAACTCTAGCAGCATAAGGGTATTAAACTAAAAACGGACGCGCCAGAAAAAAGCTAGAAACTGATTTAGCATCTACCGACTCTCCCTCCAGAATAGCTTTTTCTAATTCTTCAGGAGTCATAAATACAGTTTCTATATCTTCGTCTCCATCTTGTGGTGGTGGTGTCTCCAGCTTTTCTAAATCTCGCGCCAGAAAAGCATAGATAATTTCATCAGAATAGCCAGGAGCTAGGAAAAATTCGCCTAATTTGTCCCATTTTTGGGCACTATAGCCAGTTTCTTCGGCAATTTCACGCTGTATTGTTTCTAAAGGCTCTTCATTTCTTTCCAATGTCCCCGCCGGAAATTCTAATATCCGTCCCTGAATCGCAAAACGGTACTGGCGCACCAGTATAAGTTTACCTTCCGCTGTCACTGGCACAGCTAACGCACCGCCAGGGTGACGAATACATTCCCATTCTCCTTCCGATTTATTCGGCAAACGCAAGCGATTAACTTCAAAATCAAACTTGCGTCCTTTATGAAACAGGCGTTGTCTCAGCAGTTGTGGTAATTCTCTACCTAATGGCATAGTAAAATCTGATTATCTGTGAATACAGAGGCAAAATCAGTGTTCTTCTGCTTTTAAGGATGGTAATTTTAATTGTCCATCCATAAATCTACATCAGAACAGTCTACCTCTTTCAGCAGCTCTTTAATAACACACCCGGAAACTGGTTCTATCCAATCTGGGGCAATTTCTGCCAGTGGGACTAACACAAAGGCGCGATCCCGCATTCGTGGGTGGGGAATCTGGAGATTTGGTGTATCCAAAGTAATGTCATCATATAATAACAAATCCAAATCTAGGGTTCGTGGCCCCCAGCGTTCCTGACGCACGCGCCCAAATTGTTGTTCAATCCCTAACAAAATTTCTAATAACTCCTGGGGGAGTATTTCTACCTGCAATGTGACGCAGCCGTTGAGGTAATCTGGCTGTGGTGGTCCGACAGCTTTGGTTTGATACCAATGGGATTTGGCTTCTAAAACAATACCTGGCGTTTGGGCTAAAGTCTCTATAGCTGCTTCTAAAATTCTCTGGGAATCGCCAATATTACTACCAAGAGAAACGGCGCTTCGTCTTAGCTCTGCTTCGTCGTAGCCCGATGTAGACATTATACTTTCCTGAAATAAGCCGTTTTCGGGCTGTCTTTGCGGATGCTTGTCAATAGCTTTTATATTCGCAGTATTTATCAAAACTGCAACATTTTTTACAAAACTAAATTAACTAAATTTAAAAAACATTATTTTTTAGTGAATTCAGTTAATTATTTATAGGATATTATACTAACACAATGGTAGTGCTATAACCCCAAAGTTGATTGATGGTGGTTATATAATTGCTTACTACTTTGAGCGAGGAACTGACGTGGGGAAGCTTACCTCCTGGTTCAAGCGAAGACCAACTAATTTGAGTGACTCTGGACGAGGAGGAACGAATGAGAGCTTACCACCAGCATATCTGGCGCAAACGAGGCAGTTACTAAGCAAAATGAAAATTTTACCATCTAAGATGAGGGTCAATCGGGCAACTGGCGCTAGACCACTCTATCGCCGCATCTGGTTTTGGGCAGGTTTGGGTGTTGGTGGTGGGATACTTGCCTTCATCTACGGCATCAGTTTAATAGATCGGACTTTGCCAGATCAGTCCGAGCTGAATGCTGTGTTTCGAGAGCAAACACTGACCATTAAAGCTGCTGATGGCACAATATTACAACAACAAGGTGAAGCGACCAGAGAACAGCTACAGCTAGAACAAATACCAGATAATTTAAAAAAAGCTTTCATCGCCTCAGAAGATAGAAGATTTAGGCAACACAACGGAGTCGATCCGCAAGGGATTGTCAGAGCGGGTTTGAATAATTTGCGATCGCAAGGTGTGGTAGAAGGTGGTAGCACCATCACCCAACAGCTAACGCGGATTCTCTTTTTGAAACAAGAGCAGACAATCTGGCGCAAACTCAAGGAAGTCCGCCTTGCCCAAAAAATGGAGCAAGAATTAACCAAAGATCAGATTTTAGAGCGTTACTTAAATCTGGTTTATTTGGGATCTGGAGCTTACGGTGTGGCAGATGCCGCCTGGGTATACTTTAGTAAGACGCCAGATCAACTTTCCCTTGCGGAAATGGCAACAATTGCGGGATTAGCTCCTGCTCCTAGCTTATATGCCCCAGACAAAAATCCCGAAGCAGCTAAACGGCGGCGGGACTTGGTATTGCTACGGATGCAAGAAGATAAAGTAATTACACCAGAGCAAAGGCAAGCAGCCGTTCAGGAGCCATTAACCCTCAAAAGCAGTTTACCCAAGCGAGTGCAAGTAGAATCACCCTACTTTACCAGTTACATCCAAAAAGAATTGCCGAAGTATGTTTCTCCTAACGTGCTAAAAAATGGAGGTCTAGTAGTAGAAACCACGCTCAACCCAAGTTGGCAGAAGGTGGCAGAAGAGGCAGTTGCAAAAACATTGCGAAATCAAGGACGCTGGGAAAACTTTAAGCAAGCGGCAATGGTGGCTATAGACCCCCGCAACGGTGAAATTAAGGCAATGGTGGGGGGAAAAGACTTTGGTAAAAATCAGTTTAATCGAGTTACCCAGGCACAACGGCAGCCAGGATCGACATTTAAAGGGTTTGTATATGCCACTGCGATCGCTACTGGTAAAAGCCCCTACGATAGCTACGAGGATGCGCCCTTTGTCGTAGACGGCTATGAACCGAAAAACTATAGTGAAAACTTTCGGGGTTCAATGAACATCCGAGATGCCCTTACCCGCTCTGTTAATATTGTTGCCGTCAAGGTGTTGATTGATGTGGGATTTACACCAACGATTAAACTAGCCCATGATATGGGGATAAAATCTGAACTTAAACCCACCTACTCCTTGGCTCTTGGTTCAAATGAAGTCAATCTGCTAGAGTTAACCAGCGCTTATGGTAGTTTTGCGACTCAGGGATTGCACGCAGAACCTCATGGTATTACCCGCATCCTCAACCGCCAAGGCAAAGTCATCTGGTCAGCTAATTTCAAGTCAAAACGCGCCCTGGATGCTGACAGTGCCGCCATCATGACTTGGATGCTACGCAACGTCGTCCAAGCGGGAACTGGCGGTGCTGCTCAATTAGATAATAGAGCAGTTGCAGGCAAAACCGGCACCTCTGACGAAGCCCGCGATTTATGGTTTATTGGCTACATTCCTCAGATGGTGACAGGGGTATGGCTAGGTAACGATGACAACCGCCCTACTTATGGCAGTAGTAGTAGTGCTGCTTACACTTGGCACGAATTTATGGAAAAAGCGGTAGAGGGGATGCCTGTAGAAAAGTTTCCCAAACGACCCAAGTTAGACGGTCGCAAAGGCACTATCAAAGCCCAGTCCATCAAGCCCAAACAAATCCTGAATCGTTCTATTGCCTCTAAAGATGATGACTCAGAAGGGGAAAGTGCGAGAAATTCTGAGGAGAGTGGTTCATCTAGGAGACGTAGAAGCAGAAGAAGATATTCTCAAGAAGCACAGCAATCCAGCGATTATACCCCAAGACGGAGAAGACGCGATCGCAGCGAATCAAGTTCTAGTAACTCCTCCTCAGAATCATCTACTCCACGGCGACGCTCTAGAAGAGTAGAATCTGATTCACCCCCACCTCGAAGAAGTCGGCGAGAGTCGTCTCCTGCAAATAGTTCTGGTTCTTCAGGTTCTTCATCGTCACAACCATCTTGGCGGGATAGACTTAGACCTTCTAACCAGTAATGAGAAGTGGGCATTGTTGATACTATGCACGACTAGTGCTTGAGTTACCTATCCCACTTACACTTACTTCTATCCTTTATTCCCCGTTCGGTGTGTAACAATATATACGTTTTATGGTAGGGCAGGGGGCAGGTGAGACAAGGGAAGATGAGTGAGAACTTGCAATAAGTCTTTCCCCTTGCCCCTCTACCTTTTTAGTCAACCAGACTCAATCTCAGAAGTCAAAAGATAAAAACGCCCAGTTAAAAGCACTGCACCCATAAGTAGCCCTAGTGCTAAACCCAACCATAACCCTATAGCACCCCAGCCGAAAGTGAATGCCATCAAATAGCCCCCACCTAGACCTACTATCCAGTAAGCGAACATAGTAATTAACACTGGCACTTTGGTGTCTTTCAATCCGATTAAAGCACCAGCAGCAATAGTCTGAATAGAATAAAATATTTGGACTATTGCCCCCGCAGCCAGGAAAGAAGTTGCCGTTTTAACTATCTCGATATTATCTAAATTACTGGTGTCCAAATACATTGCCACAATATAGTTGGGAAACAGCCAAAAAATTAGTGCCACAATACTTACAAAAGGAGTAATAAGCGCAATGCAGACTAATCCCGCTGTGCTTGCACCCTTGAGATCGTTTTGTCCCCTCAACTGTCCTACTCTCATCGTGACGGCATAGGAAATACCTATAGACACTGTTTCGACAAAACTTTCTGTCTCGACGGTAATTTCATGTGCTGCTAACGTCTCTGTTCCAAACCACCCCATCATTAAAGCAGTGGCAGTGAATACTCCAATTTCTGCTCCATACTGCAATCCCAAAAACCACCCAGTTTGGAAGATATCTATAAACATATCTTTATCGAACTGATGCAAAGCACAATCAAGCTGATAGTCTTTAAAGTAGTTATCAAAGCAAATCCAACTGGCGGCAGCGATAAAATTTAGCCAAAAAATGAGTGTGCTTGCCCAACCGATACCGGCTAAACCAAGGGCTGGTAAACCAAATTTACCGAACATTAGCACGTAATTAGCAGCCGCATTTAATAATAGTCCAGCTACCGTAATTATTGTTAAAAATTGGGGACGATTGAGGGCAGAGCTAACTTCTTTTAAGATACAAAAACCGAGTGCGGCCGGAAAACCCCAAACAATAGACCGCAAATATGTTTGAGCTAATAATACATTGCTTTCTTCTTGACCAGTGAGCAGCAGAATATAGTCAAAGTGCCAAATGATAAACATTACAGGTAAGCACATCGTCACGGCTAACCAAATTCCTTGACCGGTAGCACGGCTTACTTGGTCTATCTTTCCTGCACCAAAAGCATTGGCGACACTTACACCCGCGGCTGAAAGAACAGAACGACAAACGGAAGCTAGGGTAGAAAACGTAACAGCACCTAAAGCACCCGCTGCTAAAGCTTGGCTGTTAAGTAAGCCCATCATCACCCCATCCAATAAAGGAATGCCCGCTTCTAATATTTGAGTAATTACCAAAGGAACTGCTAATTGCAGGCAAGCTTGGACTTCTGATATCAGTTCTGACTTAAATTCTTTTGAGGTTAACTCCATTGGGGCGCTAAAAAAGCAATACTGAATACATTAAGATATATTAACGCCACAGGTGTAATCAACTCAAGCTATTAGCGATCGCCTCTCCAAAAATTGTGCTTAATAACACTCTTACCAGCACATGACAAAACAGATATCACTATGAGTTGTGAATTTTGAATTAAAAAATTGCTTGAACTCAACACTCACAACTCATAACTTTCTCAGATTATCGCGCTGGTAGTTGTGGGTGTGTGGTCGAGTACTTTGTCACTATGTCAGAAATTTCCGGGTTGTAAAGCCTTAGATAATTCCAGTAGTTGCCAAATACTTGCCGCACATAATTTTTAGTTTCATCAAAGGGAATTTGTTCAACAAACTCATCTGGATCTTTTGTAGTTAGAGTTTGCAACCATTTGGAGACATTGCCGGGGCCAGCATTGTAACTAGCGATCGCCAGCAAAGAGTTATTGTTATATTGATCGTGGGTATGACCCAAATACCATGTACCCATCATGATGTTATCGTTGGGATTTTCTAGATTTATTGTTTTGAAATCCACCTTGATTTGGGGCGCGATCCATTTAGCTGTACTCGGCAACACCTGCATTAAACCAGTAGCTTCAGCGACAGATTTGATTTTTGGTTCAAACCGTGACTCTTGACGCATCAAAGCAGTTACTAGCAGAGGATTGAGTTGACGCTCAGTAGACCACTTTTCAATCTCTCGCTGATAGGGAAATGGATAACGCGCTTGCCAGTATGTGATTTGTTTACTCAGAGTCTGATATTGGGCAAGTTCACCTGGTATTTCCCGGTCTTCTAATTTAGAAATTTTATCAATTCCGATGAGATTTTCTCCTTTAGCCTGCCGCATCAACCCTTCAGTAAATTGCTCTGCTACTGTTGGCTGAATTTTGTTCTGAAATTCTGTTTGCCATTGTAACCAGGCATCGCGGTCTTGACCTAGCAAATACAATTCTTTGAAAGTTTCAGAACCAGCAGGCGGTACTGGACGCTGGGGTGCGATTACTTCCGGGTTCATGACGCGCACGTTGTCAAAGTTACCGACATTTAGCCCCAACATTGTCGCGGCTCGCCATGCATAGTAAGAGTAGGGAAACTGACTAACCACATATTCATAAGCAGTTTTAGATTCTTGCTGTTTCCCCAGTGCAGCCGCCCATTTACCTACCCAAAAGCCTGCTCTAGGAGCCAAAATACTATTGGGGTTATTAGTGACGATTGGTTCTGCCCATTGCCAAGCAGCGACGTAATCTTTGGCATTGGCTTTATCTTGAGCAATTTTCCAACGGTATTCTGCTGCTTCGTCAGAGTTACCGTATTTACCTATGAGTAATTGCCACGCCGCGCTAGCTGACTTTTGATCCTTAAGAGTTTGGATTTTGGCTTTTTGTGCCAGTGCAGTACCAGCTTGTTTGGGGAATTTACTAATTACCTGCTCAAGATAGGGTAAGCCGTCTTGAGGTGTTTTTGCGGTTTCTGCTAACCGTAGTAGTGCCGTCCCAGTTTCCTCACTATTGGGAAATTGCTGCACTAATTGTTTATAGGTGGCGATCGCTTTTTCTTTATCTTTGCCTCCCACCTGTAACCCGCGTGCAGTACGGTAGAGGTTGCGCGATGTTTTGGGTGCTTTGGCGTAAGCATTAGCCGCTTTCGGAAATTGACTATTTTCCCAATAGCTAGTACCAATGAGTTCCCAATCTTCGGGTTTGAGGGTAGTCTGTTTTGCTAGCTGATCCAAAACGCCCACTATACCTGGTTGATCGTAGGCATACTTAGCCAAAATCAATTGTAATTCTGGCTGATTGGGATTTTCTTGCAAGCGTTTGCGGATAATTTCCCAAGTTAGAGGATTAGTAGGAAATTGAGCGATCGCAGTTTCTTGTTGCTTTGGTTGAGCAATCAGATATAAGGCTTTCACGATGGCCGCTTCTTTGGGATACTGTTTCAGCACCCTTTGCCTGAGATCCGAGGCTTTGCCGTCCTCGCCCAGCATATCCTCTGCCTGAGCTTGTTTCAGCAAAATGTAAGGCGCGAGGATGGGATAGTCTTTCTCTAGTCCTTGGAGTAAAACCAGGGCTTTTTGCCCTTGGGTTCTTTCAATATAATCACTCGCCAAAAGATAACGAGCGCGATTCCGATCTGGCGATCGCGATTCTTGAGCGATCGCAGCCAGTTTTGCCGCTCGTTCTGGCAGCGATTGCGATATCAACGGAAAAACGGCTGATTGAGCAACACTACCGTCCGATTTTTGCTCTGTTTGATTCTGACTCAGTTTGAGCCATTTTCCCAGAGACTTGCCAATCTCAGGTGCTGATACCATTGCCCCAGTTAAAAAGGCAAAGAGTGCTGCACCCGCAATTATCGAAATTTGCTTTTTCTGTAGTTTCTTCAGCATGAATACCCGCTGAAAAGTTTCGGTGAATTTCTTGAAACTCTAACACTCCTAACCATCAGTGTTACCAATTTTTAATTTTAGATTTTTAATTTTATGTAGAAAAATACTAATTTTCAATCCTTCATCTGGTAGTATTGAGTAATTAGCACATATTAGATACTATTACATCTATCTTGGGTATATCTTAAAGATGGTAGTAGATAGCCCTTCAGTTAGGGATTCGACTCCTACTGATTTGCGATCGCTGAATTCCCTTACCCTGCGGGAAGCTGACACGACAGTGCAAATCTGAAACTCTTCTCTCGATAAATAAATTTCGTCGCCACCACTTGGGTATTTTCCAGTTTCGTCGGGTGTGTTATCGCCTCAGCGTAACGCACCGTCAGAGATTTTCGTGCGTTATGGACTTTAGTTTTAACGCACCCTAGCAAATTAAAGCTAATTGTAGAGCAGGTTTTTAAATTTGTGCGTACACCGTTGCCGAAACGTGAGAGGAATGGATCGGAGTTTATTAGTATACATTAATACTTAATAAATATCCTCTAAATCCCCCATCGATCGCATTCTGAATTCTGTATTCTGAATTTTGACTTCTCATTTAAGTTTTTCATGAGCAGCCAAAATAATTTTTTCGGTTTCTTCCCAGCTAATACATTTGTCAGTTACAGAAACACCATATTTTAATTCTTCTTGTTTCCCAGTAATCGGTTGACTCCCTTCATACAAATGCGATTCCAGCATCATGCCAACAATTGATGTATTACCATCCACTATTTGCTGAATAATATTTTCTAAGACAGCACCTTGTAATTTGTAATCTTTATTGGTATTACCGTGGCTACAGTCGATAACAATTCTCGTTGGTAAATTTGCCTGTTTTAATTTCTCTTCTACCAGTTTGACATTTGCTGGATCGAAGTTGGGTTGACTACCACCCCTTAAAATTACGTGACCATAGCCATTACCTTTAGTTTGAAAGACGCTGACCTGTCCGTTTTGATTAATTCCCAGAAAACTATGCGGGTTTCCAGCTGATTGTAGGGCATTCAAAGCTACTTGAATATTGCCATCAGTACCATTTTTAAAACCTACAGGCATCGAAAGTCCACTGGCCATTTCGCGGTGAGTTTGTGATTCAGTTGTGCGTGCGCCAATGGCAGACCATGTAATCAGTTCGCTGATATATTGAGGGATGATTGGATCTAGCGCTTCTGTGCCAGCAGGTAATCCCAACTCTGTAATTTTTAATAGTAGCTCCCGTGCAATTAATAAACCTTTCTCTACATGGAAAGAATCATCCATATCTGGATCGTTAATTAACCCTTTCCAGCCTACGGTTGTTCTTGGTTTTTCAAAATACACTCGCATAATTAGTAGCAAGTTATCCTTGACTCGCTCGGACAAGATTTTTAATCTCTCAGAATATTCGAGCGCTGCTTTTGGATCGTGGATTGAACATGGCCCAACTACTATAAATTTCCTGCGATCTTGAAAATCCAGGATATCTTCTATTTCCTGTCTATATGCTAAAACTTTTTGTTCGGCTAATTGTGTTAAAGGTAATTTTGACTTTACTTCATTGGGAGTTAATAAAATGCGATCGTTCTCAATGTTAGCGTTATCGATATTACTATTAAATAATTTGTTGTGCATGGGGGATGCTTTGGCAATTCTATAGACGCACTTCAACTCAAAAGTGTAACACAAACGGATGAAATTTTAAAATAGCTTATTTTCTGCTTGACAAATTTCTAATTAAACTGTAAATGAGTAAAATCATAATTGAAAAAGGGGAAATATTTTCCCCCTTTTCTTTGCTATTAAACTACCGACTGAGCAGTAGTGTAGATCGTTACTGCCATACAAACACTTTGGCTTCGTGTGGCCCTAAGTCAGTTATGATACCATCATCACCAGCTTCGACATCATAATTGCCTGTCCACTCGTGCCATGTACCAGTGCTAGGAAAGTTAGGAACGTGATAGTCAGCTAGGAAGTTTTCTGAGAAATTTGCAATTACGACTACACGAGAACCTTCATCATTCCAACGAGTATAAGCTAATACTTTTGCTTCAGGATTTTCGTGGATAAAATCGATATTTTCTGTGTAGAGAGCATGATTGCTTTTACGCAGGTTGGTTAAGCCTTTGTATAAATCAAATAAACCACGATTTAGATCGTTACTTAACAGCGTCCAATCGATTTTGGATGATTCAGGTTGTTTAGGTTTATACTCGCCAAATTCTTCTCCCATCCAAATCAAAGGCACACCAACAGCAGTCATTAGGATGGCTACTCCTAATTTGACCCGCCGAAATGCTTCTTCGTCAAAAATCTCACGGTTCCCCAGTTCAACCATGACATGATTATGGTCGTGGTTGGTGAGGTAATTTACTACATTGGTAGCACCCAAGAAGCCTTGGCGCTTGCAGTCAATCACATCTTTGAGACGCTCTAAATCAAATGTATCACCGCAAATGTGTTCTAGAATGCAGTGATAAAAACTATCATGCCAGCAGCCATCCATTGGCCCATCTACATTGGTAATGCTGGGAGTTTCAGGAATGTGCTCGGCAACATTATAAAAAGGCTTCATGCTAGCAGTTTTTTTGGCTTCCTGAACAACCCAGTGCATGAAGTCATAGTTAGCAATTTGCCGCGCCGCATCATAACGAATACCATCAAGATGATATTCTGATATCCAAAAACGGATTGTGTCGCCAATAAATTTCCATGCTGGCTTAATATCTAATTTTTCGTCATAATGTTCGTAATTAAACTCAGGTCCCCAGTTATTATCAGGGTCACGAGGTTCGTGATGATACCAATAATCGTGGTCAATTTGCGTTAAAGGAGCAGATGCTTCTGAGTGGTTATAAATACCGTCAAGAATTACACGAATCCCTTTGCCATGACACTCATCAATCAAATTTTTTAACTCAGCAGTAGAACCATAACTTGATTCTGTTGCAAAGAAGTGACGAGGGTTGTAACCCCAACTATAATCACCAGGATATTCTTTAAGTGGCATCAACTCAATAGCGTTAATTCCTAGTTCGCACAAATAATCTAACTTTTCAATAACGTGTTTGTACTTGCCTCGTGCATAAGGGTCGTCCTCGCCACCAGAAAAGTCACCGACATGCAATTCATAAATTACTAATTCGTGGTCAGCAGGTAAAGGTTTATCATCATGTTGCCAAACATAAGTATCGGTAATCCTTTGCCCATCTTTGACTCGGATAACACCATCGTCTTTTCCACTTTGTTCATCTATATCAGTTGCATAAGGATCTGTAACATCAACCCATTGTTCTGGTTCAAAAAACCATGAATTTGATTGAACGCGGAATTTATATTTATAAACGCCGTCTTCTAGTTCAACACTTGTGCGGAAATAACCATCATCACCTTTTTCCATTGGAATTTCTTGCCAATCAGAAAAAGAACCAATTAATGCTACTCCTTTGTTATAAGGTGCAAATAAATTAAATTCAATTGGCTTTGCCATAGAAGTGTTTGTAATATCAAGGGTTGATAGAGATATTCTCTGATGCTCAATATAATTTGCAAATCGTTCTAGAGAAAGAATTATATAACTAGTGCTTCTATCTTGAGGATGAATTTATAAAGTATTTTTTAACTAATATTCAGATTATATTTAGTACACTTGCTGCCTATAATACTAATTTTTAAAAGTTTTTATTAAATTATTAATTAGCAGATATTAAGTAAAACTAAAATGGTTATTGCTAAATATCTGTTGTATAAGATTACTCAATTTTGCCGCTAGTTTTTTGCAGATAACTTAACAACCAATTTGCCGCCGTCGCCCTGCGAGTTTGCCGAGGCCCAAATTCTCCAATTTTGTAACCTTTAAAGCCCAGCTTTTCTTTTAGCATTTGTTTATTTTCAGCAGGAATGGAACGAGTCAACTTGACTGTTGCGGGGCGAGATTCAAGAAAATCTGGTGGTTGTGGGTACTCATCTTGCCATTCTGGTGCAACTAGGCTACTGTCCCATTGTGCAGTTAAGGAATCATAACGATAGCCTAAATAATGCCATAGCAACTGGTTGACTGTGGCATCATCAAGTTTATCGTCAAGAATTGCCCAAATTGTTTCTGTATTGAGTGGTGGCAGGTTAGACATAAGTAATTCAAAATTCTAAGTTGAAAAACTGACTACTGAATTAATTAAATTCACTACAGTTAGGAGGTAGTTAAAAATACTTTATCACTACTTTGCGACACTCCCAAAGAGGGGGATAATTTTATTTTTATCTATACCTGCTGGAAGATTTATCCGCTACAACCATTAGACAAACTACTAAAGTGACCCCAAATAAAGAGATTCACCAACTCAGGAGGAAAATTATGGGAATAGAGGATATGTTCAGAAATATAGTCGGTGGCAAGCAGAAACAACGTGATGAAGAATGGGATAATCGCGATCGCCAGTACAGACATCGCGGCGACGATGATGACGATGACCGCCAGTACAGACATCGCGGCGATGATGATGACGATGACCGCCAGTACAGACATCGCGGCGATGATGACGATGACGAAGAGCGGGATTAATTTTGCGAGTTGGAGTTAAAAACAGGTTGTGTATACACAAACTAGGTAGACTGGAAATCGTAAAGATTAGACCAGTCTATGCAGAATTCCACATCACTGCCAAAGATTATCCGCGCCCATGTATTCATTTCTGGCCGAGTCCACGGAGTAGGCTATCGCTATTCCACTGTGGATACAGCTAGCCAGTTGGGATTAACCGGTTGGGTGCGGAATCTCCCCGATAATCGAGTAGAGGCAGTCTTTGAAGGGGCGCGAGAGGTCGTAGATGATATGGTTCGCTGGTGTCATTCTGGGCCACCTGCTGCTGTAGTTAAAGATATTGTGGTTGAGTATGAAGAACCAGAAGGGTTGCGGGGATTTGAAGTGAAGCGGGTTGAGTAAATAGTTAGTCATTAAAACTACGCGCTCACTCTGCTAACTTGACTTTGTCCATAAACTCAAATACTGAACAAATTGAGAACCCGGTGACAGGCGATCGCATGACGATTCTTCGTTCAACTAATAATATCAATGGGGAGTATGTAAAATTCCGGTTTGAACTGCCACCCGGATCGCAAGGTAGTCCGCTACACTATCACGATACTAAGACAGAAATCTTTGAGGCCTTGAGTGGCTCACTGGAGATGGAAGTCGGAAAGAAAGGAAATATTAAAGTATTGCAGCCAGGAGAAGTCTTGCAAGTTTCTGCTGGCATATATCATAGTTTCCGCAATGCATCTGATAATTGGGTAACTTTCACTTCTGAAATCCGGGGGGCGGGTGAATTTGAGCAGATCGCTCGACGGCAAGGTAAACAAGGAAGGAACTCCTACAAATATCTTGCAATTTGCCTTGCTGATAAAAAAAGCAGATACTATCGTCGTTGGGCCACCAGTATTTTTGCAAAAGCTGACGATCGGAGTTTTAGTTAGAATTGCCTGCTTTTTGCAGGTGGATCGGTCATTGTTTAAATACAAATAAATATCCTAGTGTAATGTCTAAACTAGTGTAAGAGGGTTTTTAGTAAGAACTTCAATGCTGAAAAATAAGCACTAAAGTTCTTACTACGAGCTTGTTTACCCATCAATTTAAACTTGACAGACCGCTAGTTTACCGCCTGTGAAAATTTTGATTACAATGCAGATGTCCACTAGGCGGCGTGCTGTCTATCCACGTAAATCCAGAAGATACTCAATGAGTAATCAATTAAAAGACTACAATCCCAGCGGCGTAGGTGAAATAAATGGCAACCTCTTAGGTTTGCCCTGCGATTATCAGTCTGCAAACTTGATTGTTTTTGGTGTGCCGTGGGAAGTCACTGTTTCTTATGGGGCTGGCACTGCTAATGGCCCACAGCGAATTCTAGATGCTTCGACTCAATTAGATTTGTTCGATTTCGATCACCCTGATGGTTGGAAGCAGGGAATTTTTATGGAAGAAATTTCCCAAGATATTTTAGAAAAGAACACATACTACCGCGCTTTGGCAGCAAAAATTATTGAGCGATTAGCCGAAGGTAAACAACTTTCAGATACACCAGATTTAACATCTGTCCTTACAGAAATTAATCAGGCTGGTCAACAGGTTAATCAATGGCTGTTTGAAAATTGTCAGGCAGCAATTAATAATGGTAAGCGAGTTGCAGTCATAGGTGGAGATCACAGTTCGCCTTTAGGTTATTTTCAAGCATTAGCAGCTAAATATCCAAACTATGGCATTTTGCACATTGATGCCCACGCAGATTTACGCGATGCTTATGAGGGGTTTGAGTTTTCCCATGCGTCGATTATGTTTAATGCGATGAAAATACCGCAAATTACTAAGTTAGTGCAAGTAGGTTTGCGTGATATTAGTCATGATGAAGTGCAAATGATTGACCAATCTGATCGTCGCATTATTGCTTATTACGATCCCGCTATTAAGCAAAAGCTTTACTCTGGCACAACTTGGATTGATTTATGCCAAGAAATTATCAGTCATTTACCTGAGTATGTTTATATTAGCTTTGATGTAGATGGTTTAGATCCAAAACTATGTCCGAGTACGGGTACTCCTGTTCCAGGTGGATTGGAATTAGAGCAAACTTTTTGTCTGTTCCGAGAATTGGTCAATAGTGGAAGAAAAATTATTGGCTTTGATATCTGCGAAGTTGGTGATGCGGAGTGGGATGGTAATGTGGGAGCGCGGGTAGTTTACAAGCTGGCAAATTTGATGGATTTATCAAACAGGATTCAGGAGTCAGGATTCAGAATGGGCTAAACGCCCCGTTACCGATAACAGAATTAATTCTGTACGACACTTCTCTACGTTCGCGTAGGGCGTGTTTTCAAACTACTCGTTTAGCCTCTTAATTTTTTAGATCCCCCTAAATCCCCCTTAAAAAGGGGGACTTGAAGAGATTTTTAGCCCCCATTTTTAAGGGGTTGGGGGGATATAAGACTTTGAAAACATGCTCTAGCATCTGGCTGCGATACGCTACGCGACGCCAACGGCATGGCTTCTCTACGAGACCGCGATAGCGAGTATTCGTTCGCACAGCGTCTCGTAGAGAGCGTCGCGTGTGAACAAGAAGGTTTAAAGCCCCCACTAAATCATTCGCGTAATACCAATTCAATTAACGATCGCAACACATCCTTGAGTAAAGACGTGATGAATCGCGTCTGTACAAATGGTCTATTTGTCGCATTCTTTTTTAAATTGGTATAAGTCTCTGAAAAAGAAGATTTAGTGGTTTTCAATCAGTGGCAGGTCTGTAGCAAGATGCCGCAGAGTATCCCCTACTGATTGTTCTGACTTGTGAATTCTTTTCAACCAGAATTTCTATAAGGAACAAACAATCAATACATTAGCGTCTATCTCTATATCTCTGTTGAAACACAAATACTAAAGTAATTCCAAGTGCTGAAGTTCTGGAATTATATACTTTATTGTCTACTTAGTGGCTGGATACTATTTTTTAGTTATATTTTACTAGGAAAATCATGCTGAAAAACTACTTTAACACCAATCAAGGGCGAATTTTCACTGCTTTTATTTTGACTGGAATTTTGTCTGTTGCTAGCGGTTTAACACTTATAAAAGGTGCTACAGGGGCTTCTGCAAATTTATCGCTAGAAACAAGCAATGAAGTTATCAAAGATAATATTAAACCAAACCGTTTGCCACGTCCAGTAGCTAATGCGGTACTGCGGGATTTAGCCCGCAGGCAGGGAATTTTTACTAGACAACTGCAAATTATTGACTACAATCAACAGACTTGGCGCAATGGTTGCTTGGAACTGCCTCAAGCTGATGAATTCTGTACCCAAGCTTTAGTTCCTGGTTGGCGGGTTGTGGTATCTAATGGCAAACAAAACTGGGTTTATCATACCAATAGTAACGGGCGATCGCTACGTTTAGCTTCGGCAAATACTCCCTCAGAAAATCTGCCAAATAAATTACCCACATCTGTAAAAAATACTGTTTTACAAGCCGCATCCAGACGTTTGCAACAGCCAATTTCTCAGTTAACTATTATTGAGGCTCAACAGCAAACTTGGAGAGATAGCTGTTTAGAATTAGCTAATGCTGATGAATTCTGTACCCAAGCTTTGGTATCAGGCTGGCGGGTGGTTGTCGGCGGAGTCGGCCAAACCTTGGTTTATCATACTAATCAAACAGGTTCCGCACTCAGGCTGAATCAAAACGCTAACGAAACTACACTGGGGCCTGTGCAAATTCCAGCTAGTGAGTTACCACCACCGTTAGATCGAGATATAGTATTTCGCCAAATCTCCAGTGGGGGTTTTGTTGGCAGAACCTATGAGACTGTTTTACTCAAAGATGGGCGGCTGATTCGCGTGCGGATTGGTGATGCTAATGATTCTGAACGTAGTGTTCGCCGCGTTTCTGTGCAACAGATACAACAATTTGTGCGATCGCTAGAACGTTCTCAGTTTAGTAAATTTCGAAATTTGAGTTACCCAGCCCCCAGTGGTGCTGCTGACTATATCACCTACACCCTCACCAGCCAAGAAGGTACGGTTCAGTACAACGATATTTCTCAAAATAACCTGCCAAAGAATTTACAGACAGCAGTCAAAGCCTGGAATCAAATTGTAGCCAGCGCACAATCATAAACTTCATTAATGGAATTGAAGAATAAGAGAGTGGCGGGAACCTAGCTACAGAGTCGCCACTCTCTTATAAAGTGACGGGTTTCAAATTTCCCAGATGCTGGCGATGTCTACGACGGGCTACGCCTACGCGCTATCTTGAAAAATCAACTTTCAAGATAGCGAAACTAATGAAAGGTGTTTACGGCAATATTTGGTTGAAATACTTATCTAATTCGCCGTTTTGTAAAATACCACATAGGATTAAAATTAAACATGAAGCCAACTATTAACGATCGGCTACTCAAACCACAATATTATATTCAATTGTCAATCCCCCAAAAGAAGTATATTAAAAATTTTAATCAAACTTATTTAGTTTAAATTGAGTAAGCAAGTTTGTAGTCAGGACTAAAGTGCTTATTACAAAACCTCTTGTAGTAGTACCGCAAGGCGGAATTAAAAATTAAAAATTAAAAATTAAAAATTAAAAATGAATACAGCATAAGGGTTTCGTTGATTTGGAATGATTAGTTTATTTCTGCCGTGTTGTACTAGTACAGCACAACAGAAATCTAGCTACTATCTCAATTAACTAGATAAGTTGCTCTGAACAACTTATTAAAGGTAGGCAAATTTACACCACAGCGAACTAGTCGTTTTGCTCAACTCTACTCGAATGAGGTGAAAAAATAGCACGCTTAATCAAGTAATATAAACTTAGTTAAAAAAAATGAGTAATAGTAAATTCTATAAATTTTGGAAAAACAGGCTTGTATATTAATCAAACATTAATTACATGGAACAAGTCATTACTTCAATGGCAGATGCTTTGTTAGTAACCAGTAATTCAGGAAAAATAAAAAAAGTAAATCGTGCTGCTCAACAATTATTTGGTTTTCAAGAAGAAGAATTAATAAATCAACCAATATCATTAATTATTGATGAGGATCAATTTTTAATTAAAGCTATTTCTCAACCTTCTTATTTAAAGCGTAATGCTCAAAATCTAGAAGTGGTTTGTCGAACCAAAACTAGAGAGAAACTGTTGATTGCTTTTTCTTGCTCAGTGATTCCCAAAAAAACAGAAGGATTAGAAGATATTGTCTATATTGGTCGGGATATTACTGCTTGGCAACGTCGGGAACAGCGTACAAGTGCCCAGTATTCTATTACTCGTATATTATCAGAATCACAAAGCATAAAGCAGGGAATCCCCCAAATTTTACAGTCGATTTGTCAAAACTTGGGATGGGATTTAGGCGAACTTTGGACACCAAGCCAATATATTGGCACTTCTCTACAAGGAGATAGTCTTAATGCAGTACTAAGATGTGTGGAAATTTGGTCAAGTCGATTAGTTTCTGTCCGAGAGTTTAAAGCAATCACTTGGCAAACTACTTATATACCTGGTGTTGGCTTACCTGGTCGAATTTGGATCGGGCGTTTACCTTTGTGGATTAAAGATATCACAGTAGATGGAGATCAAAGGCGATCGCTACCGGCTGCGGAGGCTGGATTGCACGCAGCTTTTGGCTTTCCCATTTTAGACGATAGTGAAATCTTAGGAGTGATGGTTTTCTTTAGTCGGGAGTTACTACCAAAAGATAAAGACCTATTGCAAATGATGGGTTCTATTGGTAGCCAAATTGCCCAATTTATCAAACGCAAACAAGCAGAAGATGCTCTTGTAGAAAGTGAAGAGCGATATCGAGATTTATTTGAAAATGCTAATGACTTGATTCAATGTGTCAATCCATCTGGTCGTTTTTTGTACGTTAATCGTGCATGGCGAGAAACTTTGGGATATAGCGAAGCTGAAATTGCGAATATGAGTATTTTCGATATTATACATCCAGAGTTTAAACAAAGCTGTTTGCAAAGATTTTATCGCGTACTATCAGGGGAAAAGCTTGGGCAAGTAACAGCTATATTTGTTACTAAAGACGGTCAAACAATCTTTTTAGAAGGTAATATTAATTGTAAATTTGTTGAAGGTCATCCAGTTGCGATTCGCGGCATTTTTCGCAATGTAAGCCAGCGAGTAGCAGCAGAAGAAGCACTTCGTTATCAGCAGAAAGAAACCGAACGTTTATTGCTGAATATTTTGCCAGTCGCAATTTCTAGAGAAGTGAAAGAACAACCAGCTAAAATTGCCGAAGACTTTGCTGATGTCACAGTTTTATTTGCAGATATCGTCGGCTTCACCGAAATTGCTACTTCTATGAGTGCAGTTCAACTGCTGAACCTACTCAACCCAATTTTCTCAGTTTTCGATCGCCTCACCGAACGATATAGTTTAGAGAGAATCAGAACCATTAACGATGCTTATGTGGTGGTTGGTGGCTTACCTACACGTCGCCAAGATCGCGCTCAAGCGATCGCTCTGATGGCACTGGATATGCAAACTGCGATCGCTCTATTTAATACTGAGAATAACCAAAATTTCAGCATCCGTATCGGCATCCATAGCGGTTCGGTAGTGGGGGAAGTCATCGATCTGAATAAGTTTACTTATGAAGTCTATAAAGACACAGTAAACATCGCTCGCTCTATGGAATCCCAAGGTGTTGCTGGTAAAATCCAAGTTACAGAAAATACTTATAAGTGCTTGTGTGATGAATTTGTATTTGAAAAACGAGGCGAAATTGAAGTTAAAGGCAAAGGGAAGATGACAACTTATTTGTTGATTGGACGCAAGGGATGAGGGCATTGGGAAAGAGGAGGCAGGAGGCAGGAGGCAGGAGGCAAAAGTTCTTGAATTTTGAATTTTGAATTTTGAATTGAGTTCTCCCCTGCTCCCTGCCTCTTCCCTAGTGAGTATTCGGAATCAGCCGTCCACAGGGATAAGTTGCTGTTTGCTGTGAAGCACTTTCAGCAACTGCTGCTGGAACTCGATCTGATGGTCTGGTTTTGGCTGCTAGATAATCTTTTTGCAGTTTATCTAAAATGGCTTCTCGCCTGTCGTATATACGCTTCAGGGGACGAGGCTGGCATTTGTTTAACACATACGCTGTCACCAGTGGTAGAGCGATCGTGCTATCGGTATAACAAACTATTGTGTTAGGTAACTCATCCGGGTCAATTTTACCCCAGCTGACAGCTTCTGATGGGGTCGCCCCAGATAAACCGCCTGTATCTGGACGCGCATCGGTAAATTGTACAAAGTAATCGTGTCCTCGTTCTTCCAATCCCAGAACCTCGTGAAGTTGCGGTTGGGTTTGTAGCAAAAAGTTTTTAGGACTACCGCCACCAAGAATTACAGCCGCACTTTTACCTCCTGATTCACGGGCATTATATGCGATCGCTGCTGTCTCATTCACGTCAATTGATGGATCTATCACCAGCTGCGAACCTTCTAATGCTAAAGCCGCCACGTTCATCCCAATTGAGCTATCGCCTGGAGAAGATGTATAAATCGGTACGCCATATTCATAAGCTGTAGCTAGCAAGCAGGAATGCTGCACACCCAATTGCTTTTCTACTTCTCGGACATATTTACCTAATAAATGGTGAAACTCAGCCGTTCCCATCCGCTTCTGAAACGCTTCTCCTTGGAGAATCTTGCGGATAAACGCATCAGTTTCTAGCAGCACATCGTAACCAAAAATAATGTCATAAATGCGGATTGTACCTTCTTGGCGCAGTTTCACATCATCCAAAAACGGATTACCAGCAAAGAGTTCAAAACCCAAACCATAGTGCATATCGTGGTAAAGATTTGCACCAGTGCTAATCATCCAGTCAATAAAGCCGTTGCGAATTAAGGGTGCAAGTGCTGAAACCCCAAATCCTGCTGGCGTCATCGCACCGGAAAGACTAACTCCCACCGTGACACCTTCTGTTAGTACATCGCGACTCAGTAGTTGGCAGATTTCCCGCAACCGCGCTGAGTTGTAAGCGGTGAAGTATCCATCGATCAAATCCACTACACTGATATCATTTGATATCGGTGTAGGTGCAATTTTTTGACCCAGCTGTTTAGACATTTTGGCACTCCCGAACAGTAAACACGCCGCCGAATCTAATGTTATCTAGCTTTCAGCCAAAGTGATAGCAATACTTTTTGATCGCTAGCTTGAAAAAGCTAGTGAGGAGTAGGAGAAGAAACCTTTTTCAGCCCTTTTGAGATTTTTCTATGATTAGCTGTCTTGAAACCTTATAAGCATTTCACAGGCACATTAATCAGATGGCTGCGAAAGTATACCATAGCTTGACTAACACTTGATGTAATCCAGTGTGTGCGATCGCTTTTTCGGTTTTGGAATGGTGATGCCTTAATGGACATTAGTTGCAAAAATTAACAATAAGTATTTTTTCTTTAATAACTATCTTAAATCTTTTAACTATCTGCTTAACTGTCTTAACTGTCTTAACTGTTTTCAATTTTTGATTTAATTATCTGCTTAACTGTCTTAACTGTCTTAACTGTCTTCTAATTCTTCAATTTTTGATTTAACTATTTGCTTAACGGCTTCAATGTACGGCTTGCTTTTTATTTACAACTATGAAAAGTTATGAGAACACCACGATCCAGTAATTAAAATTTATTTGCCAACAACTTCAAATATTAGTCCTATAGTTCGTTATTTAGATATTATCGCCTTGAAACGAGCCACCACGAGCAAACCACATGTGGGGATCTAGCTGGGTGCTGATGATACTTGTGAACTGCAACGATGCTCAGATCGGCCACCAAACAAAGATAGCAAGAAGACCCCAGAGGAGGTTTAGCGCAGATCATGCAACCCTTTGAACTGCCAGAATTTTACACGCCTTGGCCCGCACGGCTGAACCCAAACCTGGAACCGGCACGAGTCCATTCCAAAGCCTGGGCTTACCAGATGGGGATACTTGGCTCAGAAGAGGAAGCGGAAAGCTCGGTTATCTGGGACGAGCGCACATTCGATGCTCACGACTACGCCTTGCTTTGCTCGTATACCCATCCAGATGCACCAGGAACGGAGCTTGACCTAGTGACCGACTGGTATGTTTGGGTGTTCTTCTTCGACGATCACTTCCTGGAAATCTATAAGCGTACCCAAGACATGGCTGGGGCGAAGGAGTATCTCGGCAGACTACCAATGTTCATGCCAATTTACCCCACCGAAACCCCGCCAGTACCTACCAACCCCGTGGAGTGCGGCTTGGCCGACCTGTGGTCTCGCACCGCCTTTACTAAATCTGTGGAGTGGCGACTTCGATTCTTCGAGAGTACTAAGAACCTTCTGGAAGAGTCTCTGTGGGAACTCGCCAATATCAACCAGGATCGGGTTGCCAACCCCATCGAATACATCGAAATGCGCCGCAAGGTTGGTGGCGCTCCGTGGTCAGCGGATCTCGTCGAACACGCCGTATTTATAGAGATTCCGCCCCAAATCGCCTCGACTCGGCCAATGCGTATCCTCAAAGATACATTTGCTGATGGAGTGCATCTTCGCAACGATTTATTCTCTTACCAGAGAGAAGTGGAGGATGAAGGCGAAAATGCCAATTGCGTGTTGGTCTTGGAGCGCTTCTTGAATGTGAGTACCCAAGAAGCGGCTAACCTCACCAACGAACTGCTGACCTCGCGGTTATACCAGTTTGATAACACTGCCGTCACCGAGTTGCCCCCCCTCTTTGAGGAGTACAGACTAGACCCAGTGGCTCGTGTGAACGTTCTCCTTTACATCAAAGGACTTCAGGACTGGCAGTCAGGCGGTCACGAGTGGCACATGCGATCGAGCCGTTACATGAACAAGGGAGGAGACAATTCTCCAACATCTACGGTTCTGGGAGGCCCTACAGGGCTAGGCACATCGGCTGCGCGTATTCAATCGTTATATGCCGCCTTGGGTTTGGGAAGGTTCAAGAGCTTTACTCACGTTCCATACCAGGCTGTTGGGCCAGTAACGCTGCCGAAGTTTTATATGCCCTTCACCACAAGCTTGAATCCCCATTTGAATGCTGCGCGGAAGCATTCCAAGGAATGGGCGCGCCAGATGGGGATGCTGGAATCACTACCTGGGATTCCTGATGCCGTCATCTGGGATGACCACAAGTTTGATGTTGCCGACGTAGCTCTTTGCGGTGCGTTGATCCATCCGAATGGGTCTGGTCCTGAGCTGAATCTGACAGCGTGCTGGCTTGTTTGGGGAACCTATGCCGACGATTACTTCCCGGCACTCTACGGGAATAACCGCAACATGGCTGGTGCGAAAGTGTTCAATGCCCGACTATCAGCGTTCATGCCTCTGGATGACTCCACCCCCAGCGAGGTTCCGACCAATCCGGTGGAAGCTGGCTTGGCAGATATTTGGTCTCGCACTGCTGGCCCCATGTCCACAAACGCGCGGACTCAGTTCCGCCGCGCAATCCAGGATATGACTGACAGCTGGGTGTGGGAACTCGCCAACCAGATCCAAAATCGGATTCCCGACCCGATAGATTATATTGAAATGCGCCGTAAGACCTTTGGCTCGGATCTGACCATGAGTCTGTCCCGACTGGCTCAGGGGAGCGAGATCCCGCAGGAGATTTACCGCACCCGAACGATGCGATCGCTTGATAATTCCGCCGCCGACTTCGCCTGTTTTACCAACGATATCTTTTCCTATCAGAAAGAAATCGAATTCGAGGGCGAAATCCATAACTGTGTGCTGGTCGTTCAGAATTTCCTCAACTGCGGTAAACCACAGGCTGTTGAAGTTGTCAACAACCTGATGACCTCTAGGGCGCTCCAGTTTCAACTCATCGTCGCCACCGAACTGCCGGTTCTTTTCGATGATTTCAACCTGGATGCAAGTACCCGCGAGAAACTGCTCGGATACGTCAAGAAACTAGAGCAGTGGATGTGCGGCGTCCTCAAATGGCATATAACGGTAGACCGCTATAAGGAATTTGAATTGCGTAATTCCTTAGCAGGGCGGCTACTTAGCGGGCCCAGAGGGCTGGGTACTTCAGCTAGGCGTATTGGATCGGTAAGGGTTTAAGGTCATTACTCGGTCAATGAAGTTAGGTTTTTTGTCGGTGAATAGAGTTTTCAAGGTCAGTGTGCGATCGCGTGAAATCGGTTTTTTTAGTAATTAAAAAGTGGAGGATTAAGTTGTGACGTATTCTAACGATCCCAATTTGAATGTAGAAGATCAGCAGCCCCATTTAACTTTAAGTACAGCAGCAGCGCGGAATTTGGCGACAACGGCCAAATCTGCACCGCAAACCCAGGAAATTACATCGCGGTGGTTATTGAAACTGTTGCCGTGGGTGCAGACAAAAGGTGGCGCTTATCGGGTCAACCGTCGGTTGAGTTATTCCGTGGGTGATGGACGGGTGACTTTCACCAACACTGGAGCTGCGGTGCAGGTGATTCCCCTGGAACTTACTGAGTTGCCCTTGCTGCGAGGGTTTAACAACCTTGACGTATTGATCGGGTTAGCAAACCAGTTTGTTCAGCAGGAGTACGCTCCAGATGATGTAATCGTTGAACTTGGCCAGCCTGCCGATCGCGTGATTCTAATTGCTCGTGGTAAGGTCAACAAGATTGGTGTTGGCAAGTATGGCGAGCAGATCGTGTACGATGTGCTAGCTGACGGCGACCATTTCGGCGATGAAACTGTGGTGCAGTCGGAAGATACTTGGCAGTACACCCTCAAGGCGATTACTAGAACCATCGTTTTATCGCTGCCTCAAGCGGTGTTTGAGAGGGCGATCGCTCAGTCTGAGGCGTTGCGAACTCATGTTGAACAGTTCCGCGTTCGCCTGAGCCAGCCACAGACTCCCCAAGGTGAAGCCGCTATTGAGCTGGCGGCTAATCATCCCCAAGAGGCTGAGTTGCCGGGAACCTTCGCCGATTACGAACTCAAACCCAGAGAATATGAGTTGAGCATTGCTCAAACGGTGTTGCGAGTAAGTACGCGGGTAGCCGATCTGTACAACGAACCGTACAACCAGACAGAAGAACAACTGCGGCTGACTATCGAGGCATTGCGGGAACGTCAAGAACACGAGTTGCTCAACAACCGCGAATTCGGGTTGCTGCACAACGCCGACCTCAAACAGCGTATCTACAGCACTAGCGGCGCACCTACCCCCGATGACTTGGACGAACTGTTGGCGACAGTATGGAAGGAGCCGGGATTCTTCCTGGCTCACCCCCGGACGATCGCTGCCTTCGGTCGTGAGGCCAACCGCCTGGGTCTCTATCCACAAAGCGTAGATGTGAACGGCGTTCAGGTCACATCTTGGCGCGGCGTACCTATCTTTCCTTCCAGCAAGATCCCCATCACCAATAACCGCACCAGTTCTATCCTTTTACTCCGCACTGGTGTAGAAAAACAAGGGGTAATCGGCTTACATCAAACTGGTATCCCCGATGAATATCAACCCAGCTTGTCTGTTCGATTTATGGGCATCAGTGAAAAGGCAATCATCTCCTACCTCGTCACCGCCTACTACTCCGCAGCCGTCCTCGTTCCTGACGCACTTGGCATCCTCGAAGATGTCGAAATCGGGCGCTAAATATTCGTGAAAGGATTTAGGCAACTGGCAGATGGAACTAATTTGGCTTTAATGCTGCTGATAAATCAAAGCTTACAAGTATTACAGCAATTTTCAGTTAATTAAACCACAAATATTGGTAAGGGCACAGCATTGCTGTGCCCCTACTGCGTGGTCTATTTCTCTGCAAAAGGCTGTATGCAATTGAAGCTATGTGGCAGTTGACGCACTTTTATTAGTAACTAGAGGATGAGGTGATGACGGATTTTATTGAATCAAATTTAAATGTTGAGAGTGGACAACCTCAACTGAGTTTGAGTAAAGATGCTGCGCGTAATTTGTCCACCACCACCAAATCTGCACCGCAGACGCAGGAAATTACCTCGCGGTGGTTGTTGAAGATGTTGCCGTGGGTGCAGACGAAGGGTGGCACTTATCGGGTTAACCGTCGGTTGACCTATACTGTGGGTGATGGACGGTTGAGTTTCTCCAACACTGGAGCGGCAGTGCAGGTGATTCCCCAAGAACTTGGTGAGTTGCCCTTGCTGCGAGGGTTTGACGATACCGAGGTGCTGAGGGCGTTGGCAAGTCGGTTTGTTCAGCAGGAGTTCGCAGCTGGTGATATCATTGTCCAGTCAGGTCAGCCAGCCAATCAGCTTTTCTTGATCGCACATGGCAAAGTGAACAAGATTGGTATTGGCAAGTATGACGAGCAGCCTCTGTTGGATATGCTAGCTGACGGTGATTATTTTGGCGAACAGGTGTTAGTGGAGTCAGAAAGCAATTGGAAGTTCACCGTCAAAGCTGTGACCCGATGCACCGTATTGGCGCTACCACAACAGGCATTTCGAGAACAGCTCAACCAGTCGCAGGCGTTGCAGGCTCAACTTGAGCAGTTTAGGACTCGCGCAGAACTTCCACAAAACAAGTACGGAGAAGCTGCGATCGCGTTGTCAACCAGTCATAGCACTGAGACGACATTACCGGGAACATTTGTTGACTACGAACTTTCACCCCGCGAATATCAGTTAAGCATTGCTCAGACTGTGTTGCGAGTAAGTACTCGCGTTGCGGATCTTTACAATCAACCATACAACCAGACCGAAGAACAATTGCGGCTGACGATTGAGGCATTGCGGGAACGTCAAGAATACGAGTTGATCAACAACCGCGAATTTGGATTGTTGCACAACGCCGACCTCAAACAGCGCATCTACACCCGCAGTGGTCCCCCCACTCCCGATGACCTTGATGAATTAGTCACCCGTCGGCGGAAGCCGAGGTTCTTCTTGGCTCATCCCCGCACTATTGCAGCCTTCGGTCGCCAGTGCAACCGTCGAGGCGTCTATCCAGACACCATAGACATGGATGGGAGCAAAATAATCACGTGGCGCAATGTACCAATTCTTCCCTGTAACAAGATCCCGATTACTAAGAATCAGACCAGTTCTATCCTTATACTCCGCACTGGTGAGAAAGATCAGGGTGTGATTGGCTTACATCAAACTGGTATCCCCGATGAATACCAACCTAGTTTGTCCGTCCGATTCATGGGCATCAGTGAAAAGGCCATTATCTCCTACCTCGTCACCGCCTACTACTCCGCAGCTGTCCTCATTCCCGACGCACTTGGCATCCTCGAAGATGTGGAAATCGGTTTGTAACTTTTTTGAGTGGAATATGAGTCAATTTTGCTAAACTTTCAGTTACCCTGAAACTCATAACTCACCACTCAGGACTAATGCAAGATAGGCAAGAACAAATTTCGCAAGTGGTAGTGACTGCTGGGCAGATGCGCGATATTGAAAAGCGGATCTTTGCAGCGGGAATGCCTGTAGTTGCTTTGATGGAAAAGGTGGCGGGATTAATTGCCCGTCGCATTCCAGAAATTCCTGCAAACACCCCTTTCTTAAGAGTATCTCGTGTAGGAATTCTTGTCGGCCCCGGTCATAATGGCGGCGATGCTTTAGTCGTAGCCCGTGAATTATACTTTCGCGGGTATGAGGTTTGGATTTATTCTCCTTTTTCTAAGCTTAAAGAATTAACTTCGCAGCACTTGCAATATGCCCAGAGTTTGGGCATTCTAATTTATCAAACAATTGAGCAACTGCCAGATTCTGATTTGTTGATTGATGGCTTGTTTGGATTTGGTTTAGAAAGAAATTTGACCGATCCCATTGCCTCTGCAATTAATCAGCTAAATGAATTATCTATACCGATTTATAGTATCGATTTACCTTCAGGTTTACACACCGACACAGGCGAAGTATTGGGAACTGCCATTCGCGCCACTCACACATTTTGCTTAGGTTTATGGAAACTCGCTTTCTTCCAAGATCGAGCGTTGGAATATCTTGGTAAAGCTGAGTTAATCGATTTTGATATTCCTTTAGCTGATGTAGAAGCTGTTCTCAAAGATGCACCTAAAATTAAACTTATTACACGAGCAAAGGCACTTGCTACTTTACCTTTACCCCGTCCAGCAGTTACTCACAAATATAAGGAAGGACATTTACTGCTGATTTGCGGTTCGCGACGCTATGCAGGTGGAGCAATTTTAACTGGTTTGGGTGCTAGGGCTAGTGGTGTCGGGATGCTTTCGATTGCCGTACCCGAATCCTTGAAATCTCTTTTGGTATCACACTTGCCAGAAGCGTTAATTGTCGGTTGTCCAGAGACGGAAAGTGGAGCGATCGCCCACCTAAAATTACCACAAAACACCGATCTGAGTTCCTTTAATGCGATCGCTTGTGGCCCCGGTTTAACACGAGATGCTACGCCCATTGTGCAAGAAGCGATCGATAGCAATCGCCCTTTGCTTCTCGATGCCGATGGTTTGAATATCTTGGCACAAATGGGAGCGATCGCCACATTAAAAAAACGCCAAGCAGTAACCGTACTCACACCTCACACTGGCGAATTTGAGCGATTGTTTCCTGATGTCGCCGATGCCAAACACGACAAAGTGAAAGCCGTACAAGAAGCGGCCGCGCAAAGTGGGGCGATAGTGTTGTTGAAAGGGGCAAGAACTGCGATCGCAAACCCTCAAGGTGCTGTTTGGATTGTTCCTGAAAGCACACCCGCCTTAGCGCGTGGTGGTAGCGGCGATGTGTTAACTGGGCTACTGGGTGGATTGTTAGCGCAAGCAGGAACTAAACAGATTCCTGTAGAAGATATTGTCGCAACTGCCGCTTGGTGGCATTCGCAAGCAGGTATTTTAGCAGCCCAAGAGCGTACCGAATTGGGTGTAGATGCGTTTACATTGACACAATATTTGATGAAAGCTCTAACTTAGTCAAATTCCTCGTTCCCAGTCTCCGACAGGAAACGAGGAAACGAGGAATGAGGAATTGGGATCAGGGATTGACTAAATACCAACGCTGTAGCGCCAACCGTTGAATTTCGCGCCAGGGAATATCATGCTTTCGGGCTAAGTCTGCACAATCTTCATATTCTGGCTGCACATTTGCAATAACTTTTTCTGGCGATCGCCCTTTCCATGCTATTTTCACGCGCACTTTGCCATATTCCGTTTCCACTTGTTGAATTTCCCGTTGTAAGATGGCGCGTTGCTGAGTTGTTCGCCGAATACCCAAGGTTGTAGTTTCGCGGAAGATAACGGCTTCACAACTGAGTAAATTTTCTGGATAACAAATCACAGTTAGCAAAATTCCTGGACGCGACTTTTTCATACCGATCGCTTGGGTAAAAACATCCAGCGCACCAGCCGCAAACAACGCCTCAAATGCATAGCCGATAGCTTGTGGACTTAAATCATCAATTTGGGTTTCTAATACAGAGATGGTTTCCAAATTTGAGCTAGTTTCTTCAGAATCACTGAAATTTGACTGTAAACTTGTGCTTTCACCCAACCAGAGGCGTAAAATATTGGGAATGGGTAAATTTATGGTTCCTGCTCCCAGTCCTATCTGCTTGATAGCGATCGCAGGTGGTGAACCAAAATCTCTTGCCAAAGTAGTGGCGATCGCGGCTCCTGTTGGTGTTACTAATTCTTTGTCAATGCCATTACTATAAACTGGACAACCCCGCATTTCCCACAGCTTTAATACCGCTGGGACTGGTACTGCCATCTGACCATGTGCAGCCCGAACAGTGCCGCCACCAGTCGGAAACGCCGAGCAGTAAAGTAGGGGCAATCCTTCATCATTGCTCTCAATCCCCAACCAATCCAACCCCAGGCAAGTACCCACAATATCTACGATCGCATCTATAGCACCCACCTCATGAAAATGAACTTTTTCAGGTGCAATGCCATGCACTGCCCCTTCTGCCACCGCTAGCTGTCGGAATACCGCCAAACTCCAAGCTTCTGCCCGTGATGGCAACCCCGCTTTGAGAATCATCTGCTCTATTTCTGGCAAGTGGCGTGTGTGATGGTGACTGTGTTCGCCATCGTGCTGATGGTGGTGATGGCGATCGTGTACTAAATCCACATGGACTTTAGTTGCCTGTTGACCATTCCGTTGGACAAGTTCTGCCCTTAACTGATATTCCTGTTCAATACCCAACCCATTAAGTTTTTCAATTAAATACTCCACAGGAACACCCAAACTTACCAAAGCACCCAGGCACATATCACCAGAAATTCCTGTCGGACATTGAAGATAAGCGATTTTATTCATAATAAATTTGTCATTAGTCATTAGTCATTAGTCATTAGTCATTAGTCATTAGTCATTAGTCATGGGGCATTGGGCATTGGGAATTGATCAATAATTAATAGTTCTTCTTCCTCTGCCCCTCTGCCCCCCTGCCCCTCTGCCCCTCTGCCCCCCAATCCCCAATCCCCAATCCCCGTCCTATGGCAAAAATTTTCCCAGTTCATCCGGATAATCCTCAAATTCGCCGAATAGAGGAAATAAAGTCGGCGCTCTCTAGTGGCGCAGTCATGCTTTACCCTACTGATACAGTCTATGCGATCGGTTGTGATTTGAATGCTAAGTCGGCGGTAGAACGAGTGCGGCAAATTAAACAGCTAGCAAACGATAAACCATTGACATTTTTATGTCCCTCGCTTTCAAATGTGGCAACTTATGCCTTCGTAAGTGACACAGCCTATCGGATTATGAAACGCCTGATTCCAGGGCCATACACGTTTTTGCTCCCAGCTACGAAGTTAGTACCGCGATTGGTGCAAAGCCCCAAGCGGAAAACTACTGGAATTAGAGTACCAAACCATACTGTGTGTTTGGAGTTGCTGGCAGCGTTGGGCAATCCGATTATTTCCACTTCAGCACATCTGCCACCAGATGAAGCAGATAATGGCATGATTCGGATAGATCCTGAAACGATTCAGTCGCGGGTAGAGCTATTCGATCGTTTGGACAAGTTGGTAGACATAATTGTAGACACTGGCGAGGAACCTACTTATGAAGTATCCACCATCTTGGATATGACTGGAGACGAAGCAGCAATTATACGGAGGGGTTTAGGTTGGGAAACAGCAGCAGCATGGGTATAAGAATCCCCTTTCACAGGCGCACCTTTCCGTTTCGGAAATTGCGATAAAAATAACTCCAGTTTTAAAATTGTCATATTTAAAAGCGATGTCTATGATGGGCTGTTCCGTGAAGCCGTGGATATAAGAGGATGGTGGCAAAACTTGGCACAGTAAGGTATTTGACAACTTTAAGAAAATAGCGGGTACTCGTGTGCCAGCGTTGAGATGGTGGCTTGTGAAGAAAACCTACACATTGCCATAACTGTAACTCTTTCGTATTTCCTATAGTTTTGATATATGAGCTTTAGATGTGAGCATTATATACGGCAAGTCTTGATGGATGAATGCCTAAAGATTCACAAGCCTTGGACGGTCTTGATTGCTGTGTCTGCGTTGTAATTACGGTGCAATACTACTGGAAAAGTTATGAAAGCTAACGTCGTCAATCTACCAAACTCTACACCAATTTTTGAGAACCACGTTTCAACTGAAGAATTTTCAAATAGTAGCAGCGATCGCTTGATTCAATTGCTGTCTGAGGAAATGCAAGCGCAAGTGAAAGCAACACCCAAGTGTGTAGAAGCTTTAGCAAAGCGCATAGCCGTAGAAGTAGAACGTATTTGCGACAAAAGCTCTCGCATTCAAACATCTGGGGAAATCAAATCCTGGCAGATGACGTTGGGAAGGCATCGGATGCAAAAGTGCTTACGTTACTACCAACTAGGTTCCAAACAAGGGCGCGTGGAATTACATAGCAATTTAGGTGCTATGGTTTACCGTCATGTAACTATAGCTGGTTCCGAGTTGGGCTTTGATGCTCGTTACAGTCTGATTGAAGATTTTTTACAAGCATTTTATATCGAAGCGATTAAAGCTTTCCGTAGAGAAAACGAACTACCAGAGAATCACACGCCGCGTACTCAGCTGCAATTAGCTGAATACATGGCTTTTACAGAACAGTATGCCAAACGCCGGATCAATTTACCTGGTGGTGCAAATCAGCAATTGATTATCTTGCGGGCCCAAGGTTTTGCTCGTCGTCAGCCCCAAGAAACCACTGTGGATATTGAAATGGCGGTAGAGTCTGCTAAGGGTGAAGAAGCAGAATCTTACCAGCGTAACTCGGCGGTGCAACAGCTGCGATCGCAAATGATTGCCCAAACTAATTTCGATCCATCTGAAGAATCAGAACGCGATCGCGTCATCACTGAATTGATGAAATACCTGGAGTCTCAAGGTCAATCTGATTGTATGAACTACCTCAGCTTGAAACTTCAAGACCTTTCAGCCCCAGAAATTGACCAAATTCTCGGTTTAACTAGCCGTCAGCGCGATTATCTCCAACAACGCTTTAAATACCACGTAGAAAAGTTTGCCAAGCAACACCACTGGCAATTAGTACATCAATGGTTAGGCGCGGGTTTAGAGCAAAAATTAGGTTTATCTTCCCAGCAGTGGGAAATCTTTGTAAATCAACTCACTGAACAGCAACAGCAAATATTGCAGTTAAAAACTGCACGGGAAAACGACGTTGCGATCGCCAAGACCATCAAATGCACCCCCAAACAGTTGCAAAAGCGCTGGACTCAACTTTTAGAAATCGCATGGTCTATCCGCAACGGTCATACTGAGGCCCAGACAGGTTGAAGTCAAGGCGAAATAACTAAAATTTATCCAAGCTAAATTCCAGTTATTACAGAGGTTGTTGAAGACGTAAAAGCTAGAATCTCTCAACGTCATGGCTAGACAAGTTAACTATCCTTATAGCCGTATAATTAAACATTATTGAGGCTTATAACTGTTACGAGGGGCGCGAATTTGGGTTAGGCGCTGAGTTCCTACGCTGTATTGATGCCTGCCTAAATTTAAGTTAGCATCACCCCAACACATACCAGATTGTTCATGAAACCTATAGCCGCGCTACAATTAGGCATTTTCCCTACGTCGTTTTTTACGAGTTAATGAACAGTAAATTATGATCTATGCTATTTTGCACTGTTCCCAAGATCCAGAAAAATGGCGTAGTTGCTTGTAATAGTTGCTCTTTGAGACTAAAGATAAATCCATTATTTTAACTATTATCTAAATTAGTATCGTTCCTAATCCAAATTATTAATACATTTGTATTTGTTTAGTACAAAAATACCAATAAATTTGGCTTTTTTACCTATTAATCCAACCATATTTAGCCAAAATCAAAAATTCATATTAAGCAACTGAACCTTTTTTACTGCTTCTGTGAAATCCTATAATAAGCAGGACTTTTGGCAGAGGGATTTAGGATGGCTCTGACTCAAGGCGGACGGGCAAATAAGTCTGGGAATATTTTAGAAGCAAATGTAGAAGCAATCTTACATGGGCATAATTATTTCCAAGTAGGGAACTATGTCCAAAAAGAATTTATAGTAAATGCTACTTTATTGTCAAAACGTTATGGAAAAGAAGTCTATATTGGAACTGGAATTTATCATACCTATCTGAAGGTTGATTTTTATGTTGTCGGCTCATCTGCAATGCCATCTGGTTTAATTTTCGAGTGCAAATGGCAAGAAAGCCCCGGTTCAGTTGATGAAAAATTTCCTTACTTGAACATGAACATTCAGCACTATTATCCTGCACCAACTATCGTAATTTTAGGCGGTGAAGGTATGCGAGAAGGCGCAAGCAAATGGCTGAAAGCAAGGGTTAATGATAACCATAATTTATTAGCAGTTTATAGCTTAGATAGATTCATTGCTTGGGCAAACAAAAATCTTTAAATGATGTAATTAATAGTTCATCAATCACACCTCTATTTTTTATTTTTGAGTTAATTGAACGTGCTGCTTTAATTTTATAGGTTTCAAAATTAATATCAGTATAAATTTTTTTAATAAATTCACTATCAGAATTGCATACCATAACTTTGACGCCACGACTTGCTAACTCTGCACAAGTATCTCTTAAAAGTTCTTGGTCTTTTTTACTAAAACAATTTTGGCTATAAGCAGTGAAATAGCTAGTGTCACTGATAGGATGGTACGGCGGATCGAAAAATACAAAGTCATCACTGCTAGTCGCATGATTTAGGACTTCTGTAAAATCTGCTTGTTTAATTTCTGCATAAAAAAGTGCTTCGGAGGCTGCTTTGAGTAAAACCTCAGCACAAATATTGGGATTGTCATATCTGCCTAAAGGTACATTGAATTTACCCTGTGAGTTGACCCGATAAAGACCATTAAAACAAGTCTTATTAAGATAAATTAGACGAGCAGCTTTTTCTATATCAGTACCACTAGAGTTGTTTCTCACACTATAGTAATAATCTTTATTATGTTGGATTTTATGCTCTTTTAAGAGAGAAATTAATTCTTCAACCCGATCTCTAACACAACAATAAGTGTTAATTAATTCGGCATTAATATCAGTTAAAATGGCTGCACTTGGTTGGAGATAGAAAAAAACAGCACCACCACCTAAGAATGGCTCATAGTAATTTTTATAACTTTTGGGAAAATAAGGAATATATTGCTGTATCAACCGACTTTTACCCCCTGCCCACTTCAAAAATGGACGCGGGCTAGTTTCCTTCGAGGCTTGAATAACCATTTACTTACAATTTAACTGAAAATAATTATGACTAAATAAAGCCAATATAACCGACAAGCCAAATTTTAGATTAACTGACTAATTTTCCAGCCGCATATATTACAATTGAGTAGATAAAGCATATCAAAACAAACGTAAGTATATAACAAGGCAGTTTACATTCAGATGTTTGACGGATTTTGGGATAACGTTTTTCGCTACCCCCGATACTTAATTACGATCGTCTTAGGACTGTTTCTGAACACCTTTGCGCCATTAGTGCCACTGTTGAAGCGCCCAGTCACCTCGATCGCTATTTTGGGTTTATTTGTGAGCAGCCTAGTTTTCCTAACTCTCACCCTACGGGCAATGCTGGGCTTGAGTCCAATCTAGACTAGCGTTATATCGGGGCTGTGCCCTACAGACGGTTGCTTTTGGCGTTGCTCCCGCTAAGTACTGTCTACCCTGCATCTATTTTTGTCGTACAACCTCTGTGATGAGGCAAAATTTTTATGGCTACAAATCGTCGGGTTTCCCGCGTTGCTGAACTGATCAAACGGGAAGTTAGCCAAATGCTGCTTAACGGAATTAAGGATGACCGTGTGGGTACCGGAATGGTCAGTGTGACTGATGTTGATGTTTCCGGCGATCTCCAACACGCCAAAATCTACGTCAGCATCTATGGTACAGATGAAGCTAAGGTAGAAACAATGGCAGGCTTAAAGTCGGCCACAGGCTACGTCCGCAGCGAACTTGGGGCGCGGGTACGGCTACGTCGTACACCAGAGGTGATATTTCTCGAAGATCGCTCTATAGAACGCGGTAATAAAGTATTGGCATTACTAAACCAACTTAACCACGATCGCCCGCCAGAAAATCTGGAAGCAGTAGAAGACAGCACTGTTCAAAATGACGAAGAATTCTCCGAATAAGTAACTAAAACAACAATGTAACTTCAGAACAATTAATCTCAGCAAATCCGCCAAACAGTTTACAGACGTGACTAGATCGCGTCTGTTTTAATGTGAACATAACCTAATTCAGCAAGACACTTCTCTTCTTATAGGCGAAACAAGATTTAAATATTCTTCCTTGCTAAAACTCCATTCCTTGATGGGTGGAATATTCACTAATTGTGAAATTCTGACTCCTGTTTATGAGTGTCCTGATTACGAATTAGAGTATTACTCGACCCTTTTACAGATCTTTTTCAAAACAAAACTGGATGGTGTTAGTGCTGAAATTAACTAAGAAATTACAGGCTTACTTAAGAAATTGTTAACAGATGCTATGGTTAAAGCCTTCGTAGTATACTTTGTCCGTTATATTTTGTAACAGTTTATACCACAAAAACTGACAAATATTATTGTGTTGTTTACCTTAGATGAATACCCGCAGTTATAGATCCAGTTTTTAAGGTGATTATTTGATATGTAAGAGATCGCCATATAAACCCTTCCCACCCACCAAATCTTGCCTAAATACAGTAATGGCAAGACTTTCAGACTTGTGGCATCAAAGTCATCCAGCTACATAAGCAGGTTAAGTTAACTACTTGGAATTTTTTTTGTAAAGCGGATTTTCGATAAATGTCAGGATTCGTTGACTTTCTTAACATTTCTTGAGATAATTTCAGGAGATGTAGCGTCAAAATAAAAATAGTTCCGTATAGCAAACTACAAAATCTTAGCCACAAGTCTAATTTCTGTAATGTTTGTTCCTAATTTTTAACGGGAACACTATCGTAAGTGTTAATTTGTGAGTAAAAAACATGAGTGTGAATACGGTGCCTTCTATCAGTTACTACTCTCTAGATGTGATTCAAGACGAAGCACGCCGACTGGTGCAAAAGGGAATGGTTAGCCGACAACAGCCAATATATAGCCTTTGCCAATACATTCCAGCGAGAGAGTGGGTTTGCGTTGAATGTGAATTAGAGAAATGTGACTTTTTGTTACGCGATCGCATTGGCGACCTAATTGGTCGCGAACAGTGGGACAACGACTAATCAATTCAATGTTTGATTTCAGGTTTGGGATTGGGGGTTTGTTTTTGATGTGTGAATCTCACCATCAGCGATTCATCGCTCAATCAGGGGAATAATCTCTGGTTTTTGATGAGCATTACCCTATACAGAATCTTGCATTTTTGATTAATACAGAAGCATTTGAGTCTGAATTTATACAACTTTTCAAGTTAAAGAAGGCGTAAAAACCATTTGTTGCGTACATCTGGTGTCACGGCTTGAGTTTAGTATGTAGATTCTGCGAAGTTCCTACATCGATCTGATAGAAGTGTAGGAACTTCACTCTTGACTCGCAATTTATAGCATCGCTTCCCTCAAGTAAGTGATAACCTGCTTGCTGTTCAAAACCAAAATCCGTCTAGAAAAGTTTGCTAAGTCGGGCTAACCGACACCAGTTGCGACAACAAAGGGAAACTCCGCCAGCAACTGGCTCAACTTTCACAAAATCCAAAATTTTTATAGTATTTTTCTGAAAAAATCTCGAAAAGCACAGAAAAATCGGATGAACTATTATCCTACTTGCTCTAAATATTGATTAATGTCTTCAATGATGCGAGTAAGTTCAGCTTCAGTAGTCAAGCGGATGTTGACATTGCGGACAGTCAGCAAAACTTTGGCTGCGAAGGGTGTTGGCCAAATATTAGGATTACAAAAAACTTCTAAAAATACTTCACCCGTATAACGATATTCCAGGGGAGGTTGGGGAGTGACTCTACCACCGCCAGGAGTGGGTTTAGCGGCGATCGCTTTCAGGCGTTCCATCAGTTGATCCGTCGCTGTCTTTAATTCTCGTGCTGCTTGGGGTGAAAAACTGAAGGAGACTGAACCTTCAATTAAGTTCAATGTTAGAGGAATTGAAGACATATTTTTTTTATTAAAACTTCTTGATAAGTACTTATATTACCGGAAGAAGGGGTCTGAATCCCACTCTGATAGTTTGCAGTGTCTTCTTGAAAGACCACTAGTACCGCTGCACGTAATTCGTTAGTCTGTCAAGACGAGTATTTTTTCCTGGGTAAATAAGTTTGTAGTAAGGACTTTAGTCCTTGTGTTAAGCACTGAAGTGCTTACTACGTAACAGGCTTTCATTAGTTTGCAACCAGAGTATTACCCTGTCGTTCTGTTACCGCCGAATCAGGCTGCGAAGCCGCCATCAATTTTCAGATTCGCACCAGTGACGAAACCAGCTTCTGCACTGGCAAGATAGGAAACCATGTCGGCGACTTCTTCACTCCGACCATAGCGCTGGAGGGCGATCATACTTCTCATAGTGTCGGCAAAGGAACCCTCCGCCGGGTTCATGTCGGTATCCACAGGGCCGGGTTGGATATTAGACCTCTTGCAAAAGTCGCTCAGGAAGATTTTATTTTGGGGAGACAAAGCTCATAATTGTAGAGAGCAGCAATCAGATTAAACCTTAAACTAAATCTTTTTCGGCGATTTCTATAAGTAAGGG
>NZ_JBWQXL010000044.1:0-53799 GCF_056620565.1 Nostoc sp. LEGE 12454
ACCATTTTTCAAAGCATGGAGGCATGGCGGCGGGAGTTGTCTCTTTCATGGGAGCTTACTTTGACGTGAAAGCTAGGCTGAAAAAGAATTATACCCCTTTTTACTCCTCTATTTTGTCTAAGTCCCACTAACGAGAACCCTTTCACCATATTTCCAGTATCAGCCAACGCTGTCATAAAAATAATTGGGATGTTTTGCGTTAATGGATCGGCTTTAAGTTTCTGGCAAGTCTCAAACCCATCTATTCCCGGCATTTGCACACTAACAAAATTAGAGCAGGTGGTTTATGCTGCACCATTTCGATCGCACTTTCTCCATCTTCGGCGACTCTAACCGCGAAACCTGCACTCTTTAGCGCTTGTGATAGTACTGACAAATTAGTTGGATTATCATCAACAATTAAAACAAAATCAGAGTTTTTCATGGTTATCAAATGGTTTTTATAAAATGAACTAACAAGACAAAAAATCTTATTAAGGATTATTTACAGTTTATTTGGACTGGCTTATCCATTGATTTAATGCCTGTCGCAATTTCCTGATTTGGAAATTTTCGGCAAGTTGGATTATTTGTTGAGCAAAATCAAAATAAACAGGATGATTACTCTTTAAGTTATTGGCTTCATGCAATATCCCATCAAGATTGCCATCTTTTGCTAACTCATACAAGCTAGTCAAAATATCAATCGAAGGTAAAGAGAGCTTCTCAGAATCTGACTGAATATGAGTTTGGCTGTGCTTTAAATCAACTTCCAATTTTGGTACATAAATCCATACCAAATTTAATTTTACTCGCAGTAATTCCAGCAAAGTTTCAGCTACAACAGGTTTAGATAAGAAAGCATCCGCCCCAACATCTAAACTCCGATTTTGATCGCTGTCAAACACACTTGCAGAAGAAGCAATTATTGCTATGTTTTTTAATTGAGCAGATTGCTTGATGTACCGAATCAGATCAAAACCATCCATTACAGGCATAACTAAATCAGTAACGATCAAATCAGGTTGAGATGTAACAGCCCGATCAATCCCCTCTTGTCCATTACTAGCTTCTATTAACTCAAATCCAATCGGTTCTAATAAATTAAGGATTACCGAACGGTTTTCCCACTTGTCATCTACTACTAAAATGCTGCGTTTTTTGCCTTGATAGCCTGTAATAGCTCCTTGTTGCATTACTCTGGAACTTGCAGCCCATTGTTTTGCTTCTGGTAACTCTACTTCAAACCAGAAAATACTACCTTGACCAATTTGACTTTCAACTTCCAAAGTACTACCCATGAGGTAAACAATTTTTTGACTAATAGCTAATCCCAAACCTGTTCCTTCAGATTGTCGTTTGATGTCTCCTGCTTGCTCAAAGGGAAGGAAGATTTTCTGCAATTGCATCGATGTCATCCCAACCCCTGTATCTTCTACTTGAAAACGAATTTTATAATTAGTTATTTGTTGTGTTTCTTGACTACTGACAGATGACGAATGATTAATAACGTTTACTTTTAAAGTCACCCCACCTTTATCTGTAAACTTGATTGCGTTACCCAAAAGATTAATCAGAACTTGCCGCAGTCTTTTCTCATCGGCGTGGATACCAACCGGGAGTTGAGAGTCGGGCTGATAGGTGAAGGAAATAACTTTTTGATCGGCTTTAATCCGACAAATTTCGATTACTCCTTCCAGAAACGAAGGAAAATGGAAATCGATGGGATTCAACTCCATTTTGCGGGCTTCGATTTTAGACAAATCCAGCACGTCATTAATTAAAGTTAATAGATGAAAGCCGCATTGATGGATAATTTCAATTCCTTTGTATCCTTTGTCTGACAAGGTTTCAGTCCGTTGTAGAATTTGAGTATAACCGAGGATGCCATTGAGTGGAGTTCGTAATTCGTGGCTCATGTTGGCGAGAAATTCACTTTTGGCTTGATTGGCAACTTCGGCAACAGTTTTTGCTTCGTTGAGTTGGGCAGTTCGTTCTTCAACTCGTCGTTCTAGTTCATCATTGGTTTGCCGCAGTATGATTGCCGATCTTTGGTTTTCACTAGTTACCGCAGAGATCACAAAGGTAGTGATAGCAATTACACAAATGAATGATTGCAACAAGATGAGCGATTCATTAGGTGAGAGTTGTTTAGCAAACGAACCAAAGCCTTTAACAGTACCAAAAACCGCGATCGCTGACACAATAAGTACAGCTAGAGTCGATATCCGCGCTTCAAATCGAAATGCCGTCCAAATTAACGGCGGAACGATCATGTATTCAATTGGGTATCCCCCTGAAAAAGCGACCCGAACAATCGCCGTCATTGACAAGAAGACGAATGCAAGTTCGATAATTTGTCGCCGATGGAAGCTTCTCGGCGATGGAGATTTTTGCAACCATGCCAGCACTAAAGGTGTAACAATTAAAATACCTGTGCTGTCTGATGTTAGCCAAGTTCGACAAATGTTACTAAATATTGACCAAGGTGCAATACCACTAATACAAAGCGTTAGTGCAGCCAAGATGGAACTGATTAGGGGGCTGGGTATAGTCAGAACCATAAATTTAAAAATATCTTGCGATCGCTCTAAGAAATGGCGACGCTTGATAAACTTATGAATTAAAAAAGTTGCGACGAAAGGAGTAATTAAATTGACGGCCGGAATGATAGTACTAATTAAAAGATTGTTCTTAAAAAAGAAAATATAACTAACAATAAAATCACTCAAAAATATGATGGGCCAGATCCGATAACCTATCAATAACATTCCTGCTAAAAACACACCGAATGAAGGCCAAAATGCTGACGCACCACCGACAAATGTCATGGATAAACCTATGTATCCAAGTCCGAGGTGAACAATAGGAATAGTCAGTGCTGCTATTATAAATGGACGATCCAGCTTGGGTAGGAATTGCTGCTTTATCGTAGTTTGCTGCATTTCTTGTCTCCGTGCAGATAGCTGAAGGCCAGTAACCCTCAACAAAGGTTGTCCAGTTTATAATTCCCAAAAGTAGTTGTGACTTTTATCATCAAGAATAGATATGGTATAGCTGTCATACCGTAAGGATTCAGGTTTAAAATTGTGGAAGCAAAGAAGGGCGAGACTGAGAATTAATAGAGCCAGCTAGTAGAGCTTGTGCAAAAAAATCAATCACACCTCACAACAGCAACGGTATCGGGTCTGAAAGCTAGAAGAATATCTATGTTCATTGGCGAAAGATTCTTGTAGCAACAATACTTTTAACTTAGTCGATTTTAAGATAAGCTTTGTTGATTGATAAGTCACTATAGATTGCAAAAATACATCGTCATGAGTCAGGGCGTATATCCAGACAATTGGAAAGAAATTGCGACAGCGCTAAAAGCTGACTGTGATTGGCGTTGTACTAAATGTGGTAAGGTCTGCTTACGTCTTGGGAAAAAACCACCTGATTGGACAAAATCCCAGCGCAAAGCTCATACACTTCAGGTACATCACTGGAATTGTTACCCTGGTGACAATCGGCTGGAGAACTTGGCTTGCCTGTGTAGTGGCTGTCACCTTTACTACCATTGATTTGGACGCGGGAATATTTCTCCTAGACAGTTGTCAGTGTTTACTCAAAAGAAAGTTAGCTAAAATTTGACCGATTGCAGATGTGAGCGCTCACCCTTTTTGAGTATTGTTAATTTTCATGTGTTGCTAGAAATTTATTCCTTTTTCCCTTTCTTAATAAGAGGTAGTGATGCTAGATTTCGACTACTTGCAATGTTTCAGGGTGATTTATGAACAAAGGCGAATTGGTGGATACTGTAGCAGCAAAGACAAATATTACAAAAAAGCAAGCTGATGAAGTAATCAGTGCTTTTTTGTCAGTTGTCACCGAAGCTGTAGCGAATGGGGATAAGGTAACGCTCATTGGGTTTGGGTCATTCGAGCGACGCGATCGCTCAGAGCGTGAAGGGCGTAATCCCAAAACTAAGGAGACAATCACAATTCCAGCTACTAGAGTTCCTGCGTTTTCTCCTGGAAAGCTGTTTCGAGAAAAAGTAGCACCTTAACCAATACAGATGTATTTACTTTACTACTAGCAATGCAATCACTGTTGATTGTTGATTGATTGCATTGTCTACATCAGCTAATGTTTCATACTGTTTACAAGGCAAACATTTCAAGGCTTACAGGACTTTCTCATCAACACCTTTTTCCTCAGCATACTTAACTAAGCCTTTTTTGCTGAGTGGATAGTTAACTGCAATCAAGTTTTCTCTAATTGTACTGGACTGATTTTAGTAATGAATATTTCATCAATTAAGTTGACCACATCAGCCAGAGTTTCATATTGTTTTGAAGGCAATTTCTTCAAAACTCGCAGGATTTTCTCGTCAATACCTTTTTCTTCAGCATACTTAACCAAGCCTTTTTTGCTAAGGGAATAGTTAACTTTGTTCAAATTTTTTGTAGCTGCACTGGATTCACTTTAGCCATAATAAATCTCCTTTGTCTACTTCTCATTTAGTTATAAAACTTCCTCAACCGGATCTAGGACAAGCAGATAGGGAGCGATCGCACCAAGCTCACTGCCTTCATGCAATAGCAAGTTATTTGAAGCTTTTTATTGTGGAATGCGTTCAGCCCCGAACTTGCGCTGATGCCTGTAAGGATAGATTGGCGCGATCGCTCTTATGGAGCGTAGTCATCGCTTCCCCAGTCAATTCTCACGAGTGATTGCCGAAAGCGCTGCTGATGTGGGCTATTGCAGTGATGAATGGTATGTTGTTTATTCAAGCTAATCAGAATAATATACCTCGATTAAGAACAGGAAACTTCAAATGAGAATTTTTGTTCCAGGGCGTCTTTGTTTGTTCGGAGAACACAGCGATTGGGCAGGAGAATATCGCAGTGTTAATCCTCTGATCGAAAAGGGCTACACCTTAATTGTTGGTACTAATCAAGGAATTTATGCCTCGGTCTTGCCTAATCCTACTGAGTTAATTATTCGTACTTCTCTCAATGATGGTAGGGGTTATGAACCTCTGAGATTACCTATGGAATCTAATACCCTGAAGTGCATAGCGGCAGAGGGCGGTTTTTTTAGTTATGCTGCTGGTACAGCATATCAAATTCTAACTCATTATGATGTCGGCGGACTTGAGGTTGATAATTATCTAACCGACTTACCCATCCAAAAGGGATTATCTTCGAGTGCTGCCTTTTGCGTTCTGATTGCGAGGGCTTTCGATCGTCTGTATGACTTGAAGATGACAATTCGTTCAGAAATGGAGTTTGCCTACCTGGGAGAAAGAACCACTCCTAGCCTTTGTGGTCGTATGGATCAGGCTTGTGCTTATGGAAATCGCCCAATATTGATGATATTTGATGGTGAAGAAATTGACCTGCTCGAACTGAAAGTTAGTGAGGATTTGTTTTTTGTGATTGTCGATCTTGGCGGCAGCAAAAACACACAAGAAATACTACAAAAATTGAATCAGTGTTATCCTTTTGCTACTAATCCAATACAGCAAAATGTCCAAAAATATTTTGGTTATATTAGCTCTGAAATTACCCAGGCAGCAGTTGAAGCAATACAAAGAGGAGATGCTCAACTTCTTGGAGCTTTAATGACGAAAGCCCAAGCAGAATTTGATCGGCACGTAGTTCCGGCTTGTCCTGAGCAATTAACTGCAAAAAAGCTGCATCTGCTTCTCGATCACGAGCCACTTAAGCCTTATATCTTCGGAGGGAAAGGCGTGGGTTCTCAGGGCGATGGCACTGCACAACTAATCGTTAAAAATCAAGAAAGTCAAAAAAAAGCTATCGAAATTATTAAGCGCGATTTTCCTCAAATGCAAGCGTTACAGTTAACTATTTCAAGACTACCTACTCCGATAATTGACTTAGCTGAGGACAAAAAGCAGTATTAGGATGTTTGTCAGCAAATGCGCTTAATACTTTATTCGCGCTCAAAGACAAAAATAATTGAAATCAGTTTGTTCGTCTTGGGATCGCATGGCTCATATAAATTTAACAATCGGTAATTTAAAGCATGAAACTCGTTTATCCATGATTCGAGCGTTCTAAAATACTAAGGAGTAGGGTGAAATGGCTTATCTAAAACTGTTTGCCATGAAGATTTCGCGCCATCCATTGGAGTATGTAGAGTCACCGCAAGCAATTATCGGATGAAGCGTTTGAATGATTATTTTGCCTTTGGACTCTAACAGGTTATGACCTGCCTTGGCGATCTCATCAAGACTGCATTCGCCTAGAATTGAAAAGTTGCAGATAAAGTAAGAGAAATAGTTAATGGTGCTAAATCTTTGTGATGCAAGATCCGAGTAGGAACAGACAACAAAGCGAGAATCACCACTATGCCTTGCTGCCTCAATGAGATCGGCGCAAAAATCAACACCCTAGCCATCAATTCCTAAAGAAAAAAGCTGTTGAGACAACTATCCCTCACCGCATCCAATGTCTAAGAATATTCGTGGATTAAGTATAAAGAGATAGAGGAGCTTAGTTTAAAATCTAGATAATGCTTTACTCTTGCGTCTCGGTAAGCTTTTGTTGATATTCTTTGTACTCTCTGTCTTTATGCTGCCAGTATTTCTCAACTGTTTTTTTAGCAGCGATCGTACAGTGCCTGTTTTTTCAGCTTAAAGGGGTCATCCGTAATCTTCCACCCATCTTTGATAAGTGCATTTTTCACACAATCATGATAAATGTCTTTGGCTGGCATTAATTCTGATTTCTCAGTTAATTTTTTAGGCTGGGCATTACCCAGCCTACTGTTTGCTATTTGAAATTAATCCAATTTTTTCATATTGGTTCCTACTGCTTCTGTAAAATCAATGTTGAAGTTCTCGAAGCTAGCTTCAGACTCTGCGCTTGTGACATCGATCTGAAGGTTATCAAAGTTAGCGATCGCTTCTTGCAATTTACCCACAGCTTGATGAACAGAAATACTACCTAAGTCTCCAGAGGCGCGGGTACGGATACTCAAGGTGTTCGTTTCCACTTCCTTGGCTCCCACCACTGCCATCACGGGTATTTTTTCTTTCTCTGCATTGCGGATCTGTTTACCCAAGCGATCGCCACTGGTATCAACTTCCGCACGGATGCCTAACGCACGCATCTTCGTTACCACATCTTTAGCAAAATCTAGCTGTGTATCACCCACGGGTAGTAATCTAGCTTGCACTGGCGCTAACCACAAAGGGAAATCACCTGCATATTCTTCAATTAAGATCCCAATTAGCCGTTCCAGCGAACCAAAAGGCGCACGGTGAATCATCACTGGGCGTTTGCGAACCCCATCTTCGGCAACGTATTCTAACTCAAAGCGTTCAGGCAAATTGTAATCCACTTGTACAGTTCCTAATTGCCACTCGCGTTCTAGGGCATCACTAAAGATAAAGTCGAGTTTGGGGCCATAAAAAGCCGCTTCTCCAATCCCTTCAAAGTGTTCCATCCCCAAGGTTTCAACTGCACGGCGAATTGCACCTTCGGCTTTGTCCCAAACTTCATCTGAACCGATGTACTTATCACTAGCAGGATCGCGGAAACTGAGTCTAGCTTTAAAGTTTTTCAGTTGCAGCTTATTGAACACCGACAAAATCAAATCCACCACACTGAGAAATTCGCTATCTAGTTGTTCTGGAGTAACGAACAGGTGAGAATCATCTACAGTAAAGCCGCGCACCCGTGTTAAACCGCCCAATTCGCCTGACTGTTCGTAGCGGTAAACAGTACCAAATTCCGCCAGCCGCATCGGTAATTCCCGATAAGAGCGTAACTCACTCTTATATATTTGGATATGGAAGGGGCAGTTCATCGGCTTCATAACGAAGCCCTGTTCCTGTGCAGCCGATTCCTCATCATCTGCCATTAAGGGGAACATATCTTCTTTATATTTCTGCCAATGTCCAGAGGTTTTAAATAAATCTACTCTGGCAATGTGAGGAGTTACTACAGATAAATAACCCCGTTTTACCTGTTCTTGCTTCAGGAAGTCTTCTAAAGTACTCCGCAACAAAGTGCCTTTGGGTGTCCACAAAGGTAAACCCGGCCCTACTAGATCGGAAAATATAAATAATCCCAGTTCCTTACCCAGTTTCCGGTGATCTCGCCGTAGCGCTTCTTCTTTGCGTCGCTTATATTCAGCGAGTTGTTCTGGACTTTCCCAAGCGGTGGCGTAGATGCGTTGTAGTTGGGCTTTAGTTTCATCCCCACGCCAATAAGCACCAGCAACGCTTTCTAGTTCAATTGCCTTAGGGTTTAATTCGCTGGTGTTTTCCAGATGGGGCCCCGCACACAAATCCCACCATTCATTCCCCAAGTGGTAAATCGTGATTGGTTCGTTTTTGATATCTGCCAGGATTTCTAGCTTGTAAGGTTCCTTAATTTCCTGAATCCGGCGTTCGGCTTCTTCGCGGCTGACTTCTTCCCGAATTACTGCTAGTTTGCGATTGATAATCTTCGCCATCTCTTTCTTGATGGCTTTGAGATCGTTTTCGCTAAATGGTTCTGGATTGTCGAAGTCGTAGTAAAAACCGTTTTCTATCCAAGGGCCGATTGTAACTTGCGCCTTGGGAAACAGCTTTTGTACCGCCATTGCCATAACATGGGAAGCAGTGTGGCGAATCTTTTTTAAGTTCTCCGATTCGCTGGTACGCGGTAAATAAATTTTTTCAACTTGTTCTGACTGTTGTGACTGATTTGATGAATTTGGCGACATTGGCTGCTGAACCGTTGGCGAAGTGATTACAAAAGTTGATTTGTCTGAATCTGTAGGCTTATTCAACTATAACGACTTTGGTTAAGTAGTCATTTGTCATTTGTCATTGGTTATTGGTGCATACCCCATCCCTTGCAATGCCATAAGCAGTTCAACAAAGCTCATCGTAAACTTGCTTTGATGGTGGGTAGAAAAACTTTTTCTTTCATCGCAGTAATTCAAACTATGTTAAAGAGTGGGCGTGCTTTCTCTTGGACTAATCACTAATAACTAATGACTGCGCGTAGAGGTTTGATTCTGAGTCCTGAATTTTGACTCCTGAATTCTTGTTCAATCCAAAAATAAAGATAAATTTTTGATTTGTTACCTGAGTATCAAATTCAGGATTGCCCGCAATCGCTAAATTATCTTATGAATTGCAACTCGATGTCATATATACCTATAGATGCCTGTCCAAAGGCACTGTACAAACCAGATATCAAGACTATATAATAAAATTTGTGCCCTTTGTTACAAAATTTTACATCAATAAATTATGAGAGAAACCCAAAAAGTATTAAGAAACGTAAATAACGTTAATATTAGTAAGCAAGTTTGAAATATCCCTATCATTTATGTCAGACTCAAATTTACCAGGGACTGAGTTGTTGAAAACGGTTTTAGATCCGCTGCTGGAAGATTTTCAGCATTGGTTTACGCGATCGCGCCATTTACTCGAAACTGAGGAACTCTCATTTATGAGTCAGCAAGAGCAATCTGACTTGCTCTTGCGGGTTAAGCAAGCGCAGGACGAATTAAATACGGCAAAGATGCTATTTAATGCAACTGATAAACAAGTCGGAATTGATATGGCAACGTTAATGCCTTGGCATGAATTAGTAACAGAATGCTGGAATGTGGCAATGCGCTTTCGTCAAGGACGTGAAGTCTAAGCGCGTCAAATTTCGGCAAACAACTTAGCGATGTCTCAAGACTTACCACAAAAGCGTCTACGCAAGATGGTAAATCAGTCGTTAAAAAGATAGTAGAAAATTCTTAACAATTTCTTAACATTAACTGGATTAGCAAAATAATGTATCTTATGCTACCGTAAGTGGAATAACGGTTGACAAATAGCTTCATATAAATGTAAGCGCCTGAAAAATGCGTAGAATACTCGTCTTAACTGTGAGTACAGTATCGGCGAAACAAAGCGTTACAAAATTAAAGTTTTAAAAATTGCTGTTCTGGAGGAAAATCAAATGTTACATCTGCTTTACATTCTTGCTTTTACAATCCTTGCATTTATAGCTGTTGGCAACTTAATCCGTAACCTGATTATGTTCAGTTTCGATCGGGAGCGAACTTACCCGACAAATTCCTCGCCAATGAATAATCAAGGTAACTATGGTTATTATTCATCAAAAAAACAGTTTGTACCCCATCCAGAGTTGTTGGATAGCGCTGGAAACTTAATTAAAGAGCCACTTTTGGTAATGCGTTCGATTAACGTTGAAGATGCGCGTCAACATCTCGATGCACTTTACGAAGCATCCCCAGGACCTAAAAGAGATAATTCCGAAGAAGCATAATGTAGAGACGCGATTAATCGCGTCTGTTAGCAATTTGGGTGTAAATGATTGTTGTTTTTACATCCTTAATTTTTTTTAGCAGAAATTTATTACTATCTCTGAATTTGAGGCGATCGCGTCAGTAGGCTGGAAAATTAATATTGTATTATTCTCAGATCGCAAAGCGGCGCACAAGAAATGTGAAGTCAAAAAAGCGACTCGATAACTGTCGTCCAATGACGACAGTCAGAATTAGGATTCCCGAAAATGCGATTGAGGATTTGAAGCGAGTATCACCATTATTAGGGTTTTCTAGCTATCAGCTATTAGTTCATGCTTATATTGGACAAGGACTTCGAGTTGATATTGAGTGACTTGAGGGTGATATTGTTTACTAGCATAGGATAACCTGCGATCTATTATTTAAAAGTGCATTGACCAGATTTGAGTTCATAGTAAATGGGCGACCAGTATCACAACAGGCTCGTAAGCGCGGTAAGGGCAATAGGCTTCAAGATTGGAAAAAGACAGTGCGACAAGAAGCTGAAAAATACTGGTCTTCGGAACAAAAAACAGCTACTGGGTTGGTTATGCTCCAGATAACCTATTTCTATGATTCTGTTCAAATAGATATAGATAATATAGTGAAGCCTATTCAAGATGCAATTAAAGGATTAGCCTACGTCGATGATAATCAAGTAAGCGATCTCCTAGTTAGAAAGAGGAATTTGTCAGGTAACTTTAGAATAGAAAACATGACCTCGACATTGGCGGAAGGATTTGCTAGTGGCAATGAGTTCTTACATATTGTCGTAATTGATGCTCCTAACCAGGAGGTAATTATTTGATGGAAACTCCAACTGCAAACTTAGAAAGAGAGCGATTGCTGAAACTAGCAGAGGAGTATCGTGAAAAGGGTTACGAAGTTTTTTTTCATCCAGATCCAGAAGACTTGCCAGACTTCCTTAATCACTATCGCCCTGACATGATAGTACGTCGGGGAGAAGAAAATGTAGTTATTGAAGTCAAGTCACGCTCTTCACTTAGCTCTTCTTCTAATCAATATTTAGGTAATTTAGCTCAAGCGGTAGAAAAACATCCTGCTTGGAGATTTGAATTAGTAATGACCAACCCGGAGGATACAATGTATTCTCCCAAAGCAGAGGCTTCTCTTCAAGAACATGAAATAGAATCACAGTTGCAAGTAGCAAGGCAACTTACAACGCAACATCCAGAATCAGCTATCCTATATTCTTGGTCTTTGGTAGAAGCAACTTTGAGACTTATTGCCCAAAAGGAAGGGCTAAGTTTAGAAAGATTTGATCCACACTACTTAGTAAAGCAATTAACAACTGAAGGTGTAATTTCAAAAGCTGAGTATCAGTTACTAATGAATGCACTCCCATTACGTAATTCTATTGCTCATGGCTTCAAAACTACACAACTTACGCAAAATTTTGTATCTGAATTGATCGAGCTTACAGAGCAGCTTTTGAGAACTCTACACACTGGCGATGAAGTACGCTAACACTGGATTGTTGGAGTGGATGGCACTGCGCGACGATGTCTACGACGGGCTACGCCTACGCACTAACCATAAAATAGGGAGTGGTAAATTCCTAACTCCCTACTCTCTCTAAGCTTCAATAACTACCCGTAAATTGCCCCGTTTTTTCGCAACGCGACAAGCAGTCGTAGTCCCAGAACGCTCGAATTCCAAATCGAGGATGGTGGGGCCGACTCGTAAATTATGAAATGACAGGCGATTAATCGATTCTGGCAAAGCGGGGTCGATTATTCGCAAGCAATTATTTTGAGCATCAGGCACCAAATTTACCATCATTTGCAGTAGTTGGAAAACACTACCCGTAGCCCAAGCTTGGGGAGTGCAAGCAACCGGATACTGTACAGGAGCATTATCACCGTTTCGTTCGTAGCCGCAAAAAAGTTCTGGAGGACGTTGATAGGGTTGCTGCTCAGTCATATCGAATAAACCTTGGAATATTTCTAAGGCTTGATCGATAAGACCGAGCGATCGCAATCCCATTGCGATCAGAGCGTTATCATGGGGCCAAACCGAACCAATGTGATAACCCATCGGATTATAAGCGGGTGACAAACTACTTAGAGTCCGAATGCCCCAACCATTAAACATATCTGGTGCCCGCAACCGTTCTGCTACACTATGAGCTTTTTCGTCTGTGAAAAGTCCCAAATGCAGACAATGACCGGGATTTGAGGTAATACTGTCTACTGGCTTACCTTCTCCATCCAAAGCCAGGGCGCAGAAATCTTGATCTTCTACCCAAAAATCTCGATTAAACTGAACCTTAAGATTTCTGGCTTCTTCTTGCCAACGATCTGCCAAATCAAGCCGCTTCTTCATCCTAGCTATTTCTGCTAGGCGTATTTTTGCAGCATAGACGTAAGCTTGTACCTCACAGAGAGCAATTGGGCCGTTGGCTAATTCTCCCTTCCGGTCTACAATACAGTCGCCAGAATCTTTCCAACCTTGATTAGCAAGACCGCGTTTCGATGTACGGAAGTAGCTGAGGTAAGTGGTTTCTTTGGTATTGCGATCGATCCACTCCATTGCCGCTAGAGCATTGGGCCAAAGTTGCTCTAAGAGTTCTCCATCGTGAGTCCAAGCATAGTGTTCGGCATAGAGCAGCAACCACAAGGGAGTGGCATCAACAGTACCGTAGTAAGGTGTATGAGGAATTTCTTGACAACGAGCCATTTCTCCCAAACGTAACTCGTGCAAAATCTTACCCGGTTCTTCTTCGCGCCATTCGTCGTCAATTTTACCTTGGTATGTCGCCAGTAATATCAGAGTTTCCTTGGCGATTTGCGAGTTTAACATCAGGCTTTGGGAAGCTGTAATCAGCGAATCTCGCCCAAATAATGTCGAAAACCAAGGTACTCCAGCAGAAACAGTCTTATGCTTACCAAAAGACTGGCGCAACAAATACATATCTTGTTCAGCCCGCTCAATCACTCGATTGAAGGTACTCTTATCTGAACTAATGCGAGTAATTTGTTGTACCCAGTGTTGCTCCTCCATCCACTCAGCAGCTTTCGCTTGTCCTAAAGTAGTAGCGGCACTCACGGTTGAACTGGACTGGTTGTTTCTCAACATATTCACTCGGTAGCCCAGCTTTTGAGTTTCGTGAGAAGCCAACTCTAGCTGCCAAACCGCAGTGTAACCCTTGAAATTGTTTGGTTGCCGATGCTGGAATAAAATTCGGGATTCCATCACCGAGCCATCCAGACCTTGATAGGCGAGTGTTAAGGATTCTTCTCTATAGGCAGATGGCTCTTTAGGTACTGGTGCAACACCATCGACGTGAGAAAATGTTCCTTCCTCAATCGTCGGTTCTACTAGGCGTAAAAGCCGACCTCGTTTTTCTCTGTCATAGCCACGGACTTCAAATAAATCAACAAAATCCGCATCAAAACTGATACTTAGTTCAAAATTGACAGTGGTTGTGCTGTAGTTAGATACTTCTATTTCTTCAAATAGTGCTCCATTCAGCACGATTTCTCGGCGAATTCCGATAGTCTCGGCTTTCAGGCGTTCGTCGATTCTGGGGTTGGTACACAAAACTGAGAGTGCAAAACCTTTTTCGGCAGTACTACTGAGGAGTACAGGCGATCGCCCTTCAATTTGTAACTCCAAGCGATTGAGAAATCTCGTATCACAACAAAACAGTCCCATACTGGGATTGCCATCGTTGAGGGAACAGCCAGAAATATTCCCGATAGTATCTGTCACAAAAAATAAATCATCATCTTTAACCGTTAGTGTCGGTTGCGATCTTTCAGCCACAACACAAGGCCACTCCGGGATCGGTAATTGTTCGGCAGGAATAAAAGTTTTTCCATCCAGAAAAATTTTTTCTGGGGTGATTAGCGTATCCGGTGTCATTAGACAAAGTTCCGTGTACAGGTGTATTAGCAGCGCTGATATCTATATAAACAAATCTTGTTGAAGGATGCAGAAGGATGTTCGGCGATCGCTCAGTCGAACCGCAGGAGGCGCTAGGAAGACTGCCCTGTCTACGACACGCTGCGCGAACAGCAATAACTGTCTTTCGTCGATAAATTTATATTTTATAAGCGTGAGGTCAAGACTGAAAACTGAGGATTTTAAGATAATTTATTAGTCTTTAAACTTTCAAAGACACAGGATATATAGTATACTCAGCAAAAATGTGAAATTGAGATGTTTTTGTTGAACATAGAGAACATTTATTTAGTATAAGATTTTGTTTTAAGAGGATGTTTTAAAAGTGGTCATCTGTAATTTTAGGCATTTCTAGATCCCCCCTAACCCCCTTTCAAAAAGGGGGAACTGGAATCAAAGTCCCCCAATTTATCGGTGGATTTAGAGGGATCTAATACGTTTTGTTACCGACCAAAGAACTTTGAAAACATCCTCTAAATAATCTTTGATATTTGATTAGACTAATTTAAGATAATTAATTGATTAAGTTTAATAACTAATTATAAATTAAGTTATGTAAATATCAAAGTCAGGATTTTTGGCTAAGAAAATTTATTTAGCGAACATAAATCAACGTCGGCAAAGTAGGTAATGTCTACGACAGGCTATTTTGCCGACGCATGGACTGTAAATCGATTGTCCGTGATTATTAGCTAACACAGTAGTTAAAACCATACAAGAATTAATGTTTTAGTACTTATTCCTGAAAAAATTTACCTGTACAAGCAAAAGCATCAGTTGTCCTGAATGTATATTGGGCGTAATAGGTTGTCAATCAACAAATCAAGTGTACCCACGCCCCTTAGTTGGTAACAAAGTGTTGCGACTGCTTTGGTGAAAAGCGCTTTTTAGCGTTCTTTACATATTGCAGCTGTCTATTTAACTTGAGAGTCCCTTGGAATTTGTACAATGCAGCTGTGACGTGGATCTGATCGAGGTTGAGCGTTTAACAATAATTCATGAGCATTTCAACTTCTGTGCTGAGTGATCTGCTAAAGTCCCTACCCTACTTGCGGCCCCAGCTATATTTTAAGGCTTCACTAACGGCGCTCTCCCACGCGATGGAAGATCAAGTTTTGGCTGCGACTTTAGCGAAACCCCTTGTAATTGCTAGTTTCCAGCGAGAGCGATTCTACCGCCAAGAAGCTCATCGCTACCAGCGACTTGCTTTGCGAAGTAATCAAATATACGTATTATCTGCTCCAGAAACGGATTTTGCCAACAGTTCGGAACACTATGAAAAAGTGGCTTTTGAGCCAACGGATGGCTTAAGTCAGGAGTGGCATTTGGTAGTGATTGCTGACAATTATGCTACTTGTCTGGTTTGCCGAGAAAACCTTGGTTCTCTTGCCAAAAACAACCAACTACCGGAACTAAGCCCTAATCTGGATATAGACACAGCCCGAAGATTTGAGGGAATTTGGACATCGGAAAGAGGAGTTAGCCTCAAAGCAGCTGAATTGCTGTTAGATAGAGTTTTGGTTTACAGACCAGAACTGACAAGTAAAATTCAACAGGCACGTCAGAGGTTTGGTATTGGGGAGCCGCGAAACTACTCTGGAGCCGAACAGGTAAACGAGTATGCCTGTGACATTGATACAGATCCCTTTGTACAGCGCTTAGTAACTTATTTGCAAGCTAGTCAGTACAAATTGCACAAAGCTTACCGTTCTATTGCTGCTCAAGCACGAAAAGAACGATTAGTCAACTCGATTAGTACTGCCATTCGGCGATCGCTCGATCCTCATGAAGTTCTCCAGGTGGCGGCACAAGAATTAGGACAACACCTAGAAGCTTGTCGCTGTTTAATTTACCGCGCTCAAGCCACCGATAGCCAAGCCATAATTGAACACGAGTTTTTGACCCCCGGTATTTTGTCTGTTTGCGGACAAACCTGGGAGTTAGAGAAAAATTCACTGTTTCAGGACATCGTGGAACAAGGCGAAGGTGTTTCTGTAAGCGATACACTGAGTGACCCCCGCGTTACTAAATCCCCAGGACTTTCCACGATCGCCAAAAAGTTTGCCATTCGTTCTTGGCTGATGGAACCAGTATTTTATCAGGGGCGATTATTGGGGATTGTGGAGTTACATTACTGCCGGATGCCACCCCACGAGTGCCAACCTGGGGAATTGGATTTGGTAAAAGCGATCGCGACCCAAGTAGGAGCAGCTCTCATCCAAGCGGAAGCTTACGCTAACCTAGAAGAACTTAACCAGCAGCTAGAAGCCCTTGACCGCACCCGCAGCAACCTCATAGCCATCACCGGACACGAACTGCGTACCCCCCTATCCACAATTCAAGTGTGCCTGGAAAGTCTCGCTACCGAACCGGATATGCCTTTGGAGTTGCAGCAGGTGATGCTCAACACCGCTCTTTCCGACTCAGAGCGGATGCGAAAACTGGTACAAGATTTTCTTACACTTTCCAACTTAGAAAGCGGCCGGGTGGAATGGCATCCAGAATCCCTCTCTTTACAAGAATGTGTCGATTTAGCACTCAGCCGAAATCGCACGCGTTCCTCAATGGAAAAGCCGCCTCAAATCAAGACTCAAATTGCCGAAAACCTACCTTTAGTCAGAGCTGACGGTGATTGGCTAGTCGAGGTACTGGCAAAACTCATGGACAATGCTTTGAAATTTACGCCGCCCCAAGGAGAAATCACGATTAAAGCGATTTACAACAGCCGTCAAATGGTCGAAGTGACTGTAGCTGACACTGGACGAGGGATTGAACCAAATCGTTTAGAAGTAGTTTTTGACCGCTTCTATCAAGAAGAAGGAGCGCTGCGCCGCACCACTGGCGGGACTGGACTTGGTTTAGCAATTTGCCGTCAAATTGTTAATGGCTGGGGTGGAGAAATTTGGGCAGAGTCAACTGGCAAAGACCAGGGCAGTCAGTTTCACTTCACCATCCCGATTGTTCGGAGTAGCCAAGAGGAAAAGCGGACAAAAGTCAAGAGTAAATAGGGATTGGGCAGAGGAGCAGAGGAGCAGAGGAGCAGGGGAGCAGGGAAGCAGGGGAGCAGGGGAGAAATAATAACTCCTAACTCAGCACTCCTGAAGGCCATGAGGCATTAATTTTTAACAAATGACAAAGAACAAAGGACAAATGACTAAAAACTGTTACAGTCTATGACGCGATCGCAATATGATCCTGGTTGCGATGTTAGGATTCCCTAAAAACGTTGAGAGAATAGACTTTATGGCAGAAACACTCTCTGGACAAACCCCGCTATTTGCTGGCAGCACTGGTGGCTTGCTTACAAAAGCAGCAGTAGAAGAAAAGTACGCTATCACTTGGACTAGCCCGAAAGAGCAAGTTTTTGAATTGCCTACAGGTGGTGCTGCTACTATGCGGAAAGGTGAAAACCTGCTGTATATAGCTCGTAAAGAATATGGCATCTTTTTGGGCGGTCAGCAACTTCGTAAACTCAAAATCACAGATTACAAAGTTTACCGGATTTTACCCAACGGAGAAACTACCTTACTTCACCCAGCTGATGGTGTCTTCCCCGAAAAGGTCAACCCAGGTCGTGACAAAGTGCGTTATGTAGACCGTCGTATCGGACAAAACCCCAGCCCCTCTAAAGTTAAGTTTAGCGGTGTTACTACTTACGACGCTCCGTAACTAGCTGTTAGTAGCTAATGGGTAATTAGTAATGGGTAATTGGTAAATAAAAACCCATTACCCATTACCAATTACCAATTACCTTTGAAAAATAATGATGTTTCCGGATTTCTCCGAGTTTTCCAACCTAGCGCAACAAGGCAACTTCGTCCCTGTATATCAAGAATGGGTGGCAGACCTAGATACGCCCGTATCTGCTTGGTATAAAGTCTGTGCAGGTCAGCCTTATAGCTTTTTGTTGGAATCCATCGAAGGTGGGGAAAAACTGGGACGCTATAGTTTAGTTGGTTGCGATCCGGTGTGGGTTTTGGAAGCAAGGGGCGATCGCACGACTCAGAAAAACCGCGATGGTTCGCAGGTGGTTTTTGCAGGCGACCCTTTTACAGCTTTAGCCGAATGTTTAGCACCTTATCACCCAGTAAAATTACCACAACTACCGCCGGGAATTGGCGGTTTGTTTGGGTTTTGGGGCTATGAATTGATTCAGTGGATTGAGCCGCGTGTGCCAATTTATCCACAAGATGAGCGGAATATCCCTGATGGGTTGTGGATGCAGGTAGACCACTTGTTGATTTTTGACCAGGTGAAGCGGAAAATTTGGGCGATCGCTTATGCTGATTTACGCGACCCGAATGTAGATTTAAAAGCAGCATATCAACAAGCGTGCGATCGCGTCACCCAAATGCTCGAAAAGCTATCTTTACCCCTATCGCCGGAAAAAACCCGATTGGAATGGAAACCGCCAGGGAGCAGAGGGGCAGAGGAGCAGAGGGGCAGAGGAGCAGAGGAATATAACAGTAACTTTACTCGCCCTGATTTTTGTGCCAGTGTCCAAAAGGCCAAAGATTATATTAAAGCAGGCGATATTTTCCAAGTAGTAATTTCCCAGCGGTTATCAACAACATACACAGGCGACCCTTTTGCCCTTTACCGCTCCCTGCGTCAGATAAATCCTTCGCCTTACATGGCTTACTTTAACTTCCAAGATTGGCAAATCATCGGTTCCAGTCCCGAAGTGATGGTGAAAGCCGAAACCGATTCAGATGGTGGAGTAATAGCAACGGTACGCCCAATTGCTGGGACACGTCCACGGGGTAAAACCACTAAGGAAGATGCAGCCTTCGCTCAAGATTTACTCCAAGATCCCAAAGAAATTGCCGAACACGTGATGCTTGTGGATTTAGGGCGGAATGATTTGGGGCGTGTTTGTCAAAGTGGTAGCGTCAAAGTTGATGAATTAATGGTAGTTGAGCGCTACTCTCATGTGATGCACATTGTTAGCAATGTTGTGGGTAAATTAGCACTTGGTAAAACAGCATGGGATTTACTGAAAGCTAGCTTCCCAGCAGGTACGGTAAGCGGCGCACCCAAGATTAGGGCGATGGAAATTATCCACGAGTTAGAGTCTAGTCGTCGGGGTGTTTATTCAGGTGTGTATGGGTATTACGATTTTGAAGGACAATTAAATACTGCGATCGCAATTCGCACAATGGTAGTACACGATCGTACTGTCAGCGTACAAGCCGGTGCAGGTTTGGTAGCTGATTCTGAGCCAGAGAAAGAATACGAAGAGACGCTAAATAAAGCTAGAGGTCTATTAGAGGCGATTCGTTGTTTGCGTTGAAATGAGGACTGAAGAAGGGAATAGGATACGGGTTAGAGGGTACAGATTATTATCTGTCACCTGTAAACTCTCCTTTAACCCCAAAGCTTTTTACTACCTGTATGGTTTCTCTTGCATACAATTAATTGCACACTGGTTTTTGTTGCTTAATTGTAAAACTGCGCTTGATATAAGTACAGTAACAGTTCGATCTGCGGTATGAGAATCCAGACCAGACTTTAAAAGTTGATGTACCAATACCCTTCTATTTTGAATTACATAGGTTTTATTTTGAACAGCAAGATGTTTGGAAACAATTTGTGCTACTTCTAAGCCCACGTATCCACAATACCGCGACAAATTGGGAAGCTTTATAAATCCAATCAACATCAAACTTTTTCCAAAGCTAAATAGAGTTTTTTAAACTTAATTGAAAATTTAAAAGAAGTCCTGGTATTCAAATCCAAGACCTCTATTGAAGTTACTACACACTAGAAATGAACAAACTTACTCATGCTAATTGGCTGAAGTAAATCGCCCAAATAATTCCAGTTACTCCAATGGCAATTAAAAGGTTAGTGAAAAATCTGCCGAACTCAATTTCTTGTCCCAGTCCTTTGTCATCTTGACCGGCAGTAAAAAACAATGACCAGGCTTGATTTGCATTGATAATCTCAAAGTTGTTGAAATCAGGTCTAAAAACAACAGGTCCGATTAAATCCTTTTTGGGATAATCAAAATCAGTTTTCATAAGTAAGTTTGCCTCTAAATTGCTTTATTCGTCAAGTAAAGAAAATTAAGAAATCTCAAAGTGTCTTCTTTAAAGGCTGGTTAGCCATCCAATCAAACCATGTCCAGTAATAACTTCTACAGCTATGAGTGAAACAAAAGCAATCATTGCCAAACGCCCATTGAGTTTTTCGGCATATTTGGTGAATCCTATCTGCGGAGTTTCATGAACATAAACCTTGGGTTCAATCGCAAATCTATTGATTTGACCGCGTTCGTTAATGGTAAAGCCTTTACTTGCCATTTTTGATTCTTTGTTTTTGCTCTCTGTAAACGAATATTAACTATTGTAAATATTTCGTGCAACTACTTGACATACAAAAAAAGGTAGTGGGAACCGTACCAAGTGAGTAGGGTATTTCGGATTTGTGTGAGAACTAGGCAATGTCTACAGTCGGCTCAATACAGTTCGCTTCAGGCAAGAGACGCAATGAATCGCCGTCAAGACGAAAGACTGATTATTGTAGAGACGGCGATTTATCGCGTCTTTGTGATGATTTATCGCATCTTTAGCGATCTAGAATTTTCATCAAAAAATCTTAACCGAACCACATTGACAGTACGCTGTGACGCTCGTGATGTTTGATAGCGAATAGGTACAGCTAAGGATTATGGAAATTTGATGCACACAAAAGTACCAATTGCATTAAATTGAACATCAGCAAAACTTATATTTTGTATAAGCATAAGTTATTAATATATAACTGAGAAAGTATTGCTTATTTGTAACGAACTTGTTATGTTTCTTTACATAAAGATACAAAAGCAGCATCAATGCGTTAAACCACCGTTAATCAAGGCTTTCTAAATAACCATGCAGTTGAGCCTGCAATGTGCTTTGCCAAGTATCTAAACTCAACGGCAACAGCATCACTATGCCTTTATTAGAGCTATGTCTAAAACAGGCTGTTTAGTGGTGCAAAAAACTACTGAGTGCCTTTATTAACACTTAAACGCATTTCTCATCGGTCTTTGCACATTTGATTTTTCACATTCGCTAGAACTGTAATTTTCTTTTTGGAACTTCTGCTATGTCTTTCACCATCCAGTCGGCTCAAAGTATTTTTCCCGGCACCCTAGTTGCTGACCTTGTTCCAACCGTCGTCGAATCATTCTCTAAGCTCAATGCTGAAGATCAACTAGCATTACTTTGGTTTGCTTATACCGAGATGGGTAGAAGTATTACAGTTGCGGCTCCTGGGGCAGCAAACATGATCCTTGCACAAGGCTTACTCGAACAAATTAAGCAGATGCCTTTTGAGGCTCAAACGCAAGTGATGTACGATTTGGCTAACCGTGCTGACACTCCTCTGTGCCGTTCTTATGCATCCTTCACGGTGAACATCAAGTTAGGCTTTTGGTATCAGTTGGGAGAATGGATGGCTCAGGGAATCGTTGCTCCAATCCCACCAGGTTACAAGCTTTCTTCTAAAGCTGCCGATGTGTTACAAGCCATCCGCAATGCAGATTCGGGTCAACAAATTACCATCCTACGTAATACCGTAATTAGCATGGGATTCGATCCGAATGCTCCTGGTAGTTACAAAAAAGTTTCAGAGCCGGTAGCTCCTCCCACTGCACCAGCATTTCGGACTAAAGTCACCATTGAGGGCATCAACAATCCTACGGTACTTGGCTATATCAACAACATGAATGCCAATGACTTTGATGCTGCCGTTTCTCTGTTTCGTTCCGAAGGTGCTTTGCAACCTCCCTTTGAAAGACCAATTGTTGGTCAAGACGCAATTCGCGCTTATATGCGTGAAGAATGTCAGGGATTGAAGATGCTCCCAGAGCGCGGTGTATCTGAGCCTGTGGAAGATGGCTATACCCAAGTTAAAGTTACAGGCAAAGTCCAAACCCCTTGGTTCGGTGCCAGCGTGGGCATGAATATTGCATGGCGCTTTTTGCTAGATCCCCAAGGCAAAATCTTCTTTGTAGCGATTGACTTGTTGGCTTCTCCAAAAGAACTGCTGAACCTAGTACGTAAATAGAGGGCTAGATTATACCATTTTGGATTTTAGATTTTAGATTTTGGATTGTGAAACATCCATTGGATAAGTGTTTCAGTTTTCCATCTGTCGCAATCATTGTTCAAATTGGTATTAGTTGCTGCTTAAGCGTGGATGAGTCAAGGAGCGTAGGCGTAGCCCATCGTAGACATCGCCACGCTTAAGCAAAAGAAACTGATAGCGCTTTATTTAGTATTTTGATGTTGCGATCGCTATTGAAAACAACCGATTTTATCAGCGATCTTTTAGTTTTCAAAGTCTCAAAATATACGAAATTAGAACAAGTAGTATTGACTTCCAGAACCTTTCTCGCTCAAAAACATCTCAACTAGTCTTTACTTGTTTATATTTAAATAACAATATATCTTTGGATAGAGTAATAATTTATTCATCTACCAAGAGTAATAGATTATCAATGACTTTTTTCAATTCCTCTGAGCCGCTCCTGCGTGAAAAACAGCAAGAGCTAGATTTTCAAGATATTCAAGGTCTAGTCTGTCTCAACTACCAAATTGGAAATTTCATCCTCTTTTCAAAGTTTTATACTTGTGTCGATCAAGCATTTATTCTCTGGGGACTAATTTCATCTGGAATTTTTGTAACCGCCCAGTTTCTACCCATTAGCTGGAGTAGCCAAGCAATTTTGTGGTCAGTGCTTACCTTATTCGGTGCAGTTGGCATGGTAAGTTTAACTTGGTTTTGGGCAACTGTAGAACAGTTACGCTGGGTTGTTTATAGCTGGGCGATTTTAATCTTAATGGGTTTGATCTTGACCGATCTGAGCATTTTTTTGGGATGGGGAGAGGTGTTGATCCGTTTGTGTCCACTGTGGTTAGGATTAAGTGCCATCGGCTACTTTTGCACCGGGATAGGAATGCGTTCGCGCACATTTATTCTGATGGGGTTTATTCATTTGCTGGGAATTTTAGTTTTGCCATACTGCGGTGTCATGCAGTTCCTCTCAACGGGGCTAATTATGACCGTTAGTTTACTGTTACTAGCAGAATTACAATGGGATATGCAATCTTCAAGTGATTACAGCCAATTAACACTACAACAAAAGCAGTTTAACCAAGCACAGTCCCAACGGCGTCAAATGAGTAGCTAAAGTTATAAAGAATTAAAATCTTACTTTAGACAAGTTTGTATAAACAATATAGCTATATCTCTTGACTAGGTAGTGTTTATACTTGAGAGAGAGAGATTTTCACCCAACTGTTAGCTATTCTAGATTCATGAAAACAGACAGCACTGTATGGGTGTTATGCCGCTGTGGCCCAATATCAAACATCGAAGGAGAGCGATCGCAGATGTTTGAACAGTGTAAATCAATAAAAATCCTTGACGGTGTGGAGTTTTTGTCGCTTCCTCCACTTTATTATCACTTAGGGAAGGTTAAATTCTTCATCAGAGCGGTCTGAGGTGGTAGGCGTCTTGCGTTTTTTACTTTACAAGTTAATTTTTGATACTCCAATATTCTTAATTCAAAATAAATTAGGGATATTTAAGTTTCATGGCTAATGTAACTATCTGTTAGTTGGCGTTTGTGTGTCAAAATATTCACGCCAACGACTAATTTGACTATCCTTAAAATCTACAACAATTACGTCATCAGCTTTATTACGACGACCTGTCGCCTTTTCTGTATCTTCGTAGTACCACTCTATTGCTGCCTGATTTTCTCCAATGATAATCCGCCGGATGTCTATTTTGACATCTGAATACTGTTGTTTAAAATTGGTAAGTTCTTCTCGAATTCTTTCTTGCCCCCGCCAGCATTGACCAGGCACGATTAGTTCTCCATCAACTGTAAACAATTGTGCAAGAGCATCGACATCTTGAGCAACCCATGCATCTTTAGTTTTTTCTATTAATATCTGGATATCTTGTTGGTTCATAGACTGACTGGCAAATAAAAGTGTGCTAAAAGTTAAGCTCACAAATATAGTTCCTAACACTAGCCATTGAGATAACCAAAGCATCTAGATTTTTCTACCCTTTAAAGTATCAAGCTTATAGAGCATTAGTAAAATTTAACCAGAAGTTGTTTGCATTGCGATCGCACCTGCAAAAAGTCAGGTTTTGATTGGATGCATAATGTCTGTAGCGTTGATGTTAATTCTACAACCAAAACTGGCGATCGCCATTCAGCGAATTTGGGACAATACCTTGTAACCGCCTATAGGCTATACGGTCAGATCCATACAGTGGAACGGGTAAGCGTGGCTCTTTCAACGCTCCATGATGGAGCAAAGTGAGTTTTAGCGTTGCTTCTATTACATCCTCAATCGGTGCTTGGTGTCCTTTCTCATGTACTCTCAAACGTAGAGGATAAGGTAAGCCCATATTCTCAGAGGGTAGTTTAGTAGTTACCAAAATCACTTCACGAGAGGACAAACGAAGTGCTAACCCTTGTGTGGGTGCTTTCACAACTGACTGATAATAGTTATATAATCTGGGAATACCAGACTTAATACACTCTACAAGAATAAATTTAGAATTAATTGCTTTAGCTCTTTCCTGCAAATATTCAACTTCATCACCACAAAAGCGTCCGTCACGGTAAATTAGTACAGTTTTTTCGCTGATATCAGCAGATGGGAGAAACCTTTCTAATGTTTGTTTATCAATTTCTTCACCTTCTGTTGAAACATCTTCTAACCTATAACGAATAAAATCCCCTTGTTTACCGTACAAACGAACACTTGCACACACATTTCTGCTACCGACGGTTTTCTTTTTGGGTTTTCTGGAAATATCCAAGCCGATAAAATAATCAGAAATCCCTAAAGGTTCAGCTAGAATAAAAGGCGAATTTCCCAACTTTGCTAAAATTCCTACTATTACTTGATTGAGGATGTTTTTATAATTGCTAGGATTTTTCAAAGTATCTTCATAGATTACTTGGCTTACTATCTCAGGGTTACTACGTCGGAGTACCCTTGAAGAAACAAAAGTATATAAGCTCCCATCATCACTATTATCAGTATGGCGATCGCTCTGTGGTAAAAAGGTCAAAACAATATCAGTAGGGATAGCTATTAAATCATCAAGGGCTTTCTCCACTTTAGCTCTGGCTTCAGCACTGCTTAAACCATTGATTGAAACGGCTTTTCTTCTATCTTCATCAATCTCAAGGCTTTCAAAGTCATAGTCTTTTAAGCGTTGTCGAATTTGCTTAAGAAAAGATATATCAACTTTAAAATCGCCTATTTTAAGTGCTGCAATGCGAATTTTTCTGGAAGTATCTTGATAATCTTGGTGACGGCGATAAACGCCACCTGTAGATAGTCCCTTTAAAACCTCATTTCGCTTTCGGGTCACATTCTTGCCAAATTTAAGTAATGTTTCTTCAAGTTTGAAGGTAGGTACTAAGAACAATTCTGGATACTTCCCGTTGTTAATACATTTAGCTGCTAACTGAAAACCATAGACAGCTAAAGCATTTGTAGCTTCTTCTTTGGATGAAGCTAAACGATTTTGCCGTTCTTGATAAGGAATTTTAGTTTGCTTTTGTAAATCACTATACTTTACTTCAAATAAGTCAGCGGTTTCTTCTGTAACACAGGGAATTAAAGCAGCCATTGCATAAGGATATTGTTGTTTATCCTTACCAAATTGAATAGTTACTACAGGTTGCTCATCTGGTGCTGCTTCCGGTTCAAGTTTCTGTTTACTAATAGCTCCAGTCGCTTTTTTAAAAAGCTCTTCTCTACGCTCTCCAAAAGTTCCTGCAAGAGCCACAATTGTAGCAGAGCTTTTTTTTTCAATATCTTTAACCTTTAAGCCAATCAAAAGCTTATTTGGATCTTGTCGATAGGGATGATTTTCGTAAAACTCAGCTAAATCACCTTTGAAAACAAAAGAACTGTGAATTGTAAAAGCGATCGCAGGATGTAAAGTATCTTTTATTTCTATCGTTTCTGCCCAAAAATCTACTTCACGTTTGACTACCACCTTATTTTCAGACCAAACAGTATCAGATGAAAAAGGTCGTCTAACTTTCAAGACCCTTACAGCTAATTGAGCCAATATAGAAGCTGTTATTTGTGGTTGGCTTACCCACTGAATTGAGTAAGTGCGATCGCCAATATCTTTTTTCAAGTCGTCTTGAATTTCTGTTAAAGCTTTCCGCCATTCATCTAAATTTGGCATTGGTTGATCGGGTTTAGCTAAAACCCAAAAATTCCCATCTGCAAAAATGACTATAATATCAGGGAATTTCTGACTAAACCGCCAACTGAAGCGATTACCTATTTTAGTATCGACTCGGGGAGTCAGTCGAAAGCAGATTAAGTTAGGTTGAGGAATATTTAGTAAAAATATTTCCGACAAAAATATTGGGTATACATTAGTTTTTAGGGGGGATTTAAGTACAGCATTAGTCATGTAGAAACCTCTGATATAGTAAATTCACAGATTGAGTTAAACGAACAGTAGCGACAACTTACACCCGGATTTTGGGGAAATATTTGACTGAAATCAGAAGAATTTTTACGGTAGCGCTTCAAATCTTCTTGATGTCGTTGAGCTATTAAAGCGAGTTCTATCTGAAAAGCCTTAAGAGTGTTAGGTGTTGCACTGATAGGTTCTGACCAGTTACCATTTTCTAAGTTATAAAAAGACGCTACTGCTTTTTGCTGGGGGTATCGGTAACTAGCAGCTAGTAAATAAATATACCCTTGTCGCCGATCAAAATCAGAGTGGCCAGTTTTGAAATCTAAAATGTGCAAAGTATCGTCTTCTTCGGCAAAAATGCAGTCAATCGCAGCAAAGAAGTTAAAAGATTGATTACCCTGCTTAATCAGAATTGGTTCTGGAAAACCTTCATCACCTCGGCTAAGTTGAATAATTTTCTTCTCAGCAAGAATTGGATTTTGCTGGTAGCTTGTCAGTATCTGAAGTACTTGCTGCTGAACTAAATCTGACTCTTTCCGCAATTCCAGAATCTCTATCATTTTTTCTACAGCGTCTTCCTGATGTAACATCGGGGAGTTTTCATGAAACTCATAAACTCCCTTTTGTGCTAGTAATCCAATTCGCACAGGAGTGCTATCACTTGCCAAGATTGCTGCAACCGCAGGTTCTCGCGATCGCGCTTTTGTAAAACCTCGTTTCATGTCACAGTGTAAGTGTTCTTTCCCTATGGGTGGAGAGTACTGCAACCATAAGTTGTAACTGGCAAATGGTAGCCAATTTTGGCTCATTGATGTCAAACCCCAGAATTTAGCAGAGAAAAAAGTTTTACTTGGTTAGGATTTCGTAGATTGCTGTATATACACCAACCTCGGTTGCCATTTCCAAGGTATGCAAGCCTTCTAGCATCTGTTCGGCAGCCTTTCTGAGTTGTGGATTGCGGCTTGTTTTTTGAATTTCTTCAAGCAGAACTGGTAGAGGTCTACCAACAGAAAAGGACAATTGTTCAGGGTTCAACGATTGTTTATTCATGTTTTTGCTCTTGTGTAACGAAATATAACTCAATGAACATCAGTACAACCGCCTGAATTGCCATACAATTTCAACAAGGCAAGATATAAGTTGTTCAGTATTAAAACATATTATTCAACATGAACGATTATTGTCAACTATTTAATTTATGCAAAACAAATGTTGAATTTTATTTTCAACACTGGTATTATCTATCTATGAGTGATTCAAAGGCTAAAAATTTTGGGTAACTTATAGCCCAGCGACTCCTGAAAAGCTTTGTAAAATAAGGCTTGTAGCCTACTATGACTCAAACCGATAGAAGGCTTATTATTATTTATGCTTCAGGAAATGGGTTAGGCAGTTGAATGTGATTATGGATAAACAAGAGAGTCAGAGTTTTGGCAGGTGTATTTGGCAAGCTCGTAGAAAAAAGGGATTGAGTCAGCGTGAGCTAGCCGTAAAGGTAGGGGTGGACTACACCTATTTGTCCAAACTAGAAAACGACCACGTTGAACCAAGCGAGAAGGTGATCCGCTCGCTAGCAGAACATCTCAGTTTGAATGCAGAGGAGCTGATCTACCTAGCTGGACGTATGACTCAACGTGACTCGGATGCTTTTGAAGAATTGGTTAAGGCGAACTACAAAGAAATGCCTGCTTTATTCCGTCGAGTGCGCGAAAGTCCGGGTCTTGATTCATTGGTAAAAGCACGAGATGAGCAAATTGCAAGACTACAAAAAGAAAATGCTGAACTCAGAGATAAGGTAGCAAAGCTTCAAAATCGCTTTTATTCTAAAGATGAGATTGAAAACATAGCGAATGATCTTCTAAGTCGTATGCAAATTTCATCTCAATATGCCCTTAAATTATCTATGGATACTACTAGGGTATGTGACTTTTTGAATCTGAGTATTTGTTATGCACAAATATCTCCCGATGATCGGGGATTGATCGTAGCTATGATTTTACCTTTAGAACGTACAATTTTGATAAATGATGATATTCCAGAAGTTCTAGGAGCTTTTACAGAATCGACAATTGCTCATGAAATAGGACATTGGTTACTTCATGTTAACCAAAATAAAAGTGAAATTTTATCTGAGCAAATAGATATAAATGCTGGCATTGAAGAAACTAATTATTCATTCTTATGTCGTAGCGCTAGTGAGCCACTTGATAAGTATACTGCCAGTAGTCAGCTTGATAAAATTGAATGGCAAGCCCAGTATTTTGCCAGCTGTCTGCTAATGCCTCGTCATGTACTGCAAGAAATAAGTAAAGGGCGTGATTTAACTAATTGGAAACATCTTTATGCAATAAAAGAAGAGCTTGGTGTAACAATATCTAATCTCATCAATCGGTTGCAAGATATTGGCTGGATTTATATTCCTAAAGGTTCTAAGCAAATCTATCCAGGCAACTTAGAACCAGAATGTCAGGAAAGAAGGTGGTGGTTATGAGTAAAGAAAGTGAGGAGTTATAATGAACCTTTTCAGGTATAAATTCTATTCTAAAGAAGAAATAGAGCAGAAAGCTTATGAAGTTTTCAAAATTATGGAGTTGGAAAATTTCCCCCCAAAGTGGCCTTTTGAGGCTAGTTGTGCTGCTGACGCTTTGGGAATTATGGTGAGTTGGGAAAGAATTCCTCCTGATGAGCAGGGGTCAATAGTAGCTAAGATTCTGCCATTGCAAAAAAAGATTGTACTCAATGAATGTATTTCAGAGCTAACTGGAGGATTTGAGCAATCTACAATTGCTCATGAAATTGGACACTGGATACTTCATGTCAATCAAAATGAAGCTGATGAACTGACAGAGAAACTAGAATTAAATCTAGGAATGAAAGATGCGACAAAGCTTTATTTGTGTCGCACTACAGGGGCTAAAACTAATCCAAATATAATTCAAAGCCATTTGGATAAAATTGAATGGCAAGCTCAGTATTTTGCTAGCTGTCTATTAATGCCTAGAGAAATTTTGGAAGCTAAACAAAGAGGACGTAATTTAACTAATTGGAAACATCTTTATGCAATGAAAGAAGAGCTTGGTGTAACAATATCTAATTTAACTAACCGCTTACAAGACCTTGGCTGGATTTTTATTCCCAAGGGTTCTAAGCAAATCTATCCAGGTAAAGCTACACCAAATGGGTAGACAAATTTATTTAATAGGTAAAGTGCGATCGCACTCCATTATCTCATCATGCGATCGCACCACACACAGCACTACACTAGAAACTAAGATGCTCACAATAAGCTATGAACGCCACAACAACCACTTTCCCTTCTACACTCAAATTGAAAATTGACTTGACTGATGAGCAATTTTTCCAAATGTGTCAGAAAAATAGTAATTATAGATTTGAGCGCACAGCATCAGGGGAAATATTAATTATGCCACCTACAGGTAGTGACACTGGCAGACGTAATGTTAAAATCACCACTCAATTAGATATTTGGAACTCTGAGACTAATTTAGGCGAAGTTTTTGACTCTTCAACTGGCTTCACCTTACCTAATGGTGCAGAACGTTCTCCTGACGCTTCTTGGGTGAAAATTGAGCGATGGAATGCTTTAACCCCAGAACAACAAGAAAAATTTGCCCCGATTTGTCCTGATTTTGTAGTAGAGTTGCGTTCTCATACTGATTCCTTGAAAGAATTGCAAGAGAAAATGCAGGAGTATATCGAAAATGGCACTCAATTAGGCTGGTTAATTGACCGGAAAAACAAGCGAGTGGAAATTTATCGTCCAGGTAAAGATGTAGAAATATTAGACAATCCTACTAGTTTATCTGGAGAAAATGTCCTACCTGGATTCGTATTAAATTTACAGCAGATTATGTAGCTTTCTTGATTAAGAAGCACTGAGAACGAAATAAAATTTACCACACCACTAAACTAGAAAGTAAGATGTCGTGATAAGTCTATGAACGCTACTACAGTTGCCTTACCTTCAATCCTCAAACTGAAAATCGACTTAACTGATGATCAATTTTTCCAAATGTGTCAGAAAAACCGCGATTATCGATTTGAGCGTACAGCATCAGGGGAATTATTAATTATGCCACCTACAGGTAGTGATACTGGCAACCGTAACTTTGATATGGTTGTTGAATTAGGAATCTGGAATAAACAAACTAAATTAGGCAAAGGTTTTGACTCTTCAACTGGTTTCACGCTACCTAATGGTGCAGAACGTTCTCCTGATGCTTCTTGGGTGAAAATTGAGCGTTGGAATGCTTTAACTCCAGAACAGCAAGAAAAATTTGCCCCCATTTGTCCTGATTTTGTAGTAGAGTTGCGTTCTCGTATTGATTCCTTGAAAGAATTGCAAGAGAAAATGCAGGAGTACATCGAAAATGGCACTCAATTAGGCTGGTTAATTGACCGGAAAAACAAGCGAGTGGAAATTTATTGTCCAGGTAAAGATGTAGAAATATTAGACAATCCTGCTAGTTTATCTGGAGAAAATGTACTGCCTGGATTTGTGTTGGATTTACAGCAAATTATGTAATTTTATTGATTAGGATAGATATAGCGCATTTCAAAACGACTTTGTTCCCAAAGTGGGATTAAAGCTTGTTTAGCAGCACTTAACTGAGCTTGTGAAAAAGATATTCTACCATTTTCTATAATCCAAATAAATATCCGAGTTATTAAATCTGCCTTAAAACTATTCTCGTATTCACTATTATTTATTCTTACTACTTGCTCATCTAAGCAATCTATAACATATTTAAAAGTCAAGTTTTTCCAGTCTGTGGAATTGCTATAATTTTCTTCTGGGGTATTTTTCCACTCTACTCTCCGCAAATTTCCGAAAATATAGTCTATGCCTGTTATGGAAGAATCTGTGTTACGCACTAAATTTGTATAGGCTTGGTAATATGGCTTCAATAGCGAAGCTGCAATATTTTCCACATAGATATGTAGCCAAGATTGGATGTCACGAAGATAAGATACTAAATCTTTAATATTATCAATTTCTTTAATCAGCGCACGTTCATTTCTGTAATTTTTTATTTTTGCTAGCAATTCAGATTCAGATAATTGAGATTTTTTTGAGTAATAATTAATAACTTTGGGAATATATTTATCTAATAACCACTGTTTGGTATATCTAGCTGTCCAAGTTCCTCGTACTCCAATATCTTGCTGCCACAAGCCAAATTGAGCTGCTTCAATAGATTGTAAATTGATATCATTTAGTTCGTAGATTACATTAACTTGATTGCTAGGTAATAAAGATAAATTTCTGTCAAATTTGGGGAAGAAAAATACATGATCGCGAATTCCTCGACTCACTCGAATTGATATATTTTCTCTATGAAATAGATGCCATTCTGACTTGCCTTTCTTATAATCAAATTCTTTAACAAACTGCTGCATTAACTCCCATAATTCTTGCTTAACAGAAAAAAGTATAAAACCACGAACTTCTGAAAAGTTTACAAATTCAAAATTCCATGTTTCTAAAGCATTTTCAAATTCAATTATTGAGTTTTTATATTTTTCGCAAACTTCATCAATACACAAACACAAGTCTATTACTTCTAGCTGTGATAAAATAACTGTTATTTGACCCAAATTTACTGTAAAACTATCTTTATCTATCTGTTTTAAAAAACGACGACAACCCCAACTTGGTTGAGTGTGCAATCCAGTCATTAATTGACCTAAAATATCTTGATGATTTAAGTGAATTTTTAAACCTTTAAAAAGAATACTACTGAATTCTATTTGACAATTACCTTCTCCAAAAGTTTTGGGCAAATTACAGGCGATCGCTACTTTTGGTTTAACAACAACTAAGTGGCAGCCTTCTAGTGTTATAGAAGGCTCAAAATCATATTTTTCTAAAAAATACTGTAAATCTGGATGGCGTCTAATTAATTTTTCTATTAAGTTACATTTAGGATATGTCAAAATATCGGCTGCATTTTTATCGATATTTTTAACTATATCAAAATTGAGCTTATTATAAAACTTTGAGGCGATATCGTTATTTTTAAAGGCATCTATATTTAGATCGAATACTAATTCTTCTCGATTATAATCTAGGCGCTGAAAAACCTTAATTTCATATCCATTAGTGACTATAAAAAATAGTGTATTAAAATAGTTACTATAAAATTTAGCTTGTTCAATAGCTTTATTTAACTTAGTTTTATGCGGTTCTATCGCTTCTACAAAAATCAGTGATGTATCTGTATTTTGTTTCTTAACATCATCTGTGGCAAAATAAATCTGAGCAATTTTTAGATTTTTGGTGTGTGTTTCTGATTGATATGTTTTCAAAGAGTATTCACGATGACATATCTTTGGATAGCAGAGATAGTGAAACATTGGCAAAATTAACTTTTCTTTTACATCATCTTCATTTCGTAAAACATGACGATCGAAACCTTGTATCCATGTAATGAATTTTTTAATTGACTCTGGAATAGTCATCAGATAATCTACCTGCTTGTATAAATTTGCTATGCCTATTTTGTTCGTGTAATTAGCAATTTATCAAGTCAGTTTGGATTATGTCGTGATTGTAGATACTAGAATGGAACCATTCGCCTGAAACTTAACCTTGGCAAAACCTAGACCAATAAAAGTTACTGCCGTTAGAATTAAACATCTGGTGAAAATCAGGTAGGCAAAATTAATGAATTGTGTATAACAAGGATTTTGGGCAATGCATAATAAATTGCTGGAGATGTCTATTAGACAAGAAGGAGTTAGGAGTCAGAATATAGAATTTTCCTGACTCTCTGAACTTCTGATGCCCAATATATCTTTTTATTCTCTTTGGGTAGCGATCGCTAATTTAGCTCCCGGAACCTGACGTACCCGATCCATCACCGCCACCACCCGGCCATAATCAACTTTTTCATCAGCATTAATAATCACTAATACTTCCGGGTTAGAACCAACTAAGGTTCGCACTTGCGCTGTTAAATCATCAACTGCAATTGGTTTACGGTTCAGGCTTACCTGTTCTTTTTCATCTACCGTAATGGTAATTCTAGTGGGAACTTGCTGTTGTTTAGCTGTGGCGGCCTTCGGTAAATTTACTGGCAAACCTTCCGAACGTGTTAAAAACAGAGTTGACATAATGAAAAATGTCAAAATTGCAAAAATCACGTCAATCATCGGCACGATGTTGATCTGGAGCGGAAGCTCTGGTTCATCTGGTAGACGCATAGGTTTTTTCTCCTCGTTCATAGCGACGGCGGTAAAGTAATTCTAGCTGTCCCCCATACTCCTGAATTAGTGCAATTTGCCGTTGGTACAATCCCCGGAAGGTATTGGCAAACATGAGTATGAATATAGCAACGATCAATCCTGATGCAGTTGATACAAGGGCTTCACTAATCCCAGCCGTAACACTTGCGGTTTTACTACCTCCCACATCACCAAGATTTAGGGAAGCAAAAGAAGCTATCAATCCTAATACCGTGCCAAGAAGACCTAACAGTGGTGCCAGACTAATAATTGTCTCGAAAATGTTTTGAAAACGTTTGAGTACAGGTATCTCAGCTTGCGATTCACTTTCTAAAGCCAAACGAAATTCCTCTGGATTTGGCTCTTCTAATTCTAGAGCCGCCAGAAAAATCCGAGCGAGTGGCAAATCTGCGTTTTTCTGAAGTTTATCCATTGCACCGACAATATTATCGAGACGGTAGAGATTCAAAACATCTCGCACCACCCGGTTTTGACGCTTATTAATCCGTACCCAAAACCTGATCCGCTCGAAGATCAGTGCCACACCCAATACTGAAAACGCCAACAGGGGCCACATGACCACACCGCCTGCTGCAAACAAATTTTGAATTCCCATGTAGTGCCTCTATAACGTCATCCACAATACAAAATTAGACTACCAGAATCTAGAGAAAAGCTGAAACTTATTCTCAACAAAATATAAGATATAATGAGAAATTTTTCAAATGAAACGGTCATGATTTTTATTTACTCGTTCGTTTGTTTTACATAAATTAAATTAATTTAATTGCAATAAAAGTTCATTTTGTTCAAAAACCATGATATTGGTGGTTTAAAAAGATGTTTATCTTAGTCCGGGGGTTCCGTAAAGCTATCCCAAATAATTTGAATTGTTTACTTGATATTTGTAACCTAGCATTCTAAGATAGCTAAATTAGTGAGAATAGGTAGCAATAGCTATGAGCTTTTCCGGCACTACTGTCGAGCAACGTTCCAAAGAAGTTGAGGCTCTCAAGTCTTTTCTGACTTACAGTCTAATAGGTTCACTGGCGCTGCATATCGGCGTACTGTCTTCTGGCATAAGTAATTATTTGACGAGAGTGCCCACAGGAGAAGAAGAACCAATAGAGTTGGCGCTTGTGGATTCTCCGACTGCGGAACCAGAAAAACCAATTGCAGAGATTCCAGAAGAAATAAAAAAAGAACCAGAGATTGTTCAAAAACAGCCTATACAAACCCCACCAGTAGAAAAATTTGAACAGATTACAGCAGTCCCTCAGAAGCCACAGCCAATAAATACGCCGCCAAAAGCAATTCCTATCAAGCCAGAAGTTGCTGTGAAATCTGCACCTATTCCACGATCGGTACCAGAAGTACCTGTGAAATCTGCATCCGTTCCCCAATCAGCTCCGTCTGAAGATTCCAAAGCAAGTTCAGCGGGTGGCGGTGGCGGTGGCGGTGGCGGCGGTGGCTCTGGTGTTGGTTTAGGCTCAGGTAGTGGTATTGCTGTAGGTACAAGCAGTGGTACTGGTCCTGGTGGAGGAACTGGCACTGGCACTGGTGGTGGTATTGGTAGTGGAACTGGTACTGGCACTGGTAGCGGTATTGGTAGTGGCACTGGCAGTGGAATTGGTAGTGGAACTGGTACTGGCACTGGTAGCGGCATTGGTAGTGGCACTGGCAGTGGAATTGGTAGCGGCACTGGCAGTGGGATTGGTAGCGGTACTGGCAGTGGAATTGGTAGTGGAACAGGAAACCGTCCCACAGTAGCAACAGCGCCTACACCTCCAAAAATTAACAGTCCAGGTAATGGTCGTGCTGCTTGCCGCGAATGTAATGCCAAGTATCCAGAAGCAGCAAGACGGCGAGGAGTTGAAGGCAGAGTAGAAGTAGCTGTAGATACTGACGCACAAGGTAATGTTACCAATGTGCGAATTGCTCGCTCCAGTGGAAACCGCGACTTGGATGCAGAAACCGCAAGACAAGCGCGTGAGTGGAAATTAAAACCCGCAGAAGGTGGTAGACAAGGGGTATCTATAGCCACTGAATATGCCATCAAAGGTTCACGGCGATCGCGCCAAGTTCAAGAACGGAAAACACAAAGACAAGCACAAGAGAGAGAAAGAAACCAGCAAACAACGGCTGCTAACTCTACACAGGAAACTCCAAGACGTAGGCGCAGAGAGTTGGCACCCCCATCAAGACCAGCCATATCTGGATTTAGTCGGCGACTGGAACCTCAAAGAGCAGAAAGTCCTGCGAGAAACTCATCATCTGAAGCTAGAACAACTCGTACTCAAGGAACTGCAAGAGAGTCCCTACGCCGCATCCAGCGCGAGCAAACGACTACCGATTCATCACAAAAACCACAAGTAACCACAAATCGGCGGCGGCGAAGAGATAACGCTAGCCAGAGTAAATTGCGAGACTCTTTGCGTCGTTTACGCCAACAACCTCAATCACAACCTGCTACTCCCAGTCAGCAGTAGTCTGTCAAGTTGAAATTCATGGGTTAAGAATAAGCGCTTAAGCGCTTAATAAAGGACTAAAGTTCTGACTACAAACTTATTGACCCCGTGAAGTTGACTTGACATACTACTAGTAGAGGGATCAAACTTATTGGAATCATACTTTGATTAACAATGATCGCCGCCTCCTGTTTTTAGGAGGCGGTTGTTCTTTAGATAGAAATGGCTTCATTAAGCATTACCCATCTAGTATGAGGAAGAGGGGTTAGGAGTGCGGTAATTTGATGATGGGCAATTATATAGGCTGGCGATCGCTTGATTTGCCAATCAATAGTACTGGAAGAAAATAATCCTGGACTTTCTCTACCCATTTTTCTAATCCGGGCAATGAAAATCGCTGCCCCGAAAAAATGATAGTAGTGTTTGCTCATCACCAATTATATGCTGAGAGATATAGTCAACGGCTAACTCTCAAATTGCTCATCTGCACTTTATGTCTAGATGTCAAATTCACTGATTTGAATAAAACTTCTACATAAACACACACTGATGCGGTTTGATTTGCTTGAATAGCTATATTGATAGGACATTGATAACGTCGGCAATTCACAATTCCTGATTATGGCAAGTAAATTCATTGATGTTAGGGAATATACTGTCAGGGCGCACAAAAGACAGATTCATACTCGTGTTTTCCAGTTTGTCTGTAAAGAGTGTAACGATCTGACAAAACGCGAGACTTTCGGTCCTCGACCTTTATATTGTGAGAGATGTCGCCCTCCCCAACCGCCTAAGAAATCCCAGCCAGCATCTCACAAGGCAAAACCCAGAGCAATGTCTTATAAAAGTGACATCGATTTAAATTGATTAAAGCCCTATGACTCAAAATGGACAATTAGAACCGCCTCCGGGCACCTTTCTCTCACCACTGTTGGAATTACGAGACTATTATGCTCGCCTGACAGAAGAGTATGAACGCCTCTTTGTGCAGGCGCGATCGCAGCTCGATCATGTAGAAGCATTGTTGTCTAACTGGTCTTTTTCTGATAACAACAAGCAGATATCAAGATTAACGTCGACTGATGAAACCTCAAATCTTTCTGGGGAAAGTTCTCTGCGGTTTTTATCACCCCTTGATGACATCGGCGAAATCAACTTGGTGGAATCTTTAGAGTCAGAACAAGAAGACTCAGATCGAGTTGAGATAAATAATTCTTTTTCTGCTGCTGTTGATACAAAAGAGAGTCAATCTCAAACGACATCAACAGATCCAAAGATCGTCCTAGAGAACAACGATAGTTCAACAAAGGTAGTGGAAATCCCGATGCTACCTCAGTATCAGCACGCTATCTCGCGAATGGAAGCTATAAAACAGCTATTGCAAGAACAGATAGGTACTGTTTGTCATATAGATTTTATCGTGCGATCGCTTTATGGAGAGTTAGATTCCAATCTATTCAAAGTAGTTAAAGGTAGAGTGCAATCTTCCCTCACCCAAGGCAGAGAAAGGAATTACTGGGTAACTATTCCCGATGAGCCAGGTTGTTATACCCTGGATTTAAGTTTAGTAGCCCCAAGTAATCGCAATGGTGCTTCTAGGAATATCAAGAACAAAAATAAGAAGCCTTTCGTTCCTCCGACAAAAACAGTACCAATGCTCAAAGCCTTTGAGGGTCAATTCTTAATTGATGCCCTCACCTCTCTGTTAAAACAAAATCCAGGTAAAGTTTTCAGCGTGGCTGAAGTCATCGCCGGAATTTATGGAGAACTAGATTCTCAGCAAATTAGAGAGATCAAAAATAAGGTGCTGAATGAACTATCTAGAGGCTATCGCACAGGTAGATTCGCTAGGGTTCCTAATCAAATTGGCTTCTATACTTGGGACTCAAATCTGATATTGAAGGGGAGTTCTCGTTAGGTTGGGTATTGGGAAGAGGCAGAGGGGCAGAGGGGCAGAGGGGAAAAACTTACTGCAACTTCTCCTTGGTCACTGAGCGTAGCCGAAGTGCTGCTCCCCTGCTCCCCTGCTCCCCTGCTCCCCTGCTATCCCAAAAACAGCTTGTATGCGGGATTCTTGTTTTCATCCCAATAGCGATAGCCCAGATGGTCGAGAAAAGCTTGCCAATCTTCCATCTCGTGGGGGGGAACCTGGATACCAACAACGATTCGCCCGTAGTCTGAGCCGTTGTTGCGGTAGTGAAAAAGACTAATATTCCAGTCGGGACTCATGGAAGTAACAAACTTCATCAATGCGCCGGGACGTTCGGGAAACTCAAAACGGTACAGCAATTCATTGTTAGCTAGGGGAGAGTGTCCACCTACCATGTGCCGCAAATGTAGTTTAGTTAGCTCATCGTCGGTTAAATCAAGGGTTTCAAATCCATGAGCTTCAAAGGTTTCTACCATCTTGACAGCATCGGCACGGTTTTGAATTTGCACGCCGACAAAAATATGGGCTGTTTTTTCGTCGGCAATACGATAATTAAACTCGGTCAGATTACGGTTGCCAATACATTCACAAAACTGGCGAATACTTCCCCGTTGCTCTGGAATTGTGACTGCAAAGATCGCTTCGCGGCGTTCGCCGAACTCTGCTCGTTCTGCCACAAAGCGGAGGCGATCGAAATTCATGTTTGCACCACAGGCGACAGCAATTAAGGTTTGTCCTTCGATTTGTTCTCGTTCGGCGTAGGCTTTGGCAGCTGCGATCGCTAATGCACCGGCTGGTTCTAAAATGGAGCGCGTATCCTCAAACACGTCTTTAATTGCAGCGCAAGTATCATCTGTACCCACCAAAATAATTTCATCTACATACTGTTGACATAAACGGAAGGTTTCTTCACCTACTTCCCGCACCGCTACGCCATCAGCAAATAACCCCACTTGAGACAAGCGCACCCGATGTCCGGCTTTGAGCGATTGAGACATGGCATCAGCATCAACTGGTTCAACACCAATAATCTTGATTTCGGGACGCAATCGTTTTACATAAGCCCCAATCCCAGAAATTAATCCGCCGCCGCCAATTGCCACAAAAATCGCATGGATGGGTTGCTGATATTGCCGTAAAATTTCCATCCCAATTGTTCCTTGTCCAGCAATTACATGGGGATCGTCAAAGGGATGAATAAAAGTCAATCCTTTTTCTATTTCTAATTCACGGGCATAGCTATAAGCATCGTCATAAGTGTTTCCATGTAACACTACTGCTCCGCCCCTCATTCTCACCGCATCTACCTTGACTTGGGGTGTGGTTACTGGCATGACGATAATCGCTCTGGTTCCCAAACGATTGGCTGCAAGGGCGACTCCCTGAGCATGGTTCCCCGCAGACGCGGCAATTACACCCTGGGCCAATATATCTGGGGGCAGTTGCACCATCTTGTTATAAGCACCCCGCAGTTTAAATGAAAATACTGACTGCATATCCTCGCGTTTCAACAGGAGTTGATTATTCAGCCGCGCAGACAAATTTGGAGCATACTCCAGTGGTGTTTCCTGGGCAACATCATACACACGGGCAGTCAGGATTTGGATGAGGTAGTCGCAAAACATGGGCGTCAAGCTGTTAGCAAATGCTGGATGGAAACTAATTTTACGTTACAAGCGATCGCACTGGTTTTATTGGTTTCTTCTCTCTCAAAATTTTGATTGAATAAAATCTAAAAATTACCAATTAATATTCTTTGCAGATAAATTAAGTTCAGTGATGAAAATTTTTCGATCGCTGCAAATTTCATGCGATCGCTGGTAGGTTGATTTAAAACTAGTTTTGCCAACTATCTGAGTACTTAGATCGACAGATTAAGTATAGTGTTACTTACGAACATAACTTCTCCATTTATGTTAAAGTATGCGTGGAAGATGAAATTCGGCTGTACAGTTTGTTTTTATGTATACTTGTATTACAGACCTCTCCGGATCTAAATCTCTACACCCTTTGATTCTGGAGACATTCTATGTCAATTTACGTCGGTAATCTATCTTATGAGGTTAAAGAAGATGACCTCCGGCAAGTCTTTGCAGAATATGGAACTGTAAAAAATGTTCAATTGCCTATCGACCGAGAAACAGGTCGGATGAGAGGTTTCGGCTTTGTGGAATTAGAATCAGACGCACAAGAACAAGCGGCGATTGATGCCCTTGATAACGCTGAATGGATGGGTCGAAGCTTAAAAGTTAATAAAGCCAAGCCCAAAACAGATGGCGGTTCCTCTGGTGGTAGACGAGGAGGCTATGGTGGCGGTGGCGGTGGTGGTGGCCGCTATTAAGGTCTAAAGCCAAAAATTTAACTCTCAGGTCTAAAGGGCAGACAAGGAGTCTGCCTTTTTTGCTTTTTGGGACTGGTATTTTGACTTAGCACTCAGCACGGGCTAAACCTTAGCTATCCGCTAACAGCACTCAGCACTTTCAAGTCAGAGAGCAGGTGGTCACTGAGCTTGTCCTGAGCGTAGTCGTTGGCGTGGTAACAGAGCGTAGTCGTACCCCTCCGGGGAAGCAAGCTACGCGCAGCGTCTCCAAGAGTTGTGCAGCCTCTCGTAGAGAAGTGATGCAGGAGGTTTTAGGAAATAATTCTTATGAAGCCATGCGTTAGGGTAGCTTACCGCAGGTATCGTTTTTGTAATCGGTGTAGCAACAATGACCCCAGAAGCTAAACATATTGTTAACGAACTAAGGCATAAGTTCTACTCTAACTTTGCTGCTGCGATGAGTATGCCGGTACTTATAACTGGTACATCTTATAGTAGTAATTCACCGATCGCATCTTGGATGGATCGTAGGCAGAGACTCAACTATATAAATGTATACGCTTATACAGCACCCGATGAATTTGTCCCATTCCGCCCATTCATTCTGCGACTGGCTATTAACAAGAGTGCTGGTAGAGTCACAGTGACCAGAAAAGGACAAGTCTGCCGAGGTATGAATTTGATGTGGGATTTCGAGTTAACTGTACTACCAAAAGAAATCTTAGACTTTCTTCCCTGGATACTTAACTTAGTTGAAGCCCAGGATAAAGGTTCGCCCCTGTTGCTAGAATCACCACCCCATTCATTTGAATTACAAGTGTCAGATGTCGGGTTATTAAATAACGCTTGGACTGAAAAAGCTTGGCTCTTGGCAAATCCGACCATATTTCCTAATAGTAGTCTGTCAAGTTGAAATTAATGAATCAAGACTACAGGGTGGTTATAACTATCTCAAATTTTCACGAATGATTTCGGACTGCTATATATGCCTGATAATTAATAAGGCAATCTACAAACAGTAAAGAATGCAGACTCTCCAAAAACTCTCACTCCCAAGCATGGGCTGCGGCACTTGGGCTTGGGGCAACCAACTGCTTTGGGGATATGACGAAAGTATGGATGAGCAGTTGCAAGCCGTCTTTAACCTTTGTGTAAGCAACGGTGTAACTTTATTTGATACAGGTGATTCTTACGGAACGGGGAGATTGAATGGTCGCAGTGAGTTGCTTCTGGGACAATTCAACCGAGAATATGTAGGTTCAGGCAAAGAAAATATTTGTATTGCGACTAAGCTTGCTGCTTACCCGTGGAGATGGACGCGTCAATCAATGGTAAGGGCTTGTCAGTCATCTGCTCAACGCCTGGGAAGAAATGTTGATTTGGTACAGATGCATTGGTCAACAGCAAACTATGCTCCTTGGCAAGAAGAAGGACTTTTAGATGGTCTTGCCGATTTGTATGAGCAAAGACTGGTTAAGGGCGTGGGATTATCCAATTATGGGCCGAAACGGCTGATGCGAGTGCAGAAAAAATTTGCCGAACGAGGCGTTCCGATTACAACTTTGCAAGTTCAATACTCTCTGTTGTCTACATATCCTGTCACCCAACTGAACCTTAAAGACCTTTGTGATGAGTTAGACATTAAATTGATTGCCTACAGCCCTCTAGCTTTGGGACTACTGACAGGAAAATACTCAGAGCAAGGCCCTTTGCCTAAAGGCATTCGAGGTCTGTTATTTAAGCAAATATTATCAGGAATGCGTAGAGGCAAAACGGCTTCTACTGGTAAATCGCTTTTAGAATGTTTGCGAGAGGTGGCACAGTTCAGAAACAAAACTATGTCACAGGTAGCAATTAATTGGTGCATCTGTAAAGGAACTATTCCCATCCCTGGAGCAAAGAGCGTAGAGCAAGCGAAAGAGAATCTTGGGGCGTTGGGTTGGCAATTAGATGCTGGTGAGATTGCAGAGTTGGATAAGGCGGCGGCGAATGCAGACAAAAAAATGGTACAAAATATCTTTCAAACTAAGTGAAATTTCAACGTCGCTGAATTTGAAAAGTATTAAATGTAACGATAGACCCAGCAATATCAACCAAAATAATGATGTTTGTAACGAAAATCGTAGTGGTGGTAACTAAACTCGTTATTTTACTAACAAAATCGTAGCGTTATAACGAAAATAATGATGTTTGTAACAAAAATCGTAGTGGTGATAACTAAACTCGTTATTTTAGTAACTTAAAGCACGATGTTAGTGGCGATGTTTAGTAACGGCAACTGGTTTCAATTCAAAAAGCCTAGATATCACACGCAATTAATTGAGCAAGTAATGCTGAACTCTGCAAAATCTGTAACACTGAGTTAAATCTAGGTTTTTTAACTTAGTTGCGGAATTTAGAACAAAAGCGGTGTGTTAATAAGTAAATAAAATACACATAGTCAAGGCAGGATGATGATACTTGAAACTGCGGCGATCGCTGTTGGCACTATAATAGCCACTAAAGCTTCAGAAAAAACGGGCGAAAAGGTAGGTGAAGCTTTATGGAATAAGACTGGTAAGTTTCTCGTCCCGCTCAAAAAACAGTCTCACCAGACTGTAGCTGCTATTGAGAAAGCACCAGAACAAGGGACTTTTAACAAATAAATTATCCAATCTTGTGGCGATGACCTGATTATCCGCGTAGATGCCTATTCCTGCAAAGTATCTCGTAGAGAAACAGCTTGTTGTCAGACATCGCTTTTCTCTCATCAACACAAATACTTAAGCGTAGCCCGTCGTAGGCGATCGCCTTTTACAATTGGAGTATTAATTATATTTACGTCTATGAACTTTCCTCTCCAACTCCAACAAAAGATTGAAAAATGGGCAAGCAATCAGGAAATTTCGACTGAGCAGTTTGTTTTGCAAGCTATTGCAGAAAAAATTGACACGCTGAGTCAGCAAGTCACTGAAGAACATACTCAACAAAACTCTGAGATGACCAATGTACTGGCTCTTAACCAACCAAATATTTATCGAAAAGAAGGGATTTTAGTTGTAGAGGCAGAATTACCAGAAAATTTTGATATTAATACCTTTATAGATGAGTTGAGAAAAGAACGCATTCACGATCAAATCTTCTGAGTTCTACGTTTCTATCTCAGATACATTCAAACCTGTTAACCTAGCTACCTGTTCTACTGTCATCCCAGACTCAAGTAAGTTGCGTGCAGTTTGTAATAACTGCGATTCTGCCTTGTCTGCCCTTTGACGTTCCTTTTCTTCAGGGGTTGGCAGCAATTCTCCTGCCACATTTGCCCAGCGTAACCAAGTAGCATCAATACCTTTATAACTTCCCTGCCACAACTGCAATCCTAATCCTAAAGATTGACTCACTAACTGATTTTGAGCGTTCACTACAATAGGTTGATAAGCTCCTTTTTCAATAGAGAAACCAGCCAAATCATTAGGGTTAAAAGGGTCATACCAGAAATATTCTGGCACACGCATTTGATTTTGATAAATCAGCTTTTTCTGATTTTTATCTGCTTGGGCTGTGCTGTCCGAAAGCAATTCAATAACTATATCTGGTGTTTTCCCCTCTTCCCAAACCACCCAACTGCGACGTTCTCCTTTCGGGACTCCCAACACAGCAAAAAAGTCTGGCCCTTTAAAGTCTTTGTTTCGCACCTGAGCCAGACTGTAGTAAACGAACATATTACCGCCGATAAACCCATCCTCTCGTTCTGACAACCAAGGTATCAAAGCATCTATCAGCAAATCCATCTGGGCTTTGTGTCGTGCGCTTTCCATCGGAATACCGTCATCGTCTGGTAATTCTGCTTGGGTGGGTGGGAGTTGAATATCTGGTGCAGCTAGGGTAGTTTCTGACATAGCTTTTCACCTTGTGGGGAGGCGTGACGGGTATTTTTATATTAAGCGATCGCAGAAACTTCAGTTAATTTGCTTTCGACAGTTTTGCAATTTGTCCAGTAAAGTATGCTTCTTGATGTTTGAGTTGTTGCGCCAGTTTTAACCCTTGTTGAAAAGCTGTTAATGCTTGAGGAAATTCTTTGCGTTCTAGATGTAATTGCCCAATTTGGTCATAAGCTTGCATCATTCCGTAAAAGTTGGCAGCTTGCGCCTGTATCTGCACCAGAATTTCGCTAGCCTGCAAAGCCTCCTCTGTTTGTCCTTGGGAACGATACAGCGCAATTAACTTCTGCAAAGCATCACCAGCCCGAACGTACTCCTTTAATTGCCAAGCAGTGGTATAAGCTTCTTGATAATTGTTAAAAGCTTCTAGCAGTAAGTTAGGATCTTTCTTAGCTAGAGATTCGTAATCTGAAGCGATCGCTAGCTTTAATTCTGGTATTTCCGTAAGCTTATTTTCATTGACATAAATTTCTGCTAGTTTGTTAAGTACATTCAATGACTGCTGTGGTTGGCTTGTCTGCTCGTAAATATAAGCCAGTTGTTGCAGATATGTTACTTCGTTTACACGATCGCCAAGAGATCTAGCGAAACTCAACAATTCCTCGTAGATTGGCGCAGCTTTGCGATAATCAAACCAACTCAAATGCAGTTCTCCAATTGTTTTGAGGGTTTCTAATAGCGCTGCTCGATCGTTTTGTTGTCGCACTACTAGCAAAACTTGGTTGTAAGCTTCTATAGCCAGTTTAGACGCTCGCACATTTTTGTAAGCTTCAGCTAGCGATCGCCACAATTCTAGATCGATTGGGACGTTTTTTTTCTGAGATTGGGCTTGCTTTTGAATTGCTTGCAATCGTTCCGTAATATATTGTACTTCTTGTCCGTCGTTTAGCTTCCAAGCGATCGCGCCAACTCGTGATAATGCTTGCACTTCTGCTAATGAACCTAAAAAGCGCCGCAAACGTAATTCTCGGTTCCAAATTTCAAACGCCGCAACCTGTTCACCTGCTTGCAGTTTCGCTGCCGCTTCTTGATTTAACTCATCCAACACTGGTTCTAACTTTTGCCGTTCTTGGGGAGTTAACGGCTGTTTATCCTTGGGCGATCGCGGTAGCAGTGGATCGGGTGTGGTAATCTCTAGAGGGCTGGGAGGAAATTGATCGGGTGGTTTCGGCGGTTTACTCTTTGCCAGCGTTAAAGAATTGCTAAAGAGTATAGTGGCAGTAGCGATCGCAATTAAGTGCCTGAGCATGAGTACTTTACTTTGCCTTAAATGATTTGCATGAGATAATTAGCAATTATCCCCATGCCTATTATTGACTAACTATTCTCCAGCTTTTCTCCAGCTTTCCAAGAAAAGCTTACCTGAGAGCTATCTGGCTTCAGGATACAGTAAGTGCGGATTTTGCCAAAATAAATGCCTAACGAGTTCTAGTTGTTAAGTACAAGATGTCAGCAGTTTAACTTGTACTGAAGCAGCTAAATTTTCTCCAGTCAGAGCATTTATCCTAGATATAATTTAAAAATTGCGATCGCAGCTAGGATTTTTGAGTCAGCAGAGTGTCAAAATAATCCTAGATAATATTTAAGCAACTAGTCGATCGTTTTGTAATGACTCATTCTACTGATATCGCCACTTTAGCCCGTTGGATGGCAGCTGACTTTAGCAATCAAGAACAAGCTTTTGAAAATCCACCTTTTTATGCCCATATCCGCGTCTGTATCCGTCCCCTTCCCTTAGAGTTGTTCTCAGGGGTAAGTTTGTTTCTCGAACAAGCTTATGATTTTTTGCTCAATCAACCCTACCGGATGCGGGTAATGAACTTGATTCCGGCAGAAAACCACATTGCGATTGAACACTACACCGTTAAAGAAGAAGAGAAATTTTACGGTGCATCTCGCGAACCCGAACGCCTCAAAGAGTTGTCTGTTGACCAATTGGAAAAAATGTCAGGCTGCAACATGATTGTAGAGTGGACAGGTAAGAGCTTCAAAGGCAGAGTTGAACCTGGTAAAGGCTGCATAGTGGTTCGTGACGGCAAAAATACTTATCTAGATAACGAATTTGAGATTGACGCTAAAGAATTTTTCAGCCTCGACAGGGGAAGAGATTTAGACACCGATGAACGTCTGTGGGGTTCTATCGCTGGCCCATTTCACTTTGTCCGTTGGAGTAATTTTGCCGACGAAGTAAAGGTGTAACAAGTGAGGAGTGAGGAGTTACAACTCTCTTTAATCAGCTAAGATTTGTTTGTGCTGCGGTCAATCTGCGATCGGAATTTTCTAGCGATCGCTTAAAGACTACCAAAAACATCCAGTTAACCTACTATCTCTACCTCAGAATCCTATGCTATCATGGTTTAACTAGCGTCCTATGACTACTAAATGACAACTAAGATACCTTAGAAACATTAAAGTAGTTCAGGGAATCTTGCTGTGGCGGCATAGCCAAGTGGTAAGGCAGAGGTCTGCAAAACCTCCACCCCCGGTTCAAATCCGGGTGCCGCCTTTTAACTAATTCTTTTTCACGAACCCTTGTAAAACAAGGGTTTTGCTGTTTATTATAGGAAATCAAAAGCAGTCAAAACCATCAAGTGGGGTAAAACTGGGGTAATTTACAAGTCTCATAATATGCCAGATTATGCCAAAATATACCAAAGTATGCCAACTGAGTAGTTACAATTTTAGTGCCAGATATTGACAGTAAAATAGCCGAAACTAATAGCAAGCTTCGAGCCGCAAATACCAGAGTGTCAATTGAACGCAGAAGAAACAAACTTTTTATTTAGCATGGCTTACAGTCCAACAGTGTCATCTGTCTGTGGCTGGCAAATCGCAGCTTTCAATCTCCGCTGCTGTAGGACATGGTTCAAAAAAGTCAGCACCATACGCGTAGCAGTTGTTAATAACAAAAATTGGGCAAATCTGTTCTTCAGTCAACACCCATTGATCGATGTAAATTTCATCATCGTCGGTTCTGCGATGTGCTAAATGAATTGACGGAGAGTATCCAAGTTTTAATGCAGTAATTTTGGCGCGATCGCTGTTTAGTCGTTTGAATATCACGATTGTGATGGGCAAACTCATAAATCCTGGCTTTTCCACTCCATAGATCATCAAAAGCGATACCTTCGGTGAGCTTCGCTAACGCAATCTCGTAATCAATGATGAGCTTGCTAGTTATCTTCAAAACTCAACAAGGTTTCCTTACAGTAACAGTGACGCTCATGTTCCTTTTTTGCGATCGCACCCCGTACCAACAGAGAACCCGCCATGATATCGAAGGCGGTTTTAAAAGTCATTGTTGTACTGAGAAAATTTCCCGAACCTCTGCGATCGCTGAAACATATATCAAGGCGAGTTAGTAATTAAGTGGCATTGGAAAATTAAACATAAAAGGAAATTTCAGCTATATTGCAGCTTAAATGCTGATTAGCTTATCGATAATGCGATTGGCAGTAGCGATCGCCCGATCCACACTCTCGACAATATAAACATTTTCTGGCGACAATTTTTTAAAGAAAAGTTTACTTTCTTCATCATTATTCAACAAAATTACTTGCTTATTTGCTTTCAAAGCTAGAGCGATTTCTGAAGCGGTTCCTGCACCTATACCGCAAGCAATAACTAAATCGCTGCTAAGAATATTAATATTGTTTCTAGAATTACCCATGTCTGTGAAAATAGCAATATCTACCCAAGAGGACATACCATCCTGATTCTTACCTGGAAGAATACCAATAGTTAAACCATCAGCAGATTTTGCACCTTTACTTACTGCATCCATTACGCCTACATTTCTACCACCAGTGAGTAAAATCCATCCTTGTTTGGCAATAAGTTGACCTAGTATATAAGCATTTTGTAAATCATTTGCTGTCGCATTTTCTCCCCTACCCATAACCCCAATAATAATTCTTCGCATAAAATTTCGGATGATACTGGTTTTCAACAACAGTTGAAAGCGGTTTCTCTGAAAGGACGATTGCCTGAGTGAGACGTTGGGAAGATAGCGATCCCTTCTCTTGACAGTGCCAGCGTTCATCATCTGTAACATCTGCGATTCAACATTCACCGCTTAAAGAGCTACTTTTTCCCGAAACTGCAAGCGTCTCCAGTTCCTCTGCACTCTTTTGATCCTGTGTTCGCCTCACTTTAATAGTTTTTTGCCTGCTCATCCAAAAAACACCATAACCACTGTTCTCCTAACTCAGCCGAGCTAATTACTGAATGTCCAGTTTCTTCATAATGCCGTCGGGCATGTTGATGAACAGAAGAATCACAGCACAGCATCTTGCCGCAACTTTGACAAATACGGAGATGCACCCAGCGACTGTTTATCTGGATACACTCTTCACAACGAAATACTGGGTAGTTTGCTTTAGAAATCAGAGTCTCCGCAGTCAGATTATCTAAATGTTCGCAGCTCATAGGGGTTTGAATGACACGTTAATCAGAGTATATATTAGTGCAGCGAAACACAGCTAATTTTGTCAGTTAAGCATTATAGTTCATATCTAAATGGCAGGCTTAATAAGGTCAAATGCATTATTTTTAAGGCTTTTGGGTGCAAGGTGTAGTAAATATTCAGTACCAGCGATCGCAAAAGATGACTAATCTAACTGCTATTGCTCAAAGTTTTGTAGGAATCCTCCCCGCTGCCTTTGGGCGAACAACAGTAATAAACCTGGCAACCTCTGACATCACTAGCCAGGATTCGTTCATGCCCGAATGACACGCTTGATAAGGGTAAATCCATTATCTATAAGGATGAAAGGGTGTAGGGTATCGGGTGTGGGGTGTAGGGAATGAAGAATAAGTAATTTCTGTTTCACCTCGTGAGCTTGAATAGACATCTTGCAAAAGTAACTTTTGCTTTCCGGTTGGGGAAAGGTTAAAGGTTAAAGGTAAAGGGGAAATTCCATCCCTTTTCCCTTTAACCCTTCCCCTTTCCCCCACTTCTGCAAGAAATCTAATGTTTATTAACACTACACCCTACACCCTACACCCTACACCCTACACCCTACACCCTACACCCTGCCCAGACGAGGTTTCACGTTATCAAGCGTGCCATTCGGTCATGCCCTTTGTAGTCCCAGTAGTACTCAGTCGCTTCAAGTATTATTAACAAAAATTAGTATTGTACAAATGGTCGAAAAAAGAAAAAATTTGTCAGAGTAGAAGCAAGGCTTTTGATATTTACTTGTCTGTAAATTAAATGACTCAAATATTTAAAGAAACGACCAAGAAAGACAATTATACCCGTGTTGCTCAACTTACAGATGTTCAGGCAGCAGGCAGTTTGTTAATCCACAGGGAAAAGCATACTATTGTCTTGTTTTACTCAGACAATAAAATTTATGCAATTGATAACCGTTGTCCCCACATGGGTTTTCCCCTACAAGGTAGCACTTGCAAAGATGGTATTGTTACCTGCCCTTGGCATTATGCCCGCTTCGATCTCGCTAGTGGTGGAACCTTCGACTCTTGGGCAGATGATGTTCCGGCATTTCCTGTAGAAATCCGTGATGGTGAAGTTTGGGTGAATTTAGCACCGCCAGTTAATTCTCATTCCCACCATCTTCAACGCCTTGAAGATGGTTTAGAGCAGAGTATTTCCTTAGTGATTGCCAAATCAACGATCGCACTGTTAGATATAGGAGTAAATCCGGCGGAACCATTTCAAATCGGGCTACAATTTGGCACTCGTTACAACAAAACAGGTTGGAGTACAGGTTTAACTATCCATACCTGCACGATTAATCTCTTACCTTATCTGGATGAAGAAGACAAACCCCGTGCTTTATTCCACGGACTTTCGGCAGTTGCTAATGATAGTGCAGGTGCGCCGCCTCTGTTTGTCGTTCAGCCATTGCCTAACTCTACAGTTGATTTTCCAACTCTAAAAAGCTGGTTTCGCCAGTTTATTGAGGTACGGGATAGTGAAGCTGCACAAAGATGTCTGGTATCTACGATTCGCTCAGGGGCTAATTTAGAGCAAGTTGCAGATATGCTGTTTTCATCGGCCACAGATCATCGTTATCTCGACATTGGGCATACCCTTGATTTTATTAACAAAGCACTAGAAGCACTTGATGTTGTTGGTTGGCAAGCAGCAGAATCTGTTCTACCTAGCTTAGTTTCGGGTTTAGCGAGTGCATCCCGGATGGAAGAATCTAATTCCTGGCGCTACCCTGTAGACTTGGTGGCAATATTAGAGTCGGCTTTTAAGCAATTACCCAATGTTTTAAATGCGGGAAAATCTCAACAAGGAACTTGGTCAAACTCGGAGCAATTAATACCAATCTTATTAGGTGAAGACCCACAAGCGATCGCCGACTCGCTACTGAATGCCCTACAAGCTGGTTGTACAGAAGAACAATTAGCAAGCGTAGTTACTTATACGGCAGCCCTGCGTGTAGCTCGTTTTAATACTAACAATGACTTTGGAGATTGGAATTCAGCACATCATCCATTTACTTTTGCTAACGCTGTGCATCAAGGCTTACGACGAGTGCCAACAGTGGAACTACTCAGAGGTGTATTTGATGCGGCGATGAGTGTTTATTTGAATCGTTTTTTGAATGTACCACCAGCACGACTTCCAGAACCCAAAGACTTCGCTCCAAATCCCGAAGAATTGCTCCAGCAGCTACCTGATTTATTAAATCGTCAACAGCAAGTTAACCAGACAGGTCAATTAGTGGCTAATTATTTATATAGTGGTGGCAAGCCTGAAAGACTGATGGCAATGCTAGGGAAAATGATGCTCAGAGAAAACCGTGATTTTCATGTTATTCAAGAAATAGAAGCCGCTTTTCGTCAGTATTCCCTATTAGGTGACACTCCTGCTGGGGTTCATGTATTAGTTGCTGCTGCTCGGTATTTAGCAGCCCATTCTCCCACAATGCGATCGCAAGCACAAACCTATCAAATCGCTTATCGGTTACATAAAGGCGATCGCTTATTTGAAGAATGATGAGTAGAAAATCTCGAAAACCATTGATTGGGATTACAACTTACGGTCGCCTTGCAGCATTACCATTTTCTCTGCCAAGCGAATATATAGATGCAGTCCGTGCTTCAGGTGGCATTCCCATATTATTACCACCAGGAGAAATTGAGCCTGCTCAAGTTCTAGATTCTTTGGATGGTTTAATCATCTCTGGTGGTGGAGATATTCACCCTGCTTGCTACAACGGTTTTGCTCATCCTACAATTTATTCTGTCGATCGCGAACGCGATGCTTTTGAATTGCAGCTTGGCAAGTTTGCTCTTGAACGTCATCTGCCGATATTGGGTATTTGCCGGGGTTTACAAATTCTCATCGTCGCCTGTGGGGGTACTCTAATTCCTCACATTCCAGATGTTTACGGTACATCTGTATTACATCGTCTAGAGCCGGAACCTGGACGACGTTTACCTACAGAACATCTCGTCAGGATAGATGTAGAAAGTCTTTTAGCTGACTGTTTACAGAATTCTCACATATCTGTAGTTTCTTGGCATCATCAAGCAGTAGATAAAGTACCGCCTGGTTGGCGGGTTGTTGCTCATGCTTGGGATGATGGAGTCATTGAAGCTGTGGAGCATGAACATCATCCTTGGGCAATTGGTGTGCAATGGCATCCTGAGCTTTCAATTCTCGATCCCAGTCATCAAAGACTTTTTCTAGCTCTCGTTCAGGCGGCACATATAAGACACGAATGCCACTAAGAAAAGATGGAACCTAGCTTTTGTCAGGGTATGGAATTTTCCCTTACCCTTTTTCCTACAATGCCAACAAGTCTAGTGTTGTTCTTCCTCGGTTGATACTTTCAACCAGCGGTAATAGTAACACCGCCAAGAATTAAATCTCTACTGGCTCCTGATCGAATTTCCGCATCAATTCTACAAGAGCATCTCGGTCTGGAGTCTGTCCGTCCTTGAGCAGTTCGGCTAACCCTTCAAAATACTTTTCGCGTTCTCCTGCTGGACAAAACATGATTAATAATTTTGCAGGCTGAGTTCCTCGGTTAGCGAATGTATGAGGCGTATTACGTGGAACTAACACAAATGCCCCTGGTTGCCCCTGCACTATCTGATTACCAACTTGAATTTCTACTTCTCCTTCTAATACATAAAACATTTCTTCCATTTGTCGATGAATATGCAGTACCGGGGCAGTTCCACCTGGTTGTATTAAGTTTTCAAACAATCCTAAGTGACCATGAGTATCAGCACCAACTACTTTAAATGTTATTTCGCTATTACCAGTAGTTAGATGATTACCTTCTCCTGGCGTTAAGACAATTTCTTTAACTGGTAAACTCATTAATACTCCTACTTATAAAAAGGTTATTTTTCAATCTCTAATTTAGAGGCTCAAACGTTTCTTCAATCAATCAGTACTAGATTATATTTGTATTCTCTTAGACATTAGAAACTCAAACATCCCTCAATAGGTAAGTTTTTTACAATACAGCAGATTCCAGAGGTGATTATCTACTTGGTGTGTGTTCAAGAGGAAGGAGATAGGAGGCAGGAGATAGGAGGCAGGAGGCAGGAGGAACCCACGTTTTAAAATGTAGGATTGATCTTGGACGCTTTGTACCTCACGCACTTTCCGCTGATACAATTCCTCTTTTAAACTGGGCTTTATACCCTGAAACTTTAGTTTTAATTAATACTTCTTTCCTCTTGCCTCACTTCTCTACGAGAGGCTACACTTCGACTACGCTCAGTTACCACGCCAACGACTACGCTCAGTGACCTCCTGCCCGGTTGTTGAGCGTAGTCGAAACACTGCCCCCTGCCTTCTTTTGTCCCTATGCAAATTTGAGTTGCACCGCGTTCTCTTTTTGGTTATGCCGAAACTAATGCCCGACGAATTAAGGAAAAGATTTTTCAGAGAAATGAGATGCCCAGAGATATTGTCAGATCCAGGCTGATCCCCCCAATAATCCGTGCTGAAAATTTTTTCTCCAATTGCAATTATCTCCCCTATTTCTCCCCTATTTATCTTTAAATTCAAATGGAATGGCTGTTGGTAGATGTTTTTTCAGCTTACCTGTAATACAAACACCAATTAGACAGCCAGGGTCTGCAAAGGCGATTTTGTATGTAAAGGATTTTTAAGAAATTAAAATTTTTCAGAAAAGGAAAGACCTAATGCTGAAGTAATACCCAAAAGTTCAGAATCATAGATTTTGTAGTTTACCAAGCCCCGTTGGGGCGGGTGTCGGGTGT
>NZ_JBWQXL010000045.1:0-51400 GCF_056620565.1 Nostoc sp. LEGE 12454
GAATCGTACTTGTCTTGAATGCTTTCTACTACCTGCTTATCAGACATATAAGCCTTTAATTCGGTTACATTCCGATCATCTAACCATTCGGCAAATTGTTCAAGTTATTTTTACATGATGCCTTACCCGGTGCATCTCGCTCTAAATGGTTCAAGCAATCTTGGGATGAACGCCGCGCTAACCGCACCGCCCGCCCTCCCTTCTGGACTCGCCCCACTAACGACGCCCTAAATTTAGCTACAGTTAGTTTGCCAAAGTTACTGCACGAACGCTTGCAAGAAGCTGGTACAGACTTTGCCGTTGTGTATCCCAACTTGGCAACGATGGCTCCACACATCGGGAATGAAGAAATGCGGCGGGCTGTTTGTCGTGCAACGAACACGTACCACGCTGATATTTTCCGCCCTTATAGCGATCGCTTAACACCCATTGCTGCTATTCCTATGAATACGCCCGACGAGGCGATCAAAGAATTGGAATATGCTGTGAAAGTGCTGGGACTAAAAGCCATTCAAATCCCCGGACATGTCCGCCGCCCCATTCCTGCCTTCGAGAAGTATGGCGAAGAAGTAGCCAACGAAGCCATCTGGATTGATACCTTTGGCTTGGATAGTAAGTATGATTACGATCCCTTCTGGGCGAAGTGCGTAGAACTGAAAGTTGTACCCACCACCCACTCTTCCGGTATGGGCTGGATAAATCGGCGTTCCATTAGCAATTACCAATACAACCATATTGGTCACTTTGCATCGGCTGCGGAAGCACTATGTAAATCTCTGTTCTTTGGTGGTGTAACTCACCGCTTCCCCACACTCAAGTTTGCCTTTTTAGAAGGAGGTTCCGCTTGGGGTGCTAGTTTGTACACCGATTTGATTTGGCACTGGGATACCCGCAATAAAGACCATTTGGTGGAAAACAACAATCCTGCCAATATCGATCGCGAAGAATTGCTAGAACTCTATACCCGTTACGGTGGCGAATTAGTACATGGTCGTTTGGATCAACTAGGTAGCGGTTTAGGTTTCCACGCTGAGTTATTATCTCCCATAGAACCAGGTGATTTAGATGAATTCGCCGTTGCAGGAGTTACCAAGCCAGAGGATATCCGCGATCGCTTCTTGAATCACTTCTACTTTGGTACAGAATCAGATGATACCCGTGTAGCCCAAGCTTTTAACCGCAAAGCTAATCCTTATGGCGATCGCGTTAAAGCCTTTTTGGGTTCCGATTCTGGTCATTGGGATGTACCTGATATTACTGCGATCGCAGCCAATACCTATTCAATGGTAGAACGCAAGATTATCACCGAAGAAGATTTGCAATATTTCCTGTCAATTCATCCCTTGGAGTTGTACACCAGCCTGAATCGTGACTTTTTCAAAGGTACGGCTGTGGAGAAAACAGCAGATGAATTTTTGGCTGCAAAAGAGACGCGATAAATCGCCGTCTCTACAAGAATCATAAACTATTTGATGAGGGTAAACTATCATGACGATCGCTCTAGACCGCCCACAAAAAACTAGGTCTGCTCAAATTCGGGAAAAACTTGGTTATCCCATCATTGATACCGATGTACATACCCAAGAATTTGAACCGGCAGTCTTGGATTATTTAGAGCAAGTTGGTGGAACTGCACTTGTCGAACGTTTCAAAGAGAATTTACCAGGATCTTCCCGCTTTAAGTGGTACAAGCAAACTTGGGAAGAACGTTTTGCTTATCGCTCCAATCGCCCTAACTGGTGGGGCCGTCCGACAAAAAACACTTTGAATTTGGCTACCATTAGCTTGCCCAAGTTGCTGCACGAACGCTTGCAAGAAGCAGGTACAGACTTTGCCGTTGTGTACCCAAACTTGGCAACGATGGCCCCGAATATCGGCAACGAAGAAATGCGGCGGGCTGTTTGTCGGGCAGTTAACACTTACCATGCTGACATTTTCCGTCCTTATAGCGATCGCTTAACACCCATCGCCGCCATTCCCCTGCATACTCCCGAAGAAGGGATTGAAGAATTGGAATATGCAGTGAATGTTCTGGGACTCAAAGCAATTCAAATCCCCGGTTACGTTCGTCGGCCAATTCCTGCCTTTGAGAAGTACGGCAAAGAAGTGGCTAACGAAGTGGTTTGGATTGATAACTTTGGCTTAGATAGCGAGTATGATTACGATCCATTCTGGGCTAAGTGCGTAGAACTGAAGGTTGTACCCACAACTCACGCTTCTAGCCAAGGTTGGACAACACAGCGTTCTGTCACCAACGCCCAGTATAATCACATTAATCACTTTGCCTTTGCAGCAGAAGCATTATGCAAATCGCTGTTCTTTGGTGGAGTTACGCGCCGCTTCCCACAATTAAAGTTTGCCTTCTTAGAAGGTGGTTCAGCTTGGGGTGCTAGTCTATACGCTGATATTATTTGGCACTGGGAAACGCGCAACAAACAACATTTGTTGTCAAATAATAATCCTGCGATTATCGACAAAGAAGCATTAGTAGAGTTGTATACTCGCTACGGTGGCGAACTTGTAGATGGACGCTTAGATCAGATTGGTGACGGTTTAGGATTCCACCATCAACTATTAGCACCAGAAAATCCAGGCGAACTCGACGAATTTGAACTAGCAGGAATTGAGAAGCCAGAAGATGTGCGCGATCGCTTCTTGAATCATTTCTACTTCGGTACAGAATCAGACGATACCCGTGTCAGCCAAGCTTTTAATCGTGCCGCTAATCCCTTTGGCGATGCCTACGGCGGGCAAAGCCAACGCGTTAAAGCCTTCTTGGGTTCAGATTCCGGTCACTGGGATGTGCCTGATATCACCGCCGTTACAGCCAACGCCTACTCAATGGCAGAACGCGAAATCATTACCGAAGAAGACCTCCGCTACTTCCTCTCAATCCATCCCTTGGAGTTGTACACCAGTCTCAATCAAGACTTCTTCAAAGGTACAGGTGTTGAGAAAGCCGCCAACGAATATCTTGCGACCAAGAAGTAACTGTCATTAGTCATTAGGTCATTTGCAAAGGACTAATGACAAAGGACAATTCTTTACAACGTTCCATGTTCCATTTCCTCTGTTCACTTGTAGCGTGGGCCTTGCCCACTCTACATTTCTCTTAAATTCTGTGTCTAATACCAACAATCTGCACCTTTATTGCATCGACTTGCACCTTTGTTGCATCGACTTGCACCCTTGATGCATTAACTTGCACCTTTATTGCATCGGTTTGCACCTTTGATGCATCGACTTGTACCTTTATTGCATTGGTTTGTGCCTTTGATGCATTGGTTTATACCTTTATTGCATCGACTTGCAAAAACTAACCTACACAAAAATGATTTAATTATGGTACTAGATATTACAAAACCAAAGGATTACATTGACCTAGCAACTTCTCTATCCAAGGAACTTGCTCAATCCGCAGTTCAACGCGATGCCAAAGCTGGAGTTCCAGAAGAGGAAATTAATAAACTACGTGAAAGTGGACTGCTACCACTGATTGTACCTAAGCAATATGGTGGAATTGGTGCAACTTGGATTGATGCTTTAAAAATTGTCAGAAAGCTATCAAAAGCTGATGGTTCAATTGGTCAATTATATGGTAATCATCTCAACTTGACGGCTCTGGCTCACGTTTCCGGTACGTCAGCCCAAAAAGAAAAATACTATAGAGAAACTGCTAAAAATAACTTATTTTGGGCAAATGCGATTAACACAAAGGATACAAGGCTGAAAATTAACCCAGAAGGCGAGAATTTTCGGGTTAATGGTGTTAAAAGCTTTGGTACAGGTATTTCCGTTGCAGATTATCGGGTATTCTCTGCTTTAGAAGATGGTGTAGAATTGCCTTTCATATTTATAATTCCCAAAGACAGGGAAGGGTTAGTTTCTAATCAAGATTGGGATAATATTGGGCAACGTCGCACTGATAGCGGTAGTTATACATTTAACAATGTTCTAGTAGAAAAAGATGAGATTTTGGGGCCACCAAATCCTCATGATAGTGCCTTCTCAACTTTTCTTGGTATTATTGCCCAGCTAACAAAAACCAACGTTTATCTAGGAATTACTAAAGGAGCCTTCGCTGCTGCTCGTGAATATACTAAAACTACTACTCAACCGTGGATTACATCAGGAGTAGATAGTGCAACTCAAGACCCATATATTCTGCATCATTACGGAGATTTTTGGGTGGAAATTCAAGCTGCGATCGCTCTAGCCGACCAAGCAGCCGAAAAGGTGCAAGCAGCATGGAATAAGGATGTAGAACTGACTCATCAGGAGAGGGGAGAAGTTGCGATCGCAGTTTCCGCAGCCAAGGCATTAGCTAGCCGTGTAGGTATAGATATTACCAACCGCATCTTTGAAGTTACCGGAACTCGCGCCACAGCAACCAAATATGGATTTGACCGTTACTGGCGAGATTTGCGAACCTTTACCCTCCACGATCCCGTGGACTACAAATTGCGTGCGATCGGGGATTGGGTACTCAACGAGCAGCTACCCGTCATTACCCAATATTCTTAGGGCATTGGTTATTTCTCTCTCCACCTTTATCCCTAAAGACGCGATGAATCGCGTCTCTACAAAATCTAAAATCCAAAATTGATATGACTCAACTCAAAACACTTCCTACCTACGACCCAAGTTTATTTGAGGGAGCCGCAGAGGGCTACGCTCAATATAGAACCAAATACCCACCGATTGTATTCGATAAGCTAGCCCAAATATTTAATCTCAATGGTCAAGGACGACTCCTTGATTTGGGTACTGGCCCAGGGTTAATTTCAATTCCTCTGCGAACCAAATTTGAAGAAGTTGTAGCGATCGATCCCGATCCAGAAATGATTGCAGAAGCTAAACGGCAAGCAGCAGCAGTCGGAGCAAATAATATTACTTGGTTAGAACAAGGAGCCGAATTAATCGACTCTAGTTTAGGGAAATTTAAGTTAACCACCATTGGTAGAGCCTTCCACTGGATGGAACGCGAATTAGTGCTTGAACGCCTTTATGAATTGCTAACTGATGATGGTGGAATAGCACTGCTTCAGACTGGTGACAACCCTTGGGAAAGCAATCTACCTTGGAAACAAGCTGCTGTTGGAGTAGTGAAAAAATGGTTAGGCAATGAGCGGCGGACTGGACAACGAGGACAAGGCACTCGTAAGCCAGTAGATCCTCCTCATGAAGTCGTAATTGGCAATTCGGCTTTTGCTCGTCAAGAAAACTATGAAGTGCTATTTGAAAAATCTTGGACTCTCGATAGCTATCTTGGCTATTTATACACTACAGCCTTCTCTTTGAAAATTTTCTATGGTGATAACGCTCCAGCATTTGAAAAGGATCTTAGAGAAGCGCTACTAGCAGTTGAGCCGTCTGGACATTTTACAGAAGAACTCAAAGCTACAATTTTAGTCGCTTGGAAGCACTAGCAAAATTGAACACGAACAAGACAGAGTTTCACTTCCAAGTTTCAATTTTCCACTAGCACAACATTGGAGTGGGATCTTCTCACTCCACTTCCTAAACTTTCCCTCCTAACTATTAAATTTTCAGTTCCTCGAGTCGTTGCAGAGTGGGTATCACCCACTCTTTTCCCTAATTTCATCAAGAAAGGTTTTAAATTTAGAAAAAATATTTATTGTAGTTTTTAAATAACTTAATAAAAAAGATTTTTTGTTTTTTATATTGCAATTAATCATCATTGTTCTAACCCCTTAAAGGTAAATTAATAAAACAACCCATGTCAGCTTTAAAAGGAAAGTTTGAATTCAGAAAAAGCCAGAGAACAACACGTCGTTCCTTGTTGTTTGCTCTGGGCTACTGCTTAATGCTATCAACAGCCCTATCGAGTTGTAGTGAAGCAAAAAATAACACTCAACAGTCGGCAACTTCGCCTGAATCTGTGGTTTCATCCAGCACTACAGAGAAGTCAACAGAAAAGCAAGTAGTACGGATTGTACGTTCCAAACAACTTTCTGCTCTAGCAGTTTTAGAAAAGCAGGGTTCCTTGGAAAAGCGATTAGAGCCTCTGGGTTTTAAAGTACAGTGGGCTGAGTTTGCGGCTGGGCCACAACAACTAGAAGCCCTGAATGCCAATGGACTGGATATCGCATCTACAGCCGAATCGCCTCCTGTATTTTCACAAGCAGCAGGAGCGCCTCTTGTTTATCTAGCTACTACACACCCTAGTGGGAAAGCCATTTCACTTTTAGTTCCTGTCAACTCTCCAGTTAAAAGTGTTACTGATTTGAAGGGTAAAAAAGTAGCTTTTCAGAAAGCCTCTATCGGTCACTATTTATTAGTTAAGGCATTAGAAGATGCAGGACTAAAACTGAGCGATGTCCAATCAGTTTTTCTCACGCCGCCAGATGCAAATGCGGCATTCAGTCAAAACAAGGTGGATGCTTGGTATATTTGGGAGCCATTCGCTACCAGAAATGTACAAAATAAAATCGCTCGTGTTTTAGCAGATGGTGATAAGTTGCGGGATACTGGCAACTTTTACTCAACCTCACGCCAGTTTTATCAGGCTCATCCTGATGTGATCAAAGTGTTTTTAGAGGAATTAGAAAAAGCAGAAATCTGGACTAAAAATCATCCCAAAAAAGTTGCACAATTACTTGCTCCTGTAACTCAACTAGATCCACCGACTCTAGAAATAATGCATAAAAAATATGAATATGGGCTGGTACCAATCACTGAGAAAACCATTACTAAGCAACAGGAAGTTGCAGACAAATGGTACAGCTTAGGACTTATCCCCAAGAAGGTGAATGTTAGAGACGGGTTTTTAACACCTGAAGAGTACGCCAAAATTACTCCTTCAGAAGTTCTAGCAAATAAGTAATTATCTCAAGAAAAAATTAAAGCACAGGAGAATATTATGCCAATCTCGACTTTGACAAAAGTTAAAATTAGGTCTATTGATGCCCCTTTGGGAGCGATAGTTACCGATCTTGATGCCAGTCAAGCGATCGCACCTGAAGTCATATTACAACTTAAGCAAGCTCTGCGCGATCGCCACATCTTAATTTTCAAAGACCAAAAGCTCTCGGATAAAGAACTTTTGAACTTTTCTCTATATTTTGGCGCACTCTTTGTACCATCTGATGAAACTCCAGTATTAGCTTCTAAACCAGGAGAAACTCCGGTGGTGATTTCTATTTCAAATGTCGATGGTGGCTATACCGGTACTGGAGAATTAACTTTCCATTCCGATCACAAATGGACTCCTACCCCATCTAGTGGTTCGCTTCTTTATGCGTTGGAAATACCAACTCATGGTGGAGATACTTATTGGTTAAATACCAATTTAGCCTATGAGGCATTAGATGAAGCCACCAAAGAACGGATTGCAGATTTGCAGTTAATTACCTACAACCCATTTTTGCAAGACCGGAATGCACCTCGCCCTTTATATCGTTTAGACAAAACTATTCCTTTAATCAGTCCGATCTTTCCCCATCCTTTAGTTAGAACACATCCAGAAAGTGGTAAAAAGCATCTTTATTTAGATGCTGCTACAGAAGTGGAAATTGTCGGGTTAGAGCCGGAAGCAGGATCTAAACTAATTGAACAGTTGAGGCAACATTTAACTCAACCCAAGTTCTACTACCAACATAAATGGTCAGTAGGTGATATTGTCTACTGGGATAATCAAGCTACCTTACATTACCGTCAAGCATTCAATCCGAATGAGCGACGAGTATTAAAGCGGGTTAGCCTTGCAGGTAGTCGTCCCTTTTAGAATTTATATCTCAGAAGATTAAGCTAATGGGCATTTGATTCTATAGCAATCCGGAATCATTCGTGAGAAAATACTGAGGCAGCATGAAAGTTATATTTGCGACTACAGGTAAAATGTATGTGGTTACAATCATTAACAGAGTTCATTAAAAACAGCCAGGATAATCGTGAAATTAAACGAGCAAACGCAGTTAAAATGTTGCTCTGCGGATATAAGCATGAGGCGATAATACCAATATTGGGTGTTTCATCCGGTTTCATCAGTAAATGGAAAAAAGCATTTTTTCAAAACGGAGTCGAGGGTTTAAAGCTAGCACATAAAGGAAGTAAAGGATTTTTGAACCCACAACAACGTGTAGAGATAATAGAATGGCTTTTCACAAAGGAATTATGGACTTGTAATGAGTTAGAGTACCAGATTGCATCGAAGTATGGTGTCGCATTTGAATCGAAGCAAAGCTATTACGATTTATTCAATGAAGCACGTATTAGTTGGAAGAAAACTCAAGCTCATAATCCAAAACATAACCCAGAATTAGTTACCTTAAAAAAAAAGAAATTTGTGAGTTATTGGAAATGCGACCAGAGGAAATAGAGTCTGGTGAACTAGTTGTATTCATGGTAGATGAATGTCATCTACTATGGGGAGACATCTGTGGATATGTTTGGGGAAAGACTAGTGAACGAATATCGATTCCGGTAGTAAACGCTCGTGAAAAACAAACATACTTCGGTGGATTAGATTACAAAACGAAAGAATTTCTCACTTACCCTGCTAAAAAAGGTGATTCGGAAAATACGATTAATTTTTTGGAATATCTTCGCTCACAGCGTCCAGGAGCAGGACTTTTAATCGTTTGGGATGGCGCCAGTTACCATCGTTCGCAGCAAATTAAAGATTATTTACACTCCTTGAATGGTGAACTAGAAAAAGAACAATGGCTGATAACGTGTGAGAGATTTGCCCCAAATGCACCACAACAAAACCCTGTAGAAGATATTTGGCTCTCTGCAAAAAGATTGATCAGAGAGTTTTATTTTTTCTGTCATTCTTTCTCTGTAGTTAAGGCTTTATTTGAATTATCGATTCATTGTCAAACTTTTGACTTTCCCAAGCTCAATGAGTATGGTGTTTTCTCACAAATCATTTAGGATTGCTATAGCTGCTTGCTCGCTCACGATACCAATGAGCATAGTTGGTTGCAGCCAAGAAACCAAAACTACTCAAAACGAACCATCCACAATTAGTACACAATCTCAAAGTCAAATAGTTTCTAATACTTTACAAAAGCAAGAGCTACGAGTTGTTTATTCTAAGCTTGGTTCTCTTGCCGTTATGAGAAAGCAAGGAACTCTAGAAAAAAGTTTGGCACAGCTGATTCAATTAAATCTAACAAGTAAATAATTGTAATCAAGTTTAATAAACTGAAAAATTTACGTTATTAGCTAATGCTTTTCAATCGTAGTTAATCAAAAATTGAGGTGCAAAAATGTTTAATAATTTCATGAAAACTAAGACGACAGTAATCAGTCAATTCGCCTTATTTATAATCCCTGGTTTTGTAGCTTTATCTACTACTTTAATAAGTTGTACGTCAACTGTATCTAATACAAATACAGGAATTGCTCCTAAAGCAGAACCAGCAGGGGCTAAGACTATAACCTTTAAAACAAAGTTGCTGCGAATAGGGTATCAAAGCTCTGGTGATTTAGTTAGAGTCAGAGGAGTTTTAGAAAAACGTTTGGAGCCTTTGGGCTTAAAAGTAGAGTGGTCACAATTTGCTCAAGGGCCACAACTCATGGAAGCGATGAATGTGGGCAAAATTGATATTGGCTCAGTTGGAGAAACTCCTCCGATCTTTGCCCAAGCTGCGGGTGCAAGAATCATTTATTTGGCTGGGAGAAGACTTGGCCCAAATTCTGGTAAAGGTAGTGCGATCGCAGTTCCGAAAAACTCTCCAATTAAAACTTTAGCTGATATCAAAGGTCAAAAAGTAGTCTTTCAAAAAGGTTCTGCTTCTCACTATTTTATCATCCAAGCCTTAAAAGAAGTAGGTTTAAAATATAGTGATATTCAAGTTTTAAGTATGCCCAATGTGGAAGCTCGTGGTGCATTTATTCAGGGCACTATTCCAGTTTGGGTAACTGGCGATCCTCATTTAGCTTTAGTAGAAAAACTCCACGGTGCGCGTGTGCTGAGAGATGCGACAAATATCGGTACTCCAGGCGGATACTATGTAGGAACGCGAGAATTTGCTCAGGAAAACCCCGAATTAGTTCGGATAATTTTAGAAGAAATTGATAAAAATGGTCAATGGGCAGAAGCAAATCGTAAAGAAGTAGCCAAACTTATAGCACCAGTACTCAAAATTGATTTACCCATTCAGGAAATAATTTCTAGCCGTGCTAATTATCGGCTGCGAGGAATTACTCCAGAACTAATGCAAGCCCAGCAAAGTGTTGCTGATTTGTTCTATAACGAAAAAATCTTACCCAAAAAGATTGATGTTAAAGAAGCATTGCTCACGCCTCAAGAATATGCAGCTATTACTCCCGAAACACTCATCAGTGGAAAATAAATTCGGAATTCTGACTCTTTGTTTATTCAGCGATTAAGTTAGCGATCGCATCTACTAATTCGGCTGGCTCTACTGGTTTGGCTATATGCTTGTTAAATCCGGCTTTTAGCACTTGTTGAGCGTTCATTTCTCCAGCATAGGCGGTAAGTGCGATCGCTCGAATTTTTCCTCCCTGCTCTGCTGGCAATGTTCTTAACTGTCGCATAAACATACAGCCATCTACTTCTGGCATTCCAATATCACTTAAAAGTATATCTGGCAAGGATTGGGCTAAAGTGGCTAGGGCTTCATTTGCTGATGTTACTGCTGTCACATTTGCCCCATACTGCTCTAGTAAGAAAACAATAAATTCTCGCGTATCTGTATCATCATCGACTACTAAAATTTTGACACCATTCAAATTTGAAGATGGCTCAGAATTGCTACTCTCCTGTTTAATCTCTAATTGATTTTGGATTAACGGTAGTTTTACTGTAAAAGTTGCTCCCCGATCTTCGCCCTCACTTTCTACTTGGACTGTCCCACCGTGCAGTTCGACTAAGTGACGAACAATCGCTAATCCTAACCCCAATCCACCAAATTTTCTGGTGGTGCTGCTGTTCTCTTGGCGAAAATATTCAAACACGTAAGGCAGAAAATTGGGGTCGATGCCTTTCCCTGTGTCGCTGACTTGAATGATTGCTGAGTTGGAATTTGATTTCGGACATGATGATAGTCGAATATCAACCCGTCCCCCTTCTGGTGTAAACTTAACCGCATTTGAGAGCAGGTTCCAAACGATTTGCTGCAATCGGCTGGAGTCTCCCAAAACTTGCCCCAAATTTGGTTCCAGGCTAATGTGCATATCAATTGACTTAGCTTCTGCCGATAGCCGCACTGTCTCCATTGCTGCGGAAATCACAGATGTCAGATCGACTGGGTAAATATTCAAGCTGATTTTACCTTGTAAAATCCGGGAGATATCCAGTAAGTCTTCAATCAGTTGAGCCTGTAATTTCGCATTTCGCTCAATAGTCTTCAGCGCTTGAGGAATTGTCTTTTCATCAAGTTTTTTGGTTTGGAGTAGCTTTGACCATCCTAAAATTGGGTTGAGTGGCGATCGCAATTCATGAGAAAGTACTGCCAGAAACTCATCTTTAATCCGGTTGGCATTTTCTGCTGCTTTCCGGGCAGTTTGCTCTGCCTCGTATAGGCGGGCACGTTCCATCGCTTGAGCGCACTGCTGTGCTAGTGCCAGCATAAAGGCTCGATCGTCTTGATTAAACTTTTGAATTTCGGTAAAAGCTAGAGACATTCCACCGATAGCTCGTCCCTCGATGAGCAATGGAATCGAAATCCAAGCGCCGTAGTTGGATTGAGTGTATTCCTTGGCAAGATTTGAGTAACGAGCAATCCTTGTTTCGGTTGCCTCTTCCCAAATAGGCTGCTTAGTTCTTACTGCTTCTGCCAGTGGCGCGGATGCATTAATCGAGAATCGACGCCAGGAATCTATTATTTCTTGTTGCCCGCCAACAGTTCGGATAAGTTCTAATTCAGTGCCGCTTTGAGTCACTAGTGCCACAAAAACAGAACTAGCTCCCAAAGCTGCCATACCTTGCTCTACAATTACTTCAGCAACTTGTGTGGGAGTTAAAGATTCAGAAAGGTCAGCGGTAATCGCTTGCAGACGGGTAATGCGAGATGCTGCGCGTAAAGCCGCCTGTTGAGATTGCTGTGCTTCTCTGTAGAGTCCGGCATTATCAACTGCGATCGCTGCTCGGCTAGCTAACTCCTCAGCTAACATCAAGCTTTTGGTATCGTAGAAACGACCTAAAGAAGAGACTAAAGTCATAGCTCCCAACACCCGTCCCCGAACGATTAGCGGTACGCTCATGCCAGATGTCGGATTTAGTTCTTGCAAGATTTTGAGGTGACTGGCGTTGTGGGTTAACCCTTGAAGCTGTTCCTCAGAAATAAAATGAATAATTTGTGATTTGCCCGTCCGTATTACCTTCGCAACACCTGCTGTTTGTGCCAAATCAGGCGGATAATTTTGTAACTGTTCTACCAATTCTTGTTTCTCTGGATTGGCATGGGCTGTTGCAACCCGACGGACTAATTGATTGTCACAAATAATATCAACTAAGCACCAATCAGCGATTTCCGGCACTGCTAAACGCGCCAAACCTGCTAGGGTTGTTTCGTAGTCCAATGATGCAGCCAAAATACCACTAGCTTCAGCGAGGAAACGCTGCTCCTCTTCCACTTGTTTGCGCTTAGTGATATCTCGCGAAGACGCTTGTATCTCTAAAATTTCTTGAGTTTGGCGATCGCGAATAGCTCGAATAGTTGCTTCCAACCAGATATAATGCCCGTCTTGGTGACGAGCGCGGTGAGTAACGGTATAAATATCTGGTAAATCGGCATTGACTGCGTAATTTTTCGCAATCTCTGCCAAATCGTCTGGGTGAACTAACTCCTGGCTGGGATGACCGACTAGTTCCTCTGGTTGATACCCCAATACTGTGTAGCAAGCTGGTGAAATATACAGAAGAATTCCATCTACTGTCTGGCGGGAAATAATATCAGTTGAATTCTCAGCCAGCAGCCGAAAACACGCCTCACTCTCGCGTAGTTTTGCCTCTGCCTGCTTGCGCACACTAATGTTACGGAAATAAAGTGATAACCCTGTGGCTGAAGGATAGGCGCGAACCGCAAACCATGCATCAAAGGGTGGGTAATAATCTTCAAGCTCAAGCGGCATTCCTAGAGCAACTGCGCTTTGATAAAGTTGACCAAAGCTAGTATTAGCCAGTTCTGGAAACTCTAACCACAAATTTTTTCCGAGCAGATCCTCGCGGGAACGCCCCAGAGTTCTGCTTCCCTCATGATTGAGATAGGTAAAGCGCCACTGACTATCAAAGGCAAGAAAGCCATCAGTTATGCTCTCCAAAATCTTGGTTACTTGCTCTTTGGCAGTTTCAGCCTCAACACGAGCCGCTTGCTCTCGCTCAAACAGCTGTTCCCGCTCGGCTTCTGCTTGCTTGCGCTCCGTGATTTCTTGACAGATTGCGCCTACCCAACTAATATCACTTGGTAGTTTAATCGGATAATAATTTACCGACCAGTGCCGCTGCTTTCCAGGTACGGCGGGTGTCTCTCCACTGGACTCTTGGGCAATAGATTCTCCCGTCTCGATCGCATGGTGTAAAGCTTCCATCACCGCAGCATCTACCCCAGGTAGCACTTGAGCGACGGTCTTACCGATATGCGCTTCTTGGGGAAGACCGTTAATCTCAGCTAAAGCGTCATTCAAGCGAACGTATCTCAATTTCTCATCCCATAGACCAATACCTACAGGGGCGTTATTAAAGAGGGTATCAAGCAGAACATTAGCCTCAATCAAGCGAGTCTGCTCTGTTTTCAGTAGCGCCAACAGTTGCTCGCGTTCTGCCTCAGCTTGCTTGCGTTCGCTGATATCCATGCACATTCCTACCCATTCCTGGATTTCGCCTATTTCGTCAAGTATAGGCACACCGCGTATAGCCATGTTACGGTATTCACCGTCATGCCGCAGAACGCGATACTCGGCAACTGCAACGCTGCGTCCAAAAAAGGCCTGTCTCCAAATAGCAGCTACAGATGTCCGGTCATCTGGGTGTAGTGCGTCAACCCAACCCCATCCTTTGTATTGTTCGAGACTTTGCCCAGTGAACGCCTCCCAAGTCGGAATCTCATCAACAACGTTGCCCCAAGGCCCGGCGCTCCAAACGATGGATGCGCTTGCTTCTGCCAGTGAGCGGTAGCGTGCTTCACTATGACGCAGATTTTCTTCTACTTGCTGCTGTTCATCCAAATATTGCCGCAAATCTGTAACCTCTCGATCTTTCAGATTATCAATTAAATCTTTAACAATGGTAGAATTTTATTCTTCAATCGAGACACCTGGAATTTCAAAAATCTGACGATATTTTTCCTCACTTTCTTGCAGTAATGACGAGCTTCGCTGCTGCTCAATGAACTGACCAATTTGAGTGGCGATCGCACCGATCATTTGGAGTAAATTGGTGTCAGGTTCTAAAATTTGAGCGCTGAAAAATTCTATTACACCTAAGATTTTATTACCCAACCGAATCAGAAATCCGATGGCGGTGGCAAAAAAATTCTCGTCTTGGGCGGGTTCTGAAATCCAAACAGGTTCACCACTTGCCCAAATATGACCGGCTAAACTTTCACTAAAAGCAATTGTGTGCTGGTTAAATGGTTCTTTTTCCAAGTCAGATGAATACCAAGTACTCATGGGGCGTAGAATATTAGCTTCATCGTCTACACTCCAGATTATTCCAGCTTGCCATCCTAAACTTTCGCCCAAGGATTGTAGAATAGCTGGAACCCCATTCACAAGCGTAGTTGTCTCAGAGAGGACGTGAGCGATCGCATACTGTGTACTTAGAATAGCATCTGCTATAACTTTGACTCCATCTATCTACGGCTATAGACCTTGTAAGTTGGTGATTATGTATTACATCAACTATCATCCAAGCTATTTAAGCTAGTAATAGAATTGTTTCAATTCAGGGGATAAGAATATGAAGGTTTGGCTTGCTTGCTTTTTGGTGCTGTTTGCCTTAGCAGAACTGTTTGACTGGTTGCAAGAATTTAATCTGCCATTACCTATCTATATTTTGGGTGGCGCTTTTTTAGCTGTTGCTTCTAACTATGATAAGATTGTTGGCTCCTCCACTGCTGATTCCAGCATTGAAGCATCACTGGAACAACCTCGGTTAGATTCACTAACTCCATCTACTAATCCGATTTCTTTGCCAATTACCAATCCTGTTGAAGACGTTCAAACATCTCCAATAGATGATTAGGGCTTGGCTGATTCTATGGTTGACGCTGGGCGTAAGCTTGCTTTAAAAGTAAGAATACGTCAAAGTTTCTAATTAACAAGTAAATTGTTACATTAATAGGAGCTTTAGGTTAATTAGCTTTTAACCTAGATTCCCAAAATTGACTTTTGTGCCGACAACATCTACCCAATTCAGGCTACCGCCTCAACGCCGTGATTAGTGGACTATTAGAAAAACTCCGCGTACCTTTTGTCAAAGTTCAGGATTCCCGTGAAACTTCTAAGAGCAAAAGTTGGCTACAAATTATTTTTGTTACCAGTATAGGAGTCACCGCCTTTATCTGGGGAGTTCGGGAAATCAAATGGTTACAGCCTTGGGAATTAAGAGTTTATGACCAGATGTTGCGATCGCGTCCATCAGAAGCACCCGATCGGCGGATTTTACTAGTAAAAATTACTGATGCCGATCTCAAACGAGAGAAATGGCCTCTATCAGATCGGACAATCAATCAGCTATTAAAGAAAATAGAGTCTTATCAACCGCGAATTGTTGGTTTATATCTTTTCCGACCAGAAGACAATAATTTGGCGGCTAATCTCCAAAATCAAGATAACATTGTCACTACCTGTTTGTTCAGCAGCTTGGGTAGAGATGAAATTCCCCCGCCGCCGAATGCCCCTATAGATAATGTTGGGTTTAGCGATGTGGTCACTGACAATGAAAACGACCAAAGTCTCCGCCGCACTTTATTATTTGCTAATCCCACAGACAAGAAATGTACAACATCATTTGCATTTGGGGCATTAATTGCAATTAATTATCTGGACAAACAAGGCATTAAATACGATTTTACTAAAAAAGGAGATTTTATCTTAGGTAAAATCCTGTTCCGGCGTTTACAACCTAATTCTGCTGGCTACCAACATTTGGATGCACAGGGCTATCAAATATTATTAAATTACCGTCACCCTAATAGCCTCGTCGATCAAGTAAGCCTTACAGATGTTCTTAGCGGCCAAGTCAACCCCAGCTTATTCAAAGACCGTCTGGTAATTATTGGCACTACAGCGGCTAATATCCCTCCAGGTGGCTTTTATACGCCCTACAGCGCTTTACCAGATCAACCAGCCAGAATGCCTGCTCTGTTTATTCATGCACAGATAGCAAGTCAACTCATCAGTACAGTGTTGGATGGGCGACCCTTGATTTGGTATTGGCCAAACTGGGTGGAACTTATTTGGGTGTGGGGCTGGTCGCTATTAGGTGGTGTTTTAGCATTGCGGTGGCAAAATCCGCTGCTTTTGCTGGTGGTGGAAACGATAACTCTATTTGGCTTAGTAGTAATCTGCGTTGCTTTATTTTTGCAAGCTGGATGGGTGCCATTAATCCCTGCTGCTCTTGCTTTAGTGATTAGTAGTATCTGTGCGATCGCTTATACTAGCTACCAAAATCAGCGGCAAACTCAGGTGATTGTTCTGCAAGTTGAAAAACAACAAGAAGCGATCGCCCAATTAAATGTACTCTTAGAAGATAAAACAGCAGTTCCCGACTCGTCTGTTGACTTTCCTCCCCCAGTTGATTCACCCGAAATAAAATCAGGTGATTTGCTTTTAGGTGGACGCTACAAAATCTCTCAAACTCTTGGTGCAGGTGGATTTGGTCGGACTTATTTAGCACAGGATACTCAACGACCGGGTAATCCTACTTGTGTAGTTAAAAAGTTAATGCCAGCCCGTCAAGATACACGATTTTTGCAAGTCGCTCGCAGGTTATTTAATAGTGAAGCTGAAATTTTAGAAACTTTGGGTAAACATCATCAGATTCCCGAACTACTTGCTTATTTTGAAGATGACCAAGAATTTTATTTAATTCAACAATATATTGAGGGACATACCCTAAGCGAAGAATTACCACCCGTACAAAATGTGCAAAATGAATCATTTGTAATGGAAATGCTCAAACAAGTTTTAGAAGTTCTAGAATTTGTTCATCAACATCGAGTGATTCATCGCGATCTTAAACCGACTAATATTATTAGATGTGTTAAAAATAATCGGCTGGTATTGATTGACTTTGGTGCTGTCAAATTAATGCAACCGTCGAGTAGCGAGCAAACAGAATTAGCCACAGTAGCCATTGGAACGCGAGGTTATGCACCTCCAGAACAATTTGCCGGTCATCCCCGCTTATGCAGTGACATTTATGCTTTAGGAATGATTGCTATTCAAGCCATAACTGGGATATCACCGCAAGAACTCCACCCAGATCCAGAAACGGGGAATGTGATGTGGCAACAAACCGTGCAAGTAAGTGAAGAATTAGCGGCAATTTTAGATAAAATGGTTTGCTATCATTTTAGCGATCGCTATCAATCAGCCACCGCAGTTTTACAAGATTTAAAACGTTTTTCAACTAAGTGATATGATGTCCGGCTAATTAGTTATGATTCCCTTTCTCTATGCAGAAAGCCCAAAAACCCCTCCCCTCTGCACCTCTGCCCCTCTGCGGTCTTAATGATAAGTCTTTCACCGGACACGATATTATCTGGGCGAAGCCAGAATGGGATGGGATTGCTTCTGACTGTTTGAGTCTGCTTTGTTCCTACGCCCTCTTATCTGCTTATCCCATTCGCTATGCCTAAAAACTTCATTCTCTTGTGGATGGGGTTTTTCATTTTGGAGCTTTTTAACTAGTCTGCCAAGTTTATCCTCCAGCCGATCGGCAGAGCCAAGGGTTATTCGTAGTTGATTTAGGATAGGTCTTACAATCAGATGAATTTGACTATCGTGGATGTAGTCTTTTGCTTGGGCTTGCATCGAAGCATAAGTCAGCAGATATTGCGGTGATTCTGTGACGATTTCCTCGCAGACTTGCTCAATCAAGCACTTTATCGCATATTCCATCACCACAGGTTGCTGTGTGAATCCTCCAGTATTGCTTTCTATCAAGCTACGCCAGCGTAAAGATTCGAGGACTGAGATTAACTTAGGCTTAGGCAATATTGATGTAAAAGCTGTTTGCAATTCTGTCGAGGAAAGCTTGCCCCGATTAATTGCCAGCCAGTACATCACTTGCTGCTCAGACGTGGAGAGTCTTTTGAATTGTTGTTCTAGAAGATTGCCAATACCCTTAAATACGGTTGTGCCTTCAGAAAAGAAACTGGCGATGTTACCTTCGTGTAAGTCCCGAATGGAAGTGGCGGCAATTTTCAAAGCTAGGGGATTACCACGGTAACACTCAACTAGTTGGCGGGTTTCTTCTTCGGAGCCAGATAGCCCTTTGAGTGTCAAAATTGTTTGCCCGACTGCGACTTCTAATCCTAATAAAGCAAGGGTACGAACTGGCAAACCATCACCTTCCAAGGCGGCGATTTCAGTAGGTTTTTCCCGGCTTGTGACCAGCACACAGCTTTGATGCTGTGTTTCTCCTAATCGCCACAGCAGTTCGCCATAGGGTTCGTAGCCCTCACGGTAACAGCCCGTCTCTTTACCTTGCTGCAATAATGTGTCGAAATTATCCAGAATCATCAAGCATCGAGATTTGCGGAGGTTCTCGATTAAACAAGTAATTTGCTCATAGCGGGAAGCAGGCAATGTGGTAACTTGTTGATGAGAAAGGATTTTGATGCACTCCGTAACCTTGTCGTCAAAAGAAGGTGCGTGTCGGAGCGATCGCCAAATCACATATTCAAATTCTCCCTGCAATTGTTCTGCTAACTTCACCGATAGCGCGGTTTTGCCTATACCACCCATACCTAATAGTGTGACTACACGAGCGCGATCTCTCACAATCCATTGGCTGATGGTTTCTAATTCTGTAGTACGTCCATAGAATTGGGAAACGTCGATTGCTTCTCCCCAATTTGTATAGTTCGTAAAGGGTTGAAAGTTTAAGGTTGAGGAGGTGTTTATGTCCTGTTGTCGCTGTGCAGTTCGCTTCAGCACTCCTTGCAGGTTATTTTTGGTAACTTTTTCGCCCAAAGCTTGAGAGAGCGATCGCCATAATTCCGAGCCAACATCTTTGATGTGACCGGGGTCATAAGTGACTGTTCGCGCCATTTCAAGATAAGTTATCCCTTCCCAAGCGTAGCGAAATACAATCTCTTGCGCTCTCGTTAAGCGTCCTCGTTCCAATAATTGCTCAACTATTGCGATCGCTTCTTCAACCGTCATTTCTTTCGGTAGTAATACACTCTTACTACAATATTCACACCATAAACTTGATTTTTAGCCAAAAGTTTACGTAAATCTACGAAAAAGAACCCGACCTTTTCCCGACCTTTTCCGACCGACAAACTTGATACTAACCCTTTAGAATCTATCTAAGATCGGAGCGATCGAGAATCTAACTAAATTATTGAGGTCAAAGACATGGCTTATTACTATTACGGCACAAGTGGAAATGATTATCAAAATTATACTGGCTCAGACAGTATTTTCGCTTATGCTTATGAGGGAGATGATACCATCTATGGCAATACTAACGACGATTACCTCTATGGATATAGTGGCAATGACAACCTAAATGGTTGGACAGGTAACGACGTTTTGTACGGAGACTCTGGTAGTGACACCTTATATGGCGGAGATGGTAGCGATACTTTATACGGTTCTAACTCAACTGCCTACGATAGTTATGAATATGATGTCTTAAATGGTGGCAGTGGCTACGATAGGTTTGTTTTAGGTACATCCTATGATGGGAACTTTTATCAGGGAGGTGGCTACGCTACGATACAAGACTACAATCCTGCGAATGACTATATCCAACTGAAAGGAAGTGCAAGTTCTTTTTATCTTGGTACTGCAAATTATGAGGGAACTAGCGATCTTGATACACTCATATATCAGAATGATGGTGACTTGTTAGCAGTAGTTCAAGATAAAACTGGTATACAGTTAACCAGCTATTATTTTAGCTTTGTCTAGTCCTACTACAGTTACAAATCTTTGATGAGTTTAGAGCAACGCAATTTTAGCTCGCTCCTCAGCTTTATTTATCTGAATTTACACTTTTGTATCTACAACCAAGGAAGTTAAAAATCCACTTGTGAGAGGAGCATTTCAATTGCGGAAAAAGTTTGATAACTCTCAGTTTCTAACCCCGTCTCCTAAGAGGTTGTTTGAAAAGCATTATTGCTCACATCTGAACCTCAAAAACCTAACCTCCCTAGCCCCCATTCACTAGTAAGGAATGGGGGTTTCAAATTCAAAGCCTTTTGACCTTTAAACTGATAAAAAATGAGCAATAAAAAATTTGCCTACGGGGAAGCAAACACATATTTTTCTAGTTTTCAGCATAAAAAAATCGCCCCCTGAATTCAGGAGGCGCATCACCAAGGTGGTGTCGAGACGCGAAATTCCGCGTCTCTTGTTTTAGCTAGCAACGTATTCTTTGACATTGGCACGACGGCGACGCAGATGAGCCAAAGCTTGATGCTCTAACTGACGAACGCGTTCGCGGCTGAGATTCAATCTTTCACCAACTTTCGCCAATGACATTTCATTACCATCTTCTAAACCAAAGCGCAGGGCAACAACTTCTCGTTGTTGCGGGGTTAGTTCTGCTAGCAGGTTGTTCAAGTCTTGGCGTAAGAATTCCTGGTTGGTGTAATACTCTGGTGATGGGCCATCATCTTCGAGCATTTCTTGCAACTCAGTATCCTGGTTCTCACCAACTCGCACATCCAAAGACACTGGTTGACGAGCCATATTCAGATACTCGCGAATTTGAGCAGGTTCTAGTTCCAGTGCTTTGGCAATTTCGGCTGGAGTGGGCGATCGCCCCAAGCTTTGAGCCAACTCGCGCTGCACTTTTTTGATTTTGTTCAGTTTCTCGGTAATGTGAATCGGTAAGCGAATAGTACGACCTTGTTGAGCGATCGCACGAGTAATTGCTTGGCGAATCCACCAGTAAGCGTAAGTCGAGAACTTATAACCCCTCATTGGGTCAAATTTCTCCACACCCCGCTCTAATCCTAGTGTTCCTTCCTGGATTAAATCCAGAAACTCCATATTTCGCTTTTGATACTTTTTAGCAATAGCGACAACCAAGCGCAAATTCGCTTCGATCATTTTTTGCTTTGCCCGCTTACCTTGTGCCACTGTTTGTTGCACATCGGTTTCCGATTGTTTAACGCGATCGGCCCACTCTGAGATATCTGGTTCGCGTTGTAACTCCTTTGCCAAAGCTTCCTTGGCATCGATCAGCGTCATCATTTGTTGCACTTGCTTTCCAAAGACAATTTCTTGTTCGCGGGTTAGCAGTGGTACACGACCAATTTCTCGCAGATAGGTTCGCACCATATCAGCCGTGAATTTGGTGTTGAGGTTTTCGGTTTGGGTATTGACAGTAGGCATTGGTGCGATGTCCTCTACTTCGTAAAGATAATGTATGTTTTATTACTAAAATGAATGGGTAAAAGTAGTACATCTATCATGAAATATCAAGAGCTACCAAAATAAATAAATTAATACAGCCGTTGTTAAAACGGTAAGCCCCCAATGATAGGTTCTTCTACCTTCCCTAAATTTTCAATCTTTTATAAGCACGCTGGTTATTTTTGAGAATTATTCTCTTGGATAGTTACTAACACCGAGCGATAAATCTGAAGTCGGTATGAGTTCTACTTAACTTATAATACGATAAATCAGGCAAATAGTAAACTATCTTAAGATAAAACCTATTATTATAATTCAAAAGCAGCCGTTATAGAAAAAAAATTTAAATTTCCTTGAAATCACTGACTATATCTATAGTGACGCCAAAAACCCCTCTTCTGTTGCCAAAAACTAGCCGGATAACCGAACTTAATTTGCAGTGACAATGGAGGGATGTCACGAATTGGTCATTAGTCATTGGTCATTGGTCATTTGTCATTTGTACTGAGTTTCGACTGCGCAAAAATCGAGCGAAGTCTAGATTCAACTACCGCGTAGTCGTTGGCGGCGCGTCTCCAAGAGTTGTATTGGTCATTTGCAAAGGACAAAGGACAACTGACAAATGACAATCTAAAATCCAAGGTCAGCTTTGGCTAGTTCGGCAGCGGCGAATACTTCTGCGTCAGGTTTTTCTTCCCAGGCTGGCTCACCAATTTCTGCGTAAAAAGTTGCGTCATAAGGACGAGTACGGACTACTACGGGCATAGGAACGGCGTGACCCAATATTAAAGCCTGTTGTTTCGAGTCTAGCTTTGCCAATACCGATCGCAGTCCGCTACCACCAGATACACCTGTAAAAATCGCCTCAATATCTTTTTCATCATTCAGCAAAGCGGTAATGCGAGTCCCAATTTGGGACATAACTTCATTATCTATGCCTGATGGACGTTGATCGACTACCAAAAGTGTGACAAAATATTTCCGCAGTTCGCGGGCAATAGTCCCAAAGATAGTACTTTGGACAATAGCTGGGTCAAGGAAGCGGTGCGCCTCTTCAATGGTAATCATTAATGGGGTTGGGCGATCGCTAGGATTTTTGCTTTGCAGGAATTTATCTGCTTTCTTGACGTAATGCTCGTGAATACGCCGGGTGATCATATTCGTCACCAACATATAAGAGAGCATATTAGACTGGGAACCAAATTCTATCACAACATTCTTCCCAGATTCCAAGCATTGCACAATTTTACTAATATAATTCTGGGGGCAAACTGCTCGCATATACTTCAAGCTATCCATCCGCAAGAGTTTCCGCTGTAACGCCATAATCGAGCCTTTGTGTCCGCGCTTCTCGTCGCAGAACATCTCGATTTCTTCGTTAGTCATATTTAGCAACTGCACAATCCAAGACTTGCCAAATTCGCTATACAGAATATTGGCGTTATCTAAGGCTGCGTCAGAGAGTCCTAAATCTCGGCTACATAACTTAATATCTTCAACTTCAATTTGCTCATAGCTCAAATAAAGTTCTTGAGCATCACGCACACCCCGACGCTTTGTCGATTCCGGGTCGAGGGTATAAACTTCCACTTTACTAGGAAAAAGTTGCTTTAATCCTTTAACCGTATTGACATTTTTACCTTCTGCAACAGCTTCCCACCCATACTCAGAATGCATATCAAAAATCAAGTTTACTGCCGCATTTTTACGGATAACGCCAGCTAAAAGTAGCCGAGTTAGAAAAGATTTACCAGTACCAGATTTCCCAAAAACCCCATTACTCCGTTCTACGAAGCGATTCAAATCGATACAAACTGGCACATCCATATCCAAAGGTTTGCCGATGGAAAAATTGCGCCTTTGGGGGTCATCTTCCCAACCAAATACGCGGCGAAAATCTTCGACACTTGCTTCGTAAACTTGACTAAAGTGACTGGGAATAGTTTTCACCGGCAACAATTCTATCGTCGTGCTGGTTTGTGGCATAAATGAAGCTAAACCCGTCACCGATGGGAGGAAAGGATTTGCCGATTTGCCATTTGTTGGGGAGAAAGATTCTTCAGTTTCGGGAGTGAACATCAACATCGGCGCGAGGTTGATAGTACCATAAGTACCACTTCCGGCTAAAACATCTCGTAAAAAAGTGTCTTCCCAATTGGGGGGATTAGCAATAATTCGGGCATTAGCAGCTCCCAATGCTACATCTGTCAGCATACAAAAAAAACGCGATCGCATCCCTTGCACAACAAGAAATTTACCCACCCGCATATCTTCTACAGAAATGTCAGGATGCAATCGTACTTCTAAACCTTCAGTTAGAGAACCTTGAATGACCGAACCTAATGGCTGTGTCGAATTCATCTGATTTGTCATTTGTCATTTGTCGTTTGTCATTGGTCATTGGTCACTTGTACTGAGTTTCGACTGCGCAAAAATCGAGCGGAGTCGAGATTCAACTACCGTGTAGTCGGTTGGCGCAGCCTCTCGTAGAGAAGTATTGGTCATTTGTTTTTCTTCTCCATCCCCTATGCCCAATTCCCCATGCCCAATTATCTAATCAATCTGAATCGAGGTTGGCGCACTTCCTGTTGATGGAGTGGTACTAATTAAAGGTTTGCGGAATTGGGTGTAAAGGCGATCGCGCCAGGTGAAGAATGGTGCATAATCTATATTCTCGGCAAAGATTGGCAATCCTTTACCTCTAATAGAAGCTGGTAAATCCAAATAGGGCCCAGAGGGGAACTTGAGCAATATCGATAATCCAGCCACCGCTAAGTCAGCTAAAGTCGGCTCATCTCCTGTTAAATAGGGACTATCTGCCAATAATAACGTCAAGGCTTCCAAGTCTTGTTTTAAAGATGCGATCGCTGACTGTATCACATCTGGGCTATAACCTACGCCAAAACCCAACACTGTCAGTAAGTCACTAGGTACTCCTTGAACCAGACTTTTAAATATATCTGGTGTTGAGGTGGGTAATAAAGACTTACGGAAATTTTGATCTTGACTTACGGCTGCAAATAGTGCTTTGCGACCTTTGATGCCTATAGACTCATCCGCCCATTCTTCTATTAATAAAGTTAAACCCCGTTGTTTAGGATCTTGCGGTATTATGGGGCGATCGGGATACTCTAAGTCTAAATACTTAGCTATTTCCGTAGAATCCGCAATATATTTATTACGATCCTTTAATACAGGCACTTGTCTTTGACCAGTCAGCCGGAACAGTTCCACTTGTCCAATCCCAGGCGTAACCTCTATTTTGCGGTAATCTAGTCCTTTAAAATCTAGAATTAGGCGCACTTTCTCTGAGTATTGAGAGAGTTCCCATTGGTATAATTCCAGCATGTGTTCTATCTCTTGTAACTGGTCAACTTATTAACTTTACAATTGTATCTTTAGTTTAAGTAATTTTTATTGGTATTAGTTGGTTAGCTGTCTATTTAATTGACATTAAGGTTTAACCGATGCCTGATTTTTGGCAAAATTATCAATTTAAAAAAATATTGTTTTCTGATTGATTACAATATCAAATAATTAAGTAATTTCTGATGAAAAAATACCTATGTTGACGAGTTTCGACAACTCTTGGAGACGCTACGCGAGCGCTCAACTCTCGATCCTCAGTTGGTTGAGCGAACTTGTACTGAGCGAAGTCGAAGTAGTAGAAACCAAAGGCTATGGTAATTTTATTACTAGAATTCACCTTGAGTAATTTAATTCAGCATATAAATCAACTCAACCCCTCATTCGTGGGTCTTCAACAGTTACTGTAATTTTTGTCAGCGTTAGCCTACGTTAAAAGATTTCGTTAATTAATTTCTGTGCTTTTGCTGAATAATCAATGGTTAATTCTGAAATATAGCTTTTTTCTCTATGTAATTCATGATTTATGAATCAACTATTAATTTACGTACAAGTTTGTATATAAATTGTCTTTTAACTATAATCTTTCTTGAAGCTCATCGTAACTCATAACTTGTAGAGGTAGGATTTTCACACTTTCTGAGAATTTACTTTACACCGAGTGGGATTTTTAAATTTTGGTGTGATGGAGAAAATTTGCTCAATTTATATGAAATATATGGTAGATATATTTCATACCGAACGGCGTGAATCGAGGTTAAATATTTAACCTCACTAGCACAAACTCTTCTAGAGAAAAACCTTACTTCCCTCTTGAGTTAGATTTTGTGCATAGCAAAATGTTATAAATCTTTATGTAATGTGTGGACAAAAAAAACAAAATTTATGAAGACAAATTACAGCAAATTGCTGACCACGTTGGCAGGCATAGCAGGATTTACTAGTTTCAGCGTCCTCATTACTTTACCATCTGATGCGAAAGAGGTACTAAATCCTAATCCCAGTATTTTCAACGAAGCTCCTTATAACCAAGGTCAACGCCTTCAAGCAAACACTCAATACGTACCTACTGAAGCCGTTTCCCAAATCGAAAAGGGCAATACCAAACGCAAACCAGTAGCACAGAAAAGTGGTGGAACGGTAAATCCCAGACCAAGTATTTTCAACGAGCCTCCCTATAACCGTGGTGGTGGCAGTGTTACACCTACTGAAGCTGCACCTGTCACCCCACCTACTCTACCTACTACCCCAGGAACTCAACCCAGTCAGACACCGACCACAACTCCACCAAAACCAGGGGCAAGTAGCAATCAAGGTAAAAACTTGTTAGCCTTGGCAGAGTCAAACGCTTCCTTTACCACGTTGACCAAGGCTTTGAAAGCAGCAGGATTAACCGCAGCTTTGCAAGGCAAAGATAACTTAACTATTTTTGCACCCACAGATGCAGCTTTTGCTAAGTTACCAGCAGATGCTTTGCAAGAATTATTAAAGCCAGATAACAAAGAAGTATTGCTCAAGATTTTAACTTACCATGTGGTGGCTGGTAAGGTATTGTCTACTGATTTAAAATCTGGCGAAGTTAAAAGCCTCGAAGGTGGCGCAATCAACGTTAAAGTCGATCCTGCTACTGGTGTAACTGTCAATGATGCTAAAGTAACACAGGCAGATATCACAGGTAGTAACGGCGTAATCCACGCAATCGATCAGGTGATTTTACCTCCTGACTTGTAGTTGTAAGGTATCAGCACAACTGGCAACATAACTTGATTGCCATAAAGTATTAATACGTTAAAATTCCGTTCAGATGTTAGTTTTGGACGGTTTTTTTGTTTGCTGTCAGCTTTTGATCTTTATCTTGCATTTCTAAAAGTTCAGGAATAGTAACAAATTTATAGCCCTGTTTCCGAAAGTTGGCAATAATTTCTGGTAAAGCTTGCACAGTTTTAGAGCGATTACCACCACCATCATGCATCAGCACAATTCCACCTGGCTTGGCCCTCCTAAACACATTATTAATTAATTTTGGTACAGCAGGACGCGAGTAGTCTACAGAGTCAGACGACCAGCGAATGATGGCATATTTGCTATTTTTAGCGTAACTAGCCACCCCATTGTGCATGATTCCCCCTGGTGGTCGAAATAAATTTGTTTTAATCCCTGACACTTGATAAATCAAATCTGCTGTGTGGTCAATTTCATAGGCAGCTGCTTGTGGATTTAAGAATTGATACCAATGATGCCAAGTGTGATTACCAATTACGTGGCCCTCAGCAATCTCCCGCTTCACTAAGCCTGGATAATTCTTTACATTTTGCCCAATGAGAAAAAATGTCCCTTTAATCTGATTTTTTTTGAGAATATCTAGTACTTCCCCGGTACTTTCAGGCCATGGCCCATCATCAAAGGTGAGCGCAATTACTTTCTGTTTGGGAGTCAATTTTGCCGCATCAACTACTGCCCCTTGAAAACGTAGTGGCACAGTATATGAAAAACCTTTTGTTTGTACTTGTTGCTGCCAACTTCTAAGCATCGTCGCTTTGAGTTCTTCAATCTGCTGCTGAATTCCAACTTTGCTTGGTTGATTGTTTACATTTATATTCTCTGTACTTTGAGCATTAGAGGAGCTTGACTTAATAAGCATCATCGTGCTGACACTCACACTCCCACTTAATACAAGCAACGTAACTAATATTTTTTGCAGACCAAAAAATGACTTATTGTCGTCCACTTCATAGCTCCTTCAAGGTCGAACCATCTTTTTTTCACAATACTTATGGCAGCTTTTTCTACTCTGTAAGCCTTGCCATACAAGCTACAGTTATGACTGTTATATTTTTTAAAGTTAGCTCCAACCCTGACTCTAAAAAAATACCTTACCCGATGGATAATCTAATATCTATAAGCAAAACCCTCACCATAAAGGTGAGAACCTTCTTACGCATTAATTTTTGTAATCTATAAGGTATGAGGGAATTTCGAGAACTGTAAAAGGCAAGTAAAATAATTTGTAATTAAGTTAAGTTTTGCAACGGACATTCAGACAAAAGCTACAAAACTTGACATTTCTGAGTTACGAGGGACTTAACCCCTTATAATTTATTAATCCTGCCTCATTAACTATGAATCTTAATGTAGGCTAAATATTGCATATTCTATTGACGAAGCCATTGCGAAATGATGACGAAGATGTGACCTTTCTTGAGTAATGACGGTAGAGAGCAAATCTGTTAAAAAATTTCTTCGATCCCCAGCAGCGTTAGAGGATTGAACACTATTAACTGCTGAAAATTTTGCAAATAATGCTTTAAAGTGAGTCCGAAAATTCTGCACGCTTGTTTCTGTCTTAAAGAAGGGACTTCCTATAAATCATCCATTTTGTGGGGTAAGATGCTCACCCCACAACAAGAGTTAACAGGATATTTTTATTTGGAAATCCCTTATCTTAAAGGGTTACAGACTAGACATTACATCCCGTGCAACAGTTAAAGTCTGCTCAATGTCTTCTTCTGTGTGAGCAAAAGATGTAAACCCAGCTTCAAATTGAGAGGGTGCTAAGTAAACACCACGCTCTAACATCCCGCGATGGAAGCGTCCGAATTTGCCTGTATCAGACTTTTTCGCATCTTCGTAGTTATGAACTGGGCCAGCGGTAAAGAATAAGCCGAACATGGCGCTGATTTGACCGCCGCAAGCTGCATGACCAGTTTCTTTGGCAATTTGCAGCAAACCATCTGCTAGCTTTTTAGTAATCCGCTCAAGAGACTCGTAAGTACCTGGCTTTTGCAGCAATTCTAAAGTCTTAATCCCAGCAGTCATCGCCAAGGGATTACCAGAAAGAGTCCCAGCTTGATATACGGGGCCGGCGGGCGCAACCATTGACATAATATCTCGGCGACCACCATAAGCTCCTACTGGCAAACCACCACCAATCACCTTACCCAAGGTTGTTAAATCGGGAGTGACGCCAAATTTTTCTTGAGCGCCACCATAAGCAATACGAAAACCTGTCATCACTTCATCAAATACCAACAATGCTCCATACTCGTGAGTGAGTTCCCGTAACCCTTCTAGGAAGCCAGCATCAGGTGCGATAAATCCAGCATTGCCGACGACTGGCTCAAGAATGACACCGGCAATCTCGTCGCGGTTTTCTTCAAATAAAGCTTTGACTGCTTCTAAGTCATTGAAAGGTGCAGTTAGAGTGGTGCTAGTTGCTAATTTAGGTACTCCCGGTGAGTCTGGCAAACCAAGGGTAGCAACACCTGAACCCGCCTTCACTAGAAACGCATCGGCGTGTCCGTGGTAGCAACCTTCAAACTTGATGATTTTCTCCCGGTTGGTGAAAGCCCGCATCAGTCGCAAAACTCCCATACAGGCTTCAGTTCCAGAGTTGACAAATCTGACCATTTCGATGCTAGGAACGGCATCAATAACCATTTCTGCCAAAACATTTTCTAGGACTGAGGGAGCGCCGAAACTGGTGCCTTTTTCTAAAGCTTCATGCAACGCTGCAATGACTTCTGGATGAGCATGACCGCAAATAGCTGGGCCCCAAGTGCCTACATAGTCTATGTATTTATTGCCATCTACATCCCAAATATACGCGCCTTTGACACGATCGAAAACGATGGGTTGTCCGCCCACAGATTTAAAGGCACGAACTGGAGAATTGACTCCTCCGGGCATGAGATTTTGAGCAGCGGCGAAGACTTCTTGTGATTTTGTTGTTTTAATTGTGGTATTTACCAAAGTTCTCTCCTAACAGTGGGCAATAAAACGCTCTATCTTAGGATAGGGTCAAACACTGCTTAGAATTTCTATCCTATAAAATTAGCGGAACCAAAAAAATAACATTATGTTATGCAAGTCCAATGAAGACTTGACTTTGGATATTTAATTCAAAAAAAACATACCTACTGCCCTATTTTGAATGGTATCGTGAATCCATAAATTATTCTCATTAGAGCAAACTAGCTGGTATGTCTTCTAACGATTCGCGATCGCTGCATTACACCATCCCGGTTGAGAAAATTCGCTACGATGAACGGGGTCTGGTGCCTGCAATTGTCCAAGACTATCTGGATGGTACTGTCCTGATGATGGCGTGGATGAATCAGGAGTCGTTACAAAAGACTTTAGAAACTGAAGAAACTTGGTTTTGGAGCCGTTCTCGACAAGAATTGTGGCACAAGGGAGCGACTTCCGGGCATATCCAAAAAGTGCAAAGTATTCGTTATGACTGTGATAGTGATGCCCTGCTCATTGGGGTAGAACAATTAGGAGATATTGCCTGCCATACTGGAGAGCGCAGTTGTTTTCATCAAATAGAAGGGGAAATTGTCTCACCACCTGGGGATACATTGTCGCAATTATTTCAAATAATATGCGATCGCCGCGATAATCCTACTGAAAGTTCTTATACTTGTAAACTATTCGCAGGTGGCGATAACAAAATTTTGAAAAAGATTGGTGAAGAAACCGCTGAGGTGGTAATGGCTTTTAAGGATGATGAAGCAGATGCGATCGCAGGTGAGGTGGCTGATTTGCTATATCATACTTTGGTTGCCTTAGCTCACCATCAAGTTGATTTAAAATCTGTATATCGCAAGCTGCAAGAACGTCGTCAATAGAGCAAAAAAATAACTCTCCTACCCAAAGAGTGCTGAAAAAAAGCAATAATTGCGCTGGCTCAACGCCCCATTACCGCTAACAGCACTCCTAAATGTGGGAATTAGATCGTTCAGCCAAAATTCGATTCAGGTACTGTAAAATCACTACAGCGATCGCTACACTGAAGATGAAGCCTAGCCAGTAAGTATTGGTAATAATTTGTGGTCGATCTAATGCCCATCCACCCAAGGGATGACCAATAAAAGAGCCAACAGCCCAGCATAAAGCGTTGATGGAAAAATAAACGCCGCGTTGATTTTTCGGGGCTAACTCAGTCACTAAAGAGGCAGCAGATGGGGTATAAGAAACAATCGCCACAGCAAATACTCCCAATGCCAATGTTACCCAAAGCAGATGATGAGATGGGGCTGTCCCGCTTACCCAAATCAATCCGAAACCAATTGCCCAGAAAATCGCAGAAACAGTGAGTGCGAGTGTGTGAGAGCAGCGTTTTAAAATACTGGTGACAGGTAACTGACAAATAATTGCGAACACCAGATGCCAAGCAAATAGTCCGCTAATGGTAGTTTCAGTAAATCCCTTGGCAGTACTTTCGACAAGGACAAAATTTTTGAAGTAAAGCGGTAGGGTGCTGTGGATTTGAGAAATATAGATTGTGAAAAATATATTAACTGCGATGTAGACTAGGAAACGCCAATCTTTTAATACTGCCATCCAAGCAGCAAAAAGTTCTGTCTTTTCAGATTCCTCTATCTGCTGTTGTTCAGTTTCACTAATCCCTACATAGACAACCCCAAAAAATAGCATAAAAGAGATGGCATCAATGATAAATAGCCATCGATAATTCCCAACGATCGCGATCAAAAACCCAGCCAGCACAATTCCGATCGCTAACCCCAGATTATCAGCTAGTCGAGCGATCGCAAAAGTTTCGCGGCGATTGTCAATTTGGCTGGCGTCAGCAACCACAACTTCAGCCGCCGGCCAATAGAAACCTATCCCTAAACCGCTAATCAAGCTACCGATTACCAAAGAAGTGAAATTATCGGTTGCAGCTAAAACTAGAGAAGCAATTGCTGAAATCGCCGTCGCTAGCAACAAAGTGCGGCGGCGTCCCCAGTATTCAGAATCAGCCAAAGAACCACCTGCAATCCGCCCTACAATGCCGGAAATCGAGGCGCTACCCAAGGCTACCCCAACACTGGTTGCAGATAAACCAAGTTGATTAACAAAAAAGATGGGGGCGTAAAACACGGTAAAGCCACTACCAACTTCCGAGAGAAATCTACCAATTGCGAAAGTCCAAATTTGGGGATGTATCGAAGGCAACCACGATGATAACTGAGATTGAGAAGCTAATTTCATGAGCTTAAATGTCATAGTTTGCTGACATTTTTGTAATTCTTATCATTGGCTGCAATTTTCCTCACTAATTCCACAGGGTTTCCACAGGGATTTTAACAGTTTTCCACAGGTGCTATACGAGCTAATAAGCTTCTTGCTGTCTTGCTGGGGATTGTTGATTACAAGTAGCAAAGAAGTTTAAGGACTGAGTTTTTGTAAAGTAAAGTAACAAAAATTTGGCTTCAAGTCCGATTATTTCGTTCGTATTTATTTTTTATACAATTGTTTTTAACATTTCGCAGCATTGACAAACCCACCCCCTCTTAGCGCACAATGATGCGGCTTGCTTTTGTAATCCGTTCAACTGTTGACATCAAATATGTAAAATATATTACTATCAGATGTAAGTGCAGATTGTTGGGATAGCGAAAGAGCGTGTGAAGCCCTAAACCGCTTTAACGCAAGCAACTTGTCCCTCTTGATTATCCTCATAGGAGGAAAATCTTATGAAAGCAACGGTTAGCATCTTTACAGAAATTCCTGAAACACTGCACGAATCCTTAAAAAACTACTTAGAAACCCATCCCGATTGGGATGAAAACAGAGTATTAACGGCGGCGCTATCATTGTTTTTACTCCAAAATGGAGATAGCGATCGCCGTGCTGCGCGAGTTTATCTGGAAACTTTGTTTCACCACTCCAGAGTAGAAATGCCCTGTACCGACTCACCAGCAACAGCTAATTTACCAACTCAGTACTGAGTGCTGAGTGTTGAGTGCTGAGTGCTGGGTATTTTTGGTTACTTAAATACTTTGGTACTATGGTAAATGCCCCGCCCCTTGTGGGCGGTCTTTTAACTCAGCACGGGCTAAACGCCCCGCTACCGCTAACGCAACTCAGCACTTTTCATTAGACACCCCATAGGTACTGGTATGAAGGGCGTTATTCCCCGATGAATGGGGCACGGCATACTGTGCCCCATTAACGGGATTTTAAGCTCATAGCGATCGGCAATATTACAATAAAAAAGATCGGTAGATTCCGATCCTTAAAAAAGTTCTAATAGTTTCTCTTATTGCCAAAACTAGTTGGTAATAAAGCAAATATTTACCTTTGTTCTCAGTCTCCGACTGGGAATGCCTATTTTGGGGCTGTCGCTTTTCTGACTTACAGTACCAGCCCAATGAGCAGCGTTTCCAGACAGAGGCTAGAAACATAGTTTTAAGGGGAATTTAGCCTAAGTTGACACCAAAGCACAGCTATGTGTCCTACAAACGCCAACCTAAGTGACGTTATATCTACCAAAACGGTCACATACAAAGAAATATTTTCCAATGGACTCTCTCCCCTGTCCACTGTTTTAAATAGATAAATAAATATCTCAAATAACTGTTTGGTCTGTATTTGAGGAATATCTACCTATTTTGATTGTCTAAATTTGTTTTTTACTAAAGCCAAAGAAATTCACTAATGGCTCCCCCAAGAGTTAACAGTCAAGAGTTAAAAAACTCTAGACTATAAACTCAGGACTTGCCTTCCAACTGCTGGGGGTGAGCAGCAGATTCAAACTTATAGCCTACGCCACGTACAGTTTGAATTAATGCTGGCTGACTAGCATCAATTTCAATCTTCTTGCGAATTTGGCCGATATGAACATCTACAACCCGCTGGTCGCCTACATATTCATAATCCCACACCTCTTGGATTAGTTCTGCCCGCCGCCAAACTCGGCCTGGATGACTAGCTAAAAAATGCAACAAGTCAAATTCCAGAGCAGTTAAGGGTACTGCTTGGTTATTAAGTGCTACCTCCCGTCGCACTGGATCGATCATAAGTTTTTCAAATACCAAGCGTTTCTGCTCGGCCGTAGTTATCACTCGCTGACGCCTCAAAATAGCCCCAACTCGGACTTCTAGCTCTCCTAGCCCAAAAGGCTTGGTGAGATAGTCGTCAGCACCTTTAGCAAAGCCGCGAATTTTATCAGCTTCGTCAGCACGGCTAGTCAACATCAAAACAAAAACACCATTACGACTTTGCATCTCTTGGCAGAGGTTAAACCCTGTGACATCTGGTAAATTCACATCTAGAATTACCAGATCGGGGTTAAATTGCTCAAATAGATTTAAGGCTGTCTTTCCGTCTTCGGCAGCCTCCACCTGATAGTTCTGTTTAATCAAAAAGCGTTGGATTAAATTCCGAACCGCAGGGTCGTCGTCAACTACAAGAATCTTGGCAGGAGCCATGACCATTACTTTGCACAAAAATTCGTAAGATTAACAAGAGAGTTGCGTAAAAACGCAGTTGCCACTTTAGGACTAACTAAGAATCTACATGGCTACGGTATAACAATCCCGATCGTTCTAAAATAAATACTCTAATCAGGATTGTGGGCAATGAGAAGGCGAAACTTCTTTTAGCCAACAGTATATAAGCGCTCAGACTTTAACTGCAACCGTTCTTGATAGCAAGACACCTTTTCGATCCCAGTTAGCTGGTAACTTAAAACGTTTCAATTTTAAATCGATATGTGGATATATACCACAAGCGATTATTCAGTATAATTAAAAAAAACTATTTTAGGGCACAGTAAGTTGCCAAATTTGAAACATTAAAGTTGATTTTTTCATAAAAACCATGACTTTTAGGTACTCTCCGTTCAAATTCTAGATTAGAGCCAGAATTAGACAACGACATGAGGGTATACACGGAGTTATAGCGATATGTTAAAGTGACTATAGTTGAAATTACAAAGTCGATCAAACTAACCCGTGCTACTATCCTGGTAGGGCATATAAATAGGTCGAGACTTTAGTTTCGATCAAAATAAAACCTAAAACTGTTTTTTATTCGATAAAAGACTGCCGCTGATTGAGGCTGAAGTAACAAACTCCCATGAGCGATCAAAATCCCTACGAAAAACTTGGGGTATCAGAAGAGGCTAGCTTCGATGAAATTCAGGATGCTCGTAATCGCCTATTCGAGCAACATAATGGCGATGCCAAGCATTTAGAAGTGATTGAGGCGGCTTACGATGCGATTTTAATGGATCGCTTACGGATGCGCCAGGAAGGTAAAATCAAAGTCCCTGAGCGGATACGGTTTCCAGAGTTGCGAGTGCAATCGCCTCCTAAAGAAAGTCCAACCCCTCGCGAGCAGTCACCCGCATGGCTGCAACGGATGCTGGATCAGCCAACGCCTGCGGATATACTCTTACCAGGAGCTTGGTTTCTCGGTTTGAGTTCTATTAGCCTGTTCTATCCAGAGGGAGGCGATCGGGTTTTGCAGTTAGCATTGGTGGTTGGCGTAGGCACTAGTATTTACTTTCTTAATCGCAAGGAAGGCAAATTTGGCCGAGCAGTTTTGTTTACCCTGGTCAGTTTAATAATTGGCCTAATCGTTGGGGGACTAATTGCTAGCTGGCTCTTACCACAAATATCATTTATCAGTCTGGAAACGAATCAGTTCTCTACTGTAGTGACGTTTATATTGTTGTGGTTAGTTAGTAGTTTTCTACGTTAAATCACCGCCGTAAGCAGGTTTCGATAAAGAAGACATGGTTTATGTGTGTTCTTCTAAAATAAAAAGTCAGGAGTCAGAATACCTATTCTGGCTCCTATTTTAATTTGCAACCCGAATGCCGATTAATTGAATATGTTGCAAGTACAGAGCCTTTTAGACAAGGTGTTTAGCTTTTAGAACTAAATCTACAGCAGCGCTAAAATCTTGAACAATTAAGTCGGGGTAGTAAAGTTCTAATTGAGTGCGATCGCGAATCCCGGATTCTACAGCCATTACCTTAATACCATAATTTTTCGCAGCGGTGATGTCAGCTTCCGTATCGCCCACCATCCAGGTATCAGCAGCCGGAGGCAGTTCTTTTAATGCCCTAGCCATTAACAAGGGCTTATCTTCAATATCGCGAGTTTTAACGTAGTCGTTACTCAAGCAATAACAACGATTTTCTGGGAAAAATCTCCCTAAATCGTGTTTTTTGAAAGCATAATCTAGTTCTCGAACTCGGCGCATGGTCATAACTGCTAAATCAATTCCAGCTTGTTGAATTTTTAACAGTGCATCCACAGCACCAGGCGCGAGAGTGTCATAGTGAAAGTAAGGTTCTGTATGCACAGTTTGCCGCCGCAACTGGGCAAATTCTTGGGCTTGGGCTTCGTCTAACCCAGAATTTAGCGCAATTTGTTTTTCGGGAACACGCGATCGCTTTAACTGCCAAAATTCCGCTTTCGGAAGTTCTTGCACTACTTGATCTGGGCGACGGGTTTTTTCTAAGCAGAATTGATAAACGCGGTAGTACCGTTCGGAAACATCAATAATTGGGCCGTCGAAGTCAGTAATAAGTCTTAGCATCGGCGGTAAAAGTTAATTTTTATTAAGTTTATCTCAGATGTATGGCTATTTTTTGAGGGTATCAAGTCTAGCTAAAGGTTTTTTTGTAAACTCTTTTTAAGAAAGTATCGACAATGACCTCATTGCAAAGTACCGCGTTTAATTTGTTCGCTTTCAATGGCTTCAAATAAGGCGCGAAAGTTACCTTCGCCAAAACCTTGAGCTTGGTAACGACGTTCAATAAACTCAAAGAAAAATGTCGGCTGTTCAAATATTGGCTGGGTAAAAATTTGTAGTAATAAGGGTGCGGCATTTCCTCCTTCTGCGGGAGTATCTTCTTGCCAGTCCACCAGTATTTCCTGTTGAGCGATCGCTTCTAGTTCTAGAGGTGATAGGGTGATTCCTGGTCGCTGTTTTAGCTGCGAGTAGTAGGTTTGGGGAACCGAGAGTAAGGATAAACCACTGGCACGAAATTTAGCGATCGCATTCACAAGATTAGTTGTCCGCAAGGCAATATGTTGAATTCCTGCCCCACGATTGACATCTAGAAATTCCTGAATTTGAGAATTTTTAGAAGCAGGTTCATTAATTGGCAATTGGACGCTACCGTTGCGCGAAACCATCACCTGGCTGTGTAAAGCAGAGCGATTGGTTTTAATTTTAAATGCCTGCTGGGGTTGAAAATCTAGAATTTTTTCGTACCAAGCCACAGCACGATCCAATTCACCAACTGCCACGTTTAAGACTATGTGATCTATGGCGGTAAAAGTGTTGTCATTTGTCATTTGTCCTTTGTCATTTGTCTTTTGTTCTTTGTCAAAAACTAATGACGGATGACTACTGACTAATGACCTTTCTATTAACGTATGAGTCAGTCCACCCCAAGCGGCAATTTTGCCACATTTGATGAATTCCGTACCTTCTTGGCGTTCCTGAATGGGTTGTAGGATTGTAGCACCGTGTTTTTGAGCTAGTGCGATCGCGCCTTCAACATCTTCGACAGCAAAAGCGACATCTGCCACGCCAGGTGGATATTGACGCAGAAATTCAGCTACTGGACTTGTAGGTAACAGGGGTGAAGACAGAAAAAAGCAGACATCACCATTTTTCACCACTTCTGTACAAGTGTGAAATGAACTGATGCGATCGGTGACTGCTTGAAAACCAAGATGGCGTACAAACCAATCTCGCCACACTTTGGCATCTTCTACATAGAAATGAACGCGATCAATTTTCATAGATATTGAAAATCAAGCATAACAGTTTATATATCTGTAAATTTTGCCTTTTTTGCTAGATTTTCACTTCTTTCCTAAGCAAGAATTATGTAAGCGTACTCCCACTCTAAAAGAATAAATGACTATCAGGTTGAATGTTAATTTCCATTGGCACAGCTTGCGGTTCGGCAGAAAGAGCAAAGAAAATCGCATTGGCAGCAGTTTCAGGACTAAGCATTTTTTTTCGGTCTACTTTTAGGTTGACATTATCCCAAAAAGGAGAATCTACCCCACCAAAGTAGAATAGCGTGAACTTGATACCAAAACGCTTGAGTTCTTCTGCCATGCACTTGCTAAAACCGACAACACCAAACTTAGAAGCCGAGTAAGCTGCTGCCATCCCCATCGAATGCTTGCCCAGAATTCCTACTACATTACAGATGTGACCAGACTTGCGCTTTTGCATTTCTTCAGCAGCCGCTTGAGTGGTGTAAAAGCTACCTTTTAAGTTGACATCTAACATCTTGTCTAAATCAGCGGGTTCCAGGCTGTTGTAGGGCTTGAGTATACCAGCACCAGCTGCATTCACTAAAATATCAATTTGACCAAACTCAGCGATGGTCTTTTCTATCAAAGTATCTACCTGTTGGGGGTCAGTAATATCGGTGGGAACAGTCAAAACTTGTCCTGGTAAATCAGCAGCCAATGTGGTTAAACGCACCGTATCTCTCGCAGCCAATACCAACCGGACTCCGGTAGGTGCAAGTTTTTGTGTTAAAGCTGAACCAATACCACCAGTAGCACCGACAATAACAACAACTTTATCCTGCATTCTATCATTTACATTTCTTTACATCTTTTTACATAATACAGAATTACAGGCTCAGGTTGTACCTAGACATCTAGAAAGTATTTACTCGCTGAGTAGCGCCATTACCTCATACTCCTTGCCACTCGCCTTTAATGTAAATATAGGAGATGATTCTAAATATTTAGTAAAATTGGAACCTAACTTTAGTTTTTTAATAATTGAATTAGGAGATTCTCCGGTTATTTTCCGTATCTCTGTACCTAATTTCGACACAGATAATTTACTTCTAGGAGATTGTTTTTGTATATCTTGAATAATTTTTAATATTAATTTATCTAATACCTTTCCATTAATAACTTTTGTCAAACCTTCTTTTTTTACTTCTTGAATAGATTCTGTAAAAGAGTTATCTAACACAGGAATGACTTTCTCATTCTCTGGATGCTTTGAATTATCTTGAATATTAATATCACATTTTTCTTGAAATAAAGTAGCAACAGCCACTAAACTGTTTAATCGAGTATTGATTGATTCCTGTTCAATTTTAATTAAATCTTGAATTGTATCAACCACTTTCTCCAAGGATGGAACTTCTGTTGCCACTGCTAAGGAATAATGAGTTAATTTCCTAGTATTCCGATTTTCTATATTCAAACTTTGCCCTTGTCTACGTACCCAATAGACAATTAATCCCTGGTTTTGGAGTTCGTTACATAGGTGAATTAAAATTCCATCGCTAGAACAGACTAATATTTCTTTAACTGTTGGATAAGAGCGTAAGATACAAGCACCGAATGCAATCATTTTTGCATCAGCACTATTTTTACCTTCAGGCACATGGACAAGTTGATAGCCACGGTTATATAGTTCAATATCTTGCTTCCCAATACTGGGATTTTTCCAGTTAGCAAATGCCATTTTAACTTGGAGAGGATGTTCACAAACACTGGCTAAAAATAATTCTGAATTAATATCTAATTTTAAGTTTTCTACATCTAAAAGTAGAAGAGAGATTCCTATTTCTAGCTTAGGTTTAATTTCATTTTTTTGCTGAGTTTTGAGGAGTAATTGATTGAACGCAGCAGATTCTAGCCAATCAGGCGATAATATAGTTTGCAGCAGTTTTTCAACTAATATAAAATTAAAAGAGCCAAGGCCTTTCTCTGTGACTTTTTCTTCTGGCAGGTTTTTTACTAAAGAAAGTTCCGTCGCTTCAGCCGTAGATACTTTACTATGTCCGTTGCTATTAGCAAGCAAGCCACTTTCCAAGGAATGAGGGAATGCAGGCTCAATGAATTGTTTACCACAATTTTTGCAGAGGTAATTCTGCTTGTCATTACGACGACCATTTTGACGATATGAAGTAGATTCGCACCGGGGACATTTCATTTTGTAATTCAGGTGGTCTAGAGCAGATACTTTTCTTTAAGTATATAGTATAAAAAAGTACTGTCAATGTCGGTTCGTATTGCCCAACACCAGAAAAACTTAAAGCAAGCGGAAATTCAATTTAATCCCTCATTTCCGCTTGTACTATGTATTAACCCTCTGAATAGCTAGAATTTAAGAAGCGCTTCAACTGACACGAGCGAAAACATAGTCGCGGGTACGAGAATCTACAGGGTTAGTAAAGATTTTATTGGTAGTACCAAATTCAACCATTTGAGTAATACGATTTTCATTACTATAAAAGAAAGCCGTAAAATCAGATAGGCGAGTAACTTGCTGCATGTTGTGAGTAACAATCACAATTGTCAACTCAGAACGCAAGTTATGGATCAAATTCTCGATTTTCATACTACCCATAGGATCGAGACCTGAACAAGGCTCATCCATCAACAAAACGTTAGGCTTGACAGCTAAAGCACGGGCAATACATAATCTTTGCTGTTGACCACCAGAAAGCTCTAAAGCAGATTTGTGCAGCTTATTTTTCACTTCATCCCAAAGTTCGGCAGCTTTGATGGCAGATTCAACAATCCCATCTAATTCTACTTTTGGATGCCATCCAATTAATTTCACCCCATAAGCAACATTATCGTAAACGCTCATGGGAAAAAGATTTGGCTTGGGAAAAACCATACTAACTTGGCGACGTAAGCGATTGATGTTAACGCGACGCTCATAAATACTCTGCCCAAAAAATTCTACTCTTCCTTCAACCCTTACTTCTGCTTCTAATTCACTCATGCGATTTAACGATTTAAGAAAAGTAGACTTTCCACAACCACTAGAACCAATAATTGCCGTGACTTGGTTTTGGTAAATATCCATTGACACGCCTTCAACTATCTTTCGAGTGTCGTAAGAGAAGCTGAAGTTTTTGACTCTGATGGCTGGAATTAGTTTACTCATATTCCTAAAACGTGTGAAACAAAACTTGACTAGGTAAAGTAGTACAAATTAGCGCCGCTGTTTCACTATGTTACCCCCAAAAGGAGATATACATGGAAATTACGTAGCCATGCAGTAGCTATACAGCAGATAAACTGTAATAATATGTCAGATTCAGGATAATTACTTACCGTATAAGCAGCTTTGATTATTGTTGCGACTTTTTCTTGCTCAATTGATTCAGTTGATATTTCTATCGATCGCCACTTGTCTCTATAAATAGGAAGCATTGCCTGTTGTTCATCAGATAGTTCGGTGATGATGCGTTTTGGCATATATATTTTCAGTATAAAAATAGTAAGTTGGGTTGAACAAAATATTTGTTACGCAGTCACCTTTAACCATCCAAAAATATCACCTACCGTCAACTGTAACCCCTGACAAAATTCTGGCACTGGTAAAACAGACTCAATTTCCTCAAAAGGTAAAGGTTGTTGTCTTGCAGGATAAGCAGCAATGAACCGCTCATCAGGGTCAATTAACCAACCCATTTGAGTTCCGTGATTGAGAGCGTGTAAGATTTTTTTTGTAACTTTTGTATGGCTTTGTTCGGGGGAGAGAATTTCAATTATCCAGTCGGGTGCTGCGGCAAATGTATTGGCAATATCACCATTTTCGTCTACAGAAAGCCTTGCCCAAGAGAATACAGCGACATCGGGAACTATAGAACGTCCTGCAAAAGTGCAACGTAATTTTGGAAAAGCCCAACCCATTTTTTGGACTTTGATAACAGAATTGATTGTAGGACAGAGTTCTCCTTGAATAGTGCTATGTTTTCCTTGAGGCATAGGTTTTGGAATGATTTGACCGTCAATGTATTCACAATACGGTTTAGTTTCTGGTAGTGCGAGAAACTCTTCTAGAGTCAATCTTTTATTTGATGTTTGTACCATGATTATCCTAGCTTCAATTTATGATGATTTATTTACATAGTTAGTATTTGCCTTATTCTAAAATATTTTTCAATTTGCCAATCAGCCGCTATCTAAATTATTTCATTTTTGCTTGCGGCTACAATACAGCACCAAAAGTATAAATAATCCTATTCCTGCCAGATATTTAATTGCATCAGGTACGCTAGGATTAGGTGAAAAGAATCCTTCGATCGCACCAGCAATAATCAACATTGGTACAATCCCGAATACTAGCTGCACTGCTTGATAACCATAGAATTTCAGTGCATCTCCACGGCGATATTTACCAGGAAATAAAATTGCTCTTGCTAATAAAAATCCCGCACCGCCAGCAAAAAAGATCGCGGGTAATTCCAAAGAACCATGCGGAAACACAAAGGCCCAAAAAGGATAAGCCAGATTATTTTGACCAACTAAAGTAGCAACAGCACCAATTAATAAACCATTAAATACCATCAAATAGGCTGTGTATAGCCCAGCCGTCATGCCACCGGCGACAGCCCCAAAAGACACCGACAAATTATTGATTGCGATCCCGCTGGATGCCAGAGGTTCAACACCGACAATTGAACCCATCCATAATTTATGCTCATCTCGCACCTTGGTAATCAAGCTTTCAGGTACAATCAAAGGCATAAAGCTGGGGTTTTGCCAAGAATACCACCAAGCCACTAGTGCGCCTAGTAAAAATAGCGCCGTTGCCACAGCAATATATACAAATGATTTCTGGACTACAGATGGTAATCCCCAACGATAAAATTCTAGGATTGCCTGCCATTCTTGTCGCCGCGAACCTTGGTAAATCTGCGTATAGGCACGAGTTGTTAAAGATTGTAAACTTTGGATTAAAGTATTGCCGATTTGCTGAGTGCGGGCACGTGCCAAATCTGCCGCTACAGAACGATACAAACTCGCTAACTCTCTAATTTCTGTTGCCCGTAAAGACTTTAACCCTTTTTTTTCTATCTGCCTTAATAGGGCATCTAAACGCTGCCAATTCGGTTCTCGTCGCGCAATCCAACGTTGAATATTCATGAATTTTGGGAACACTGAGTTTAACTTAGCTTAAGATAGCCTCAAATTCATCTCCGTAATTTCAAGGGAAATTTAGCATTATGTCTGAAAACTTTGGATCTTCCGGTCAGATACAACCACTGAGTATCGGTAACGTTGTCAGTGCTGCGGTACGGTTGTATCGTTCTCATTTGAAGACTTATCTTAATCTAGCTGCGATCGCTCACTTGTGGGTTCTAGTTCCTGTGTATGGTTGGGCAAAATATGCAGCCATCTCTGGACTAATTTCACGCTTGGCTTTTGGAGAATTGATTTACCAGCCTGAAGGTGTTCAAACTGCCAGAAGTCATATTAATCCACGCCTTTGGTCATTTTTAAGAGTTGGTTTTCAAGTAGGTATATCTTTACTAATAATTTATCTTGGATTAGCGATCGTGGGCGGTGTAGTCGCTAGCTTGATCGGAGTAGCATTAGGAGGAATATTAGGTAGTTCAGGCATTATAGTCACAATAATTGTAACGGCAGGCATTATATTGTTAGGACTAACCTGGTTTTACTCCCGTTGGATAGTAGCTGAAGTGCCCTTAGCAGTTGAAGAAAATATCAATGGTGGCGAAAGTGTTGCCAGAAGTTGGGAGCTAACTAAAGCCTCAGTCTTTCGCGTTCAAGGCATTGTTTTAGTTGGTTTTATCGTTACATTGCCGTTGGTGTTTGTATTAAATTATATACCTAGCTTATTCCTAATCAGGCTTGAGCCTGGTACTGCTATTTACTCGATTGTTAATCTTATTTCTGTGATTGGAAGCTTGATCGGTGGAGTTTTAGTCATGCCATTTTGGCAAGCACTAAAAGCTGTTTTATACTTGGACTTGCGTAGTCGGCGTGAAGGTCTAGGTTTGCAATTACGAGAACCTCCCTCGCAAGATTTTCGTTAACTCAAGATCTTAATCCAACTCTATTAATTTTGAATTAGTTAAAATATGCGCTTTTTTAATCGCATCACATTCCAGACTCCAGAAAGTGTAGAGTTGGAATTCACTCTAGCAGGAATCGGTAATCGAGTTTTGGCACTCCTGATTGACTATACAGTGTTGGGTGTAACTTTGCTTCTGTTTGTCTTTACTTGGAGTGTCTTCTCGACACAGCTGTTAAGTTTTGTTGAATATTTTTTTAAAAATTTAACAAGTTTAGATATTTGGTTGTTAGCAATTTTCTTCATTATTGCCTTTGCAATTTACATCGGTTACTTTGTATTTTTTGAAACTTTATGGTTTGGGGAAACTCCTGGTAAACGCTTTGCGAAAATTCGCGTAGTTCGAGATGATGGTAGACTGATCGGGTTACAACAAGCAACGCTACGTGCTTTACTGCGGCCCTTTGATGAAACTTTGTTTATCGGTGCTTTTTTAATTATGTTGGGTAGCCGCGAAAAGCGCTTAGGTGATTTGGCTGCTGGCACAATTGTAATTCAAGCCCAAACACCGACTGCATCCGCAAAATTGACAATTTCAGAACAAGCAAAAGGACTTCACGAACAGTTAATAGAGATTGCTGATTTATCACAATTGATGCCAGATGATTTTGCTGTGATTCGCGAGTATTTACAGCGACGTGGCGCAATGTCGTTAAAGGCAAGAGCCTCACTATCTCTCAAGCTAGCCGAGCAAGTTAAAGCTATTATTAATTTAGAAAAATTGCCAGAAGCTGTTACGCCTGATGTTTTTTTAGAATCAGTTTACCTCGGTTATCAACAACCCAAATTTTAAGTTAATTAATAATGAGTAGTCAGTAGTCAGTGAGTAGAAACTACTGACTACTAACTAATTAATTAAAAATCCAAAATCGGCCAGTCTGATTCACGATAATAGTGTGTCATGTTGTCAAACTTTCGTAATTCAACACGATCGATCAAAAATTCTGGCAAATTCAACAGCCATTCTTCATTCAATTGAGAAAGCATAGTGCTGAAGTTTATGCGGTCTAGGTCAGATGGAACCTCCCCAAAATAGGCTAATGTAACATGGGCTGTGAAGTGATAATGCTGCTCAATACCCAAGGCAATTAACTTGGGATTTTGATAAATTGTTCGGCGAAATTGAATAATTTCCTCGTAACAGCGTTCATCTTGGGGGACTAAACAAATGGCTACAGCTCTTGGCATCAGTATTAGTCCCAGCATTTGCCATTTAATTGGATGACTCCTGTTTGTCATCAATTGTTGATATTTTTGAAATATTTCAGCTAAACAAGAGTGTAACTCCTCGTCAAATTTAGGATTTTTTTCGTAGGCATCAAGGTAAGCATTGTCCCAAATTAAATCCGCTAAAGTCAGATGGAAGCTAGCAGGAGGTACAGGTACAATCAAATTACGGTTTACAGGTAACTGCAAAAGTTCCTGTTGATAAATTTGTAATTTGGCATAGAAAGCAGAGTTGTGTGATTCTTCTTCTGCCGGCGGGGTAATTAGCGTATAGCCAGGAAAGGATGCCGCTTGTCTCAACCCAGAATTTAGCTGAAATTTAGAAGATTCCTGAATATGCTGGGCTTGGGATCTGTAGGCTTCTGGCAGCGTCAGTCTTGCTAACCGATTTAAGTAAGTTTGATAGTTGTCGTCCAATCTTCATAGCCTCACGCTCTCACTTGATAGATTTTAGGGAAAATTACCTTGATTAAGAGAATGATTTCAAAAGTATTTAATTTTTGGGAGTTGGGAGATGAAGCAGGGGGGCAGGGGAGCAGGGGAGCAGAGGAGCAGGGGAGAATAATTAATCCCCAATTTCCAATGCCCAATGCCCAATTCCCAATGCCTCATGCCCCATTCCCCATTCCCCATCTACTACAAGGTTTATCTATGCCAATCTATGTTTACTGGGGTGAAGATGATTTTGCGATGGAAAAGGCGATCGCACTTTTGCGCGATCGCGTCCTCGATCCCCTATGGACAAGTTTTAATTACACTGCATTTTCCCCAGATCGGGCTGATGCTGCTATTCAGGGGTTAAATCAGGTGATGACGCCTACTTTTGGCGCTGGTGGGCGCTTGGTATGGCTGATCAACACTACTCTGTGTCAGCACTGCCCAGAGAATGTGTTGACAGAATTGGGGCGATCGCTACCTGTGATTCCCGAAAACTCATTTTTATTGCTCACCAGCCGCAATAAGCCAGATGAACGCCTCAAATCCACGAAATTGTTAAAACAGTTTGCTACCGAATTCCGAGAATTTCCTCTCATCCCACCTTGGAAAACAGAATTACTGGTGCAATCTGTTAATCAAGCAGCCCAGACAGTGGGGGTGAAACTGACTGCCAATACTTCCCATCTGTTGGCAGAATCTGTAGGCAATGATACACGGCTTCTTTACAATGAGTTAGAGAAATTACGGCTATATGTCCAAGGTAGCAATAAGCCTTTAGACATAGATACTGTTACGAAGTTAGTAAGAAATACTACTCAAAATAGCTTACAATTAGCAGCAGCAATTAGAACAGGAGATACAGCTAAAGCTTTGACAACACTGGCAGATTTGAGCAATGCTTCCGAGCCGGGATTACGGATAGTTGCGACGCTGATTGGACAATTTCGCACCTGGCTGTGGGTAAAGATTATGATAGAAAGTGGGGAACGGAATCAATCAGCGATCGCTATTGCCGCTGACATCGGTAATCCCAAACGAATTTACTTCTTACAGCAAGAAATTAAGCTGCTTTCTGTGCAACAGTTAATCTTTTGCTTACCCCTACTGCTGGAATTAGAGGTTAGCCTTAAGCAAGGAGCATCAGAAATGTCAACACTCCAGACCAAAGTTATCGAACTTTGTCAAGTATGCCGAGGAAATTGACAATTAAATATAAAAGCTTGATGTATTGAGCAGTTCCTGGAACTTCCAACTCTGAAAATAATTCAAAGTTCTTATAATATCCCTGATGTAGTTTCGTGTCATACACTATATGAAGAAAATTTCTGATTTATTTTCCCGAACTAGCCGAAAGCGAACCCTGTCGCGATCGTTATTTTTCGGTGCGATCGCTACTGTGAGTGTGATTTCCAACGCTTTTTCATTGAGTTCTAAAGCTGAGGCTCAAACTCCAGCACCAATAGTTAACAATACTGAAATCAACAGTTACGCTCAAGCCGTGCTAGCAATGGAGCCAGCCCGTCAAAATGCCTTTGAAGAAATTAAAAAACTTATTGGCAATGGAGAAATTCCCCAGATTGTTTGCAACGATTCTAACAGCATAAATGGTCTTCCAAAGAAGGCTCAAGATATCGCAGTGAACTACTGTAACCACGCTCAAAAAATTGTTGAAGATAATGGTTTGAAATTTGAACAGTTCAATAAAATTACTATAGAACTACAAAATAATACTATCTTAAAAAAGCAGGTTTACAATACGCTATTACGCCTGCAACAACCTCCTGAGTCTCGGTAAGTAGAAGGGCTACTTAAATCCCAGCACGTAGTAGGTAAGTGGTTAACTACTATGGGAATCATACTAATTATTCGGACATTATCGCAGTCCTATTTGATTCATGAAAAATATAGATAAGGCAACGAACCGCTTTCTCTAGGAGACACTATTACCGCAAGGCGGAATTCAAAATGACGCTCTCTACGAGACGCTGCGCGAACGCGGACTCGCTAACGCTGCGCTAACAAAATTCAAAATTAATACAGCGTAAGCATTTCATTGGTTTTGAATGGGTGGTTTATTTACGCCGTGCTGTACTATGTTAATGCGTAGCGTCTAGAGAAGGACGCAAAGGGAAGAAAGAGATATATAATTTTCACAAATGATTTAGGACTGCTAGATATAAAAAATTTTGAGATTAGAAAAAAAGCTCGTGAGACACAGGGGAGAATTTAATTCATATTCCTCAATGCCCCATTTCTATAGCGTTTACTAATCACATGAGGTACATCATAGCCCCCTCTCGAAGAGCGGGGAGGGGGTTGGGGGTGGGGTTCTTGTACCTCACTCAACTGAGAACCGCTATAAGTCCGTCCTAATACTGTTCGGTTAAGGCAAGAGACACGATGAATCGCCGTCTCTACAATAATCAATCGGTCTTTCGTAGTGGCATCATCTGTCAACGTTGCAGCTGGAATTCCCTCTTGTTCTCGCATCCTCGTGGGGCATACTGATGTCGCTGACTAAACAGAGGGGGGTGGGGGCAGAGGGGCAAAAGAACTGAGGTGGGCATTCTTCAGTAGTGGTAGTTTGACGGTAAACGTCGCTCCTTGTTCTTTGCCTGGGCTATCTACGTACACAGTCCCACCATGTAATTCTACTAAATGACGGACGATCGCTAATCCTAGTCCTAATCCACCATAGATTCTAGTATTAGAACTATCAGCTTGACGAAAGCGATCAAAAACGTAAGGAAGAAAATTAGGGCTGATACCAATGCCTGTATCAATCACCTGAATTTGGGCATATTTATCCGTTGTCTGTTGTTTTTCTTGTCCACTAACCACTGACAATTGCAACTCTACCCTTCCGCCAACGGGTGTAAATTTGATGGCGTTGGATAGCAGATTCCAGATGATTTGTTGCAAGCGCTCGAAATCCCCGGAAACTAAATATTGAGAATTTTCACCCAGCTTGCTGTCCTCTAAATGTTGATTGGTTTGGGATTGTGCTGCTGAAAATTCGAGATTTTCGTGATTAACTCCTAATTCCCAATCTGAATTTCGCGTTTCTTTTGAGGGACTTAGGGAAAATCTCAAATCGATTTCCTTGGATTGGGCGGCTAAACTAACAGTCTTGATGGCTGACTCAATTATGGGAACCAAATTACAAGTACGGACATCAAGGTGTAACTTGCCTCTAACCATCCGCGATATATCCAGCAGGTCTTCAATTAGCTGGGTTTGCGCTTTGGCGTTGCGCTCAATTGTCTCCGTTGCTCTAGCCATTTGGGCCTCACTGAGCTTGCTTCGTTGCAGTAATTGTGCCCAGCCAAGGATGGCATTGAGGGGCGATCGCAATTCATGGGATAATATCCCTAGAAACTCATCCTTCATCCGGTTGGCTTCTTGTAACTGCTCAGTTTGTTGTTGCAAAGAAGCAATTAAACTAGCCCGTTCCATTGCGATCGCTATTTGGTCACACACTGCTTGCATCATCCCTTTTTGATTGTCGGTGAAGCTCAACAGAGTGCGGCTGCCAAAAGAAAGAGTACCCAATAGCCGTCCTTGGGCGATCAATGGATATGCATAATAAGCAGTAATACCTAAAGAACGAATCAATTCTGTTTTCGGGTCAATTGATTGCTGCACATTCTCTAGAACGGTTGCACAACGTTCCTGGGCTACAGTCCCACAAACTGTTTCACCAAATCCCAACGACTCGATTTGGTTTGCCAGTTCTGGGGAAATGCCACTGTAAGACTCTAGCCGCATTGGCTGAGAGTTATCCTCAACCAAATAGTTAAAGTAAATATCTAAACCAATTTGGTCTGAGAGTTTTTGGTAGACGCTATCGATTAGTGCTACTGGTTGCTGACTCGATAATAAATCGTTGGCTGTGTCAAATAGTAGCTTTAGCCTTTTGTAACTTAATGAGAGTGCTTTTTGTGCAGCCTTGAGGTTGCTGATTTCTTGGAACACCAAAATACAGGTAGCCGGATGACCGTGCATTGCTGGCAAGGTATCAGCAAATACTAGTAGAGAGCGCACACCAGCGGGAGTATGCCAGTCCACCTCCAATGCATTCAGGCGTTCGCCACGGGCAACCCGCACACCTGGCATAAGTTCATTGGGGATGCGATCGCCAGCGGCATCCGTGTAGTAGTAAACTGTATGATACTCTGCGGCTGGTACACCTTTAGGAAATTCGCCCCCAGCTAATTCGTCAGCAGAGCGGTTGGCAAAAGTTACCCGCGCCGTTCCTGGTTCGATAAACAGCAACGGTCTTGGCATCAGATTTAACACATCCTCTAGCCATTTTTGCTGATTTAAAAGTACTTCCTCTGCTTGTTTGCGCTCCGTAATATCTAAAAATGCACCAACGCTTCCTCTGGTTTTACCCTCTTCGTCAAACAGGGGTGCAACGTACTCCAGCAAGTTGACGATTTTGCCATTGTCATGGACTATATCAACTTCAAAATCCAGAACTTCGACACCATGAGCAGCAGAGTACTGCATTGGGAGTTCCTCTGTTGAAAGTTCCTTTCCCTCGCGGTAGATTTTAAAGCTGGTTGGTCTTTCATTCAAGGGAGCATTGAGGGAGGCATTTGCATCTGAGGATATCCCCAACTGCTTGGCAAAAGAAGGGTTGACCTTAATATTTTGGCATTCTGGATCTTCGGCAATGCCAATTCCAATAGGAATTACCTCTAACAAAGTTTGTAATTCAGTAATGCGGCGCTGTAGATGCCTGTTTAGTTGTAATATTTGTTCCTTGGCCTGTTTTTGCTCGCTGATGTCGCGAGTCACCGTTGCTAAGGCAATTGGCTGACCTGTGTTTTTATCTGTAACAGTGAAGATGTTGTAATCAACTGGTATCGGTTGACCTGTTTGGAGATGCCGGAAGCAGAATTCTCCCTGCCAGCGCCCTTCTGATAGCACAGTCGGCAGTATATATTTTTGAAAATAGGCTTTGTCTTTGGGCATGAAGTAATCTAATACTGCTTTTTGCCTGACTTCATCAAGGCTGGCAAGACCTACCAGCTTTTGACCTGCATCATTTATGTAGAGTAATTGACCTTCAAGGGTGGCGATGCCGATAAAATCAGAGCTATTTTCTACTACCGACACTAATTTTTGTTGCTCTGCTTCTGCTTGCTTGCGTTCGCTTAAGTCGAGGATAAACGCTACTGACTCTTCGCGGTTTTCTCCTAGCAGCACGTAACCAACTAAAATCGGGATACGGCTGCCATCCTTGCGAATAAATTCTTTCTCGTAGGGCGTACAAGCAGCGTTGGTGTTTCCTTGTGCTTCAGCGATACCTTGCTCGTCTAAATATAAATACTCTGATGGTGTGATATTGCGCCAACTTAACTTACCAGCTAACAAATCTTCCCGCGCGTAACCAATCATCCTCAAGAATTCGTCGTTTGCCTGTTGGATACCGCCATACACATCGCTAAAGAGAATACCGATGACGTTAGCATCTACAAAACTTCCTAGTTTAGCTACGTAGGTTCTCAGTGCTTCTTGGGCAAGGTCGCGTTGATAGCTGAGGCGTTCAATAACCCTAGCACTTTGCCAAATCAAAATAGTAAAAATTACAATCAGAACGATCGCAAACACCGATACTGCAAATGCCGGATCGTATTGTCCTGCTCGTTGCCCTTCAACAATTACCCACCCTAATATAAAAGGTACTGCGATCGCGGCAACTAGTAAACGACGTGCAAGTAAGCCGCCGTAACTATCACTTGTAACTACCCTCATTAACCCATGTTCTGCCCGCGCCCACAAAATACCCATACTTAGTAAGAGGAACAACACCGCTGTGTGTAACGCCATTGATGTTGTATAAGGGGCAAGTCCGTAGAGAACTTTCACTTTGTAGGCATAGCCCATCAGCGCCTGAAAGGAAATTAAAGTAGCAATCAGAGCGATAATTTGGGCATACCAATAACTGCGGTGGGTTTTTGGATGAATCAGAATCTGTAGGGCGACGCTGACCAGGATAAAGTTCAGTGCTGTGTTCACCCCCATTCGCCCCGGATACAATGTCGCCATACTAGTTCGCGAATCACGGAACACCAGCTCATCAATTCCCAGATTCCAGCCGAACAGATATTGACAAAGGGTGAGCGCTGCAATTGTGGTGACAGCTATTGCACAGACCTGAGAGATTAGAAGAGTAGGAAAA
>NZ_JBWQXL010000046.1:0-50437 GCF_056620565.1 Nostoc sp. LEGE 12454
ATTAAATTTATCCTTGAGGATTTGTACTCGTAGTGTCACAGTAGTATTTATGATGTTTGCTTGCTCGTCTTTTTGAAAGTATTTCATGAACGAGCTTCGCTTTTCCTACCTAAATTTTTTTTGGACAACTCGAACATCTTTGCACTGTCTAGAGTTAGGCACAGTGTAGTTTACCGCCGCAGGCATCCCAACAAGGCGGGCAGTTACGCCGGGAGCAAACTTCATTAGCGATCGCAACACTTCATCAAGAACAATCGCCTGCCTCGTCCCCACACTGTTTAATAGCTTTGAAATCTGTAGCGCTTATCCTGTATAGCTTAGAGCTTTTCTTAGTGCCATTCCGGCAACGATCGCTGAAGTATTGCGAGACTATGGATATAACACAGCGGCCTTTGGCAAATGGCACAATACCCCAGACTATGAAACCAGTGCGGCAGGCCCATTCGATCGCTGGCCGACAGGTTTAGGTTTTGAGTACTTTTATGGATTTCTGGGTGGTGATACCAATCAATGGAGTCCAGCCTTGGTGGAAAATACTCAACATATTCAGAAACCAAGCGTAGGCGCAGCCCGTCGTAGACATCGCCCTGATTATCACCTCACCCCCGATTTAGCAGACCATGCAATTAAGTGGATTCGTACCCAGCAAGCGATCGCTCCTGATAAACCCTTCTTTACCTACTTTGCCACTGGCGCAACCCATGCCCCACACCATGCGCCCAAAGAATGGATCGACAAGTACAAGGGTAAATTTGATCGAGGTTGGGATAAATTACGTGAAGACATCTTTGCTCGTCAGTTAGCTTTGGGTGTAATTCCCGCCGATACGAAGCTGACTCCTCGCCCAGCAGAACTCCCAGCTTGGGATTCCCTCACTCCCACCGAGCAGAAAGTTTATGCGCGTCAGGCGGAAGTATTTGCAGGTTTCCTCAGCCATACCGATGCACAAATTGGTAGAGTCATTGACGCGATCGATCAACTTGGTGAATTGGATAACACCTTAGTCTTTTTTATCGCCGGAGATAATGGTGCGAGTGCTGAAGGCGGCTTAACAGGTAGTATCAATGAATTAAAAGTTTTTAATGGCGTAGCAGAAAATCCTCAAGAAGTTCTCGCGGCTTTAGATGATTTAGGTGGGCCAAAAACCTTCAATCATTTTCATGCAGCTTGGGCTTGGGCAGTGGATAGCCCCTTCCAATGGACAAAACAAATTGCTTCTCACTTCGGCGGAACCCGCAATGGTTTAGTTGTAGCTTGGGGCGATCGCATCAAAAATCGTGGTGGACTGCGGAGCCAATTCCATCATGTAATTGATATTGCACCTACAATTCTGGAAGTTGTGGGGATTGAAGAACCAGAGGTAGTCAACGGTGTAAAACAACAACCCATCGAAGGCACTAGCCTTGTTTATAGCTTTGACGATCCTGCTGTACCATCCCATCACAAAACCCAGTATTTTGAGATGTTTGGCAATCGTGGCATTTACGATCGAGGTTGGGTAGCGGCCGCCCGTCATGGACGCTTACCTTGGGAGCGTGTTTCCAAAACTACCTTCGATGAAGATAATTGGGAACTATACAATATTACCAAAGACTTCAGTGAAGCCAACGATTTAGCCAAGCAGAACCCTGACAAGTTAGCGCAACTACAAAATCTATTTCTGAAGGAAGCAGAGAAATACAAAGTTCTGCCCTTGGACGATCGCTTACTTCAACGGTTTGATGTCAAAATCCGTTCCAACCTAATCACAGGACGCAATAGCTTTACTTATTACACCTCTGTTGCAGGGATTCCCGAAGGCAGCGCTCCCAATATCAAGAATCGCTCCTTTAGTATCACTGCCGATGTGGATGCTGCCAAAGATGGTACTGAAGGCGTTTTAGTTACCCAAGGCGGACGTTTTGCGGGTTGGAGTTTCTTCCTGCAAGAAGGTAAACCCACCTTTGCTTACAACTTGTTAAATAGCGATCGCACAATCATTCAATCTTCTCAACCAATTGCGATCGGTAAATCCCAAATCAAATTTGACTTTACTTATGATGGTGGCGCTCCGGGGGCAGGTGGTACTGGTAAGCTCTCAATCAACGATCAACAGGTTGCCGAAGGTCGCATTGATAAAACTGTAGGCTACCGATTTGGTTTAGATGAAACCTTTGATGTTGGTCAAGATACTGGCACACCTGCGGTAGATACTTACCAAACACCCTTTGCATTCACCGGTAACTTACAGCAAGTCACCCTGGAATTGAAGTAATAGGAATTGGGCATTGGGGAAAGGGGAAGGGTTAAAGGGTAATTTATTCCTCATTCCCCTCTGCCCCCCTGCTCCTCTGCTCCCCTGCTCCCCTGTTCCCCTGCTCCCCTCCGCCCTCCGCATGAGAAAAAAATCATGAACGAAATCTTGTCACTAATCGACAAACTCGCACTTTTCACATTTATCGCGTTCACCATGCTGGGTGCAGGGTTAAGTCTCACCGTACAACAGATTTGGGAACCACTCCGCAACCCTCGCTTAGTCATATCATCGCTGCTGACAAATTTTGTACTAGTGCCAGTTTTTGTATATTTACTATTGCAAGTAGTACATTTAAGCGAACCACTAAGAGATGGCTTACTGATTATGGCAGTAGCATCAGGGCCTCCAGCACTACCGAAACTTGCCCACATAGTCAAAGGCAATATCGCTTTCTCAGTGGGATTAATGATGTTGCTAATGCTGGGCACAATTTTTTATATGCCGATTGTACTGCCCTTAGTGGTAGAAGGTGTGCAAATTAACTCCTGGGACATTGCCAAACCCTTATTGTTAATGATGGTTAGCCCATTGATCATTGGGTTATTCATCAAAGCAAAATTGAGTGCGATCGCCCCCACTATCCAGCCGATTTTGTTCAAATTATCTAATGCTGGATTGCTTTTAGGTCTAGTAGTCAGGCTGATAGTTCACACTAACGATATCATTGGCTTATTACAAACAGGTGCAATTTTAGTTTGTGCTGTTTTCATAGTCTTCTCCTTTACCGTAGGTTATCTTTTGGGCGGCCCCGGTATCGATACCCAACGAGTGCTAGGAGTCGGAACAGCTCAACGCAATTTTGCCGCAGCATTATTAGTCGCTACAAGTAATTTTGAAGATCCCAGCGTCGTGAGCATCATCATGGTGACGAGTATTTTAATGATGATCGTAGTTCTGATCGCCGGGCCAAAGTTCATAGAACTAGACCAAGGAATGGGTGTAAAGATAGAGCAGGTAAACGGTTGAAACTCTCCTGACTGCAAAAATATCTCTGTTGCTCATTTTGACAAAAAGTCAGAAGCTTGTTTAGTACAGCTTTAGTAAATTGTTGATTATGTTATTCATTTGAGGGAAAAATTGAGGATATGACAAATATTGCATTGATTGTTGGGGCTGGTAGTGGACTTAGTGCTTCACTAGCCCGTTTATTGGCAAAAGAAGGCTTTACTATTGCTTTAGCAGCAAGGCAAATTGATAAGCTCAAAGCATTGTCTGATGAAATTGGATCTGTCACTTTTACGGCTGATGCTTCTCAACTAGATGAAGTTGAACAACTATTTACAGATGTCGAACAAAAACTAGGAGTACCAACATTGGTTGTGTATAATCCTAGCTGGCGGGTTCGGGGTTCATTTGTGGAACTTGACCCAGCCGATGTTGCTAAAACACTAGAAATTACTGCGTATGGTGGCTTTTTAGTAGCACAAGCGGCAGCAAAACGTCAGTTAGCTGTGGGTGGGGGAGCAATCTTTTTTACAGGTGCTTCCGCTAGTGTTAAGGGTTATCCTCAATCTGCACCGTTTGCAATGGGTAAATTTGCTTTACGGGGTTTGGCTCAAAGCATTGCCCGTGAATTGGCTCCTCAGAATATCCATGTGGCGCATTTTGTAATTGATGGAGGAATTCGTTCTGCTACCCGGATAGAACCAGACGATCGACCAGATAGTTTACTCGATCCAGATGCGATCGCTCAAACTTATCTGAGCATTCTCCGCCAACCTCGCAATGCTTGGACTTGGGAAGTGGAATTGCGTCCCTGGGTGGAAAAATTTTGATTTTCACTCTGCTCTAGATATACATAGCAAAGTAATCATTGTAAATTTCTGTATTAGTCATGACTGTGAGTTCTATTTGTTTCTGTTCTTCATCTGTTGCCGAACTTGTAGCCTGGTCTAAGCTTTCTTGAGGAATAAAATCACCACAGTATTCATTTGCAGGTACTGTTGCATTCATCTTTTGGGGATAACTCAATTTGAGATTATTCATGATGGTAATGAATTGACTACGACTGCGATCGCTAAATCTGGGATTAAGCCGCTTTTCTTCGCCAATGGTAGAAACTGTGCGTCCTTTATAGTCATGGGCAGGATATACCAAAGTATCATCTGGTAAGGTGAATAAGCGTTGTGTCACGACATCGTATAAAGTTCCAGGATCGCCTCCCTGAAAATCTGTGCGTCCACAACCACGAATAAACAAGGCATCACCAGTTAACAGATGGGTTTTGTTTACCAAATATGCTATATGACTGGCGCTGTGCCCTGGTGTGAAAATCGTTTCGATGATTACCGATCCCACCTCTAGGATTTCGCCACCCACAAGGGAGTGATCGGCTTTTGTCACAGCAGTATTCTGGGGAACGATCGCTTGAGCGCCTGTTTTTTGCCTGAGTTTGCCTGCCCCTGTAATATGATCGGCATGAAGGTGAGTTTCTAGACAGTAGCGTAGCTTTAATCCCAGTTCATCCAAAGATTCCAAATCGCGGTCAACTTGCTCTAATACAGGATCGACTAGAACAGCATCTCCTGTCTGCCGATCGCCAATTAAATAAGTGTAACTACTAGTTGCAGGGTCAAAAAATTGCCGGAATAGGAAAGTTGACTGCGGTATCTCTGCACTGCGTAGGCGTAGCCCGTCGTAGACATCGTTTAACAAAGGCATCGTCGGAATACTCCGCACACGCACTGGTAGCGACTGCAACAACGCCTTAGATAATTCCTGCGCCTGTCCCCGTAATTCTGGTACAGCGATAGTTTCCCACAAGTCGCCCTTGCGCGGAGTTCCCAAGGTATAAAACAGCGTCGAAACGTTACCGTCTGCTGCATATAAAGCACCGTGGGTATCTGTATCTAATCCTAAACCGATGGCATTGGGGCGAATTAATTTCTGCGATCGCAAATCAGTAATCAAAGGATGAGGCGATCGGCGATAATCTGCTGCTACCCCTGTACAATTCACCACCCGACGGACGTGCAAGATATAATTAGTTTGGGTTTTGCGCTGGCATACGGTTACAGCTACACCGTCCGGCAAAGCTTGATATTCTCGAATCCGCCCGGCGGCAATGGTAAGTTGACCAGAATCCAGCATTTCAGTGACAACATCTGCTACCCTTGGGGCAATGCGGTGACGATGCACATCCCAATAAGGTGTCAAATGACGCAAAAAACGTTGCTGTTCCTCGGTTGGTAGTTTTTGCCAGATTTTCTGATTTATGGAGCGCAGAGAATCAATTACTGCCCGCCAGTCATAGCCTTGGGCAGATGCAATTTCCACCTCGGTACGCAGCCGACGTAACCAGTCGCGCACACTTTTTGGTGAATTTTCTAGCGTTAAGAAGCAGGCATAAGGTTGAGCCGCTTGATGTTTGAGCGGAAATAAGCCTCGTCGGGACACAGCATAAATTTTACCCCGATGTTGGCGATCGTTCAGAGATAAAACCATATCTACCATCGTCAGTCCCGTACCAATTAGCAACACAGGTGCATCAGCATCAAGGTCTGCTAAGGCATCGGCTGACCAAGCATTACGCAGATAATCATCATTACTGTTTGGGTTTTGAATAGCGGGGGGTGCAGAAGGTGAGTTCCCCAATGCCAATACAACTCTGTCTGCGGCAAAACAGCGACCACTACGCAGAGAAATCATTACACTTTTTTCTTCAGGCTGTACCCCTACCACTTCATCGGTGAAGCGTTCTAGTCGCACATCACTGGGTGCTGTGGCTTCTGCTTCTGCTAAAACCGATTGAATGTATAAACCATAGACTTTACGAGGTATGAAGGTACTGGCATTTACTTTTTCTGAAAAAAATGCTGTCAACTCATCGCGGTTGTGCTGAAGCCAACGTAACAAATGCCCTGGATCGTGGGCAAATGCACTCATGTTACCTGCCGATACATTCAGCAAATGACAGTTGGTATCTGTACTGTAAGCGATTCCCTTGCCAATTTGATCGCTGCGCTCAATCAGCTTAATGGTGAGGGGTTGGGTGGCAGTTTTCAATAGGTGGGTAGCGACTAGAGAACCACTAAAACCTCCGCCAACAATAGCGATCGTGGTTGAAGTATGGGCAGTTAAAAAACTAGGGTTCATAGCGGTTTTAGTTACAATCAATAGTTATACTGATTTCATCAAGTCTCTTGACTGGCACTCAATGCTTTTCCAACCCAGATGAAAGAATTAAGATTTGATTGCTTATAGATTCTTATAATAGCTGCTTTCAGCTATTAAATACATTTAATTGATAAATTAACCGTTGTTTTGGGTTGCACAGTAGACTTCTTGCAGAAGTGGGGAAAAAGATAAGGGGTAAAAAATGAAGAGTGCTGAGTAAAAAGTGCAAATCCCAATGTAAGCGATCGCACTCTCTGCGATGGCATTGGTACTAAAAGCAATTAGAATGTTCCTTTCCCTGCGGGACGCTACGCGAACGACTTCGCTCAGGGAAATCAATTACTGTTATTGCGATGCCTGCGGCGGGCGTAGCCATCGCACTTTCGGAGCGATCGCTTTCTAAGAGGATGTTTAAAAAGTCCTGTTGTTGGTAGCAAAAAGTTTTAGATCCCCCTAAATCCCCCTTAAAAAGGGGGACTTTAAGAAGTTTTCCCCCCTTTTTAAGGGGGGCTAGGGGGGATCAATGAGTGCCTAAAATCACACTTAAGCACTTGTCAAACAACCTTTAATATCAATTGGCGTCCGATCTTGCAGCAACTTCCGCTTTGCTTGCAGCAACTTCCGCTTTAACGTTTCCGTGTTTCGCGCAAGCTGTAGCAACTTCCGCTTTGCTTGCAGCAACTTTCGCTTTAACGTTTCCGTGTTTTGCGCAAGCTGTAGCAGCTTCCGCTTTGCTTGCAGCAATTTCTGCTTTAACGTTTCCGTGTTTCGCGCAAGCTGTAGCAGTTTCCGTTTTGACATTATATCAATTCATAATTTGTAATTCATAGTTCGTAATTACGAATTGGTATAAAGCAAATAAATTTTAGGCTTTTTTAGAAAAATCAACAATTCCACGTATGACAACCTTTTCAACAATTGTCCACTATAGAGTTATGAGAAATTGAGAAAATGAGTATTAATTATGGGAAGGCGAAAACGCAATTCACGTACTCTTGGCAAAGCTGAACTACGTCTAGCAAGCGTTAAATCTATTAGTCAAACTCTCGATGTCGGAGAGGGGTTAACAGTCAAAGATTATACTGAAAAAATCGAAAGCGTGCGGCAATCTCTAGAAGAATACAATACCACCCTCTCTACTATTGATGTCTTACTAACCCAGCTTGTCGAAAACGAACAGGAATTAGCAGACTATTCTGAGAAAATTTTGCGTGGTATTGCTTATAAATATGGTAACAATAGCCATGAATATCAGATGGCTGGAGGTACTCGTAAAAGCGATCGCAAGCGTGCTATGCGTCAAAGCGTAGTTTTGCCGAAATAATACCATTGTGGATTCAGAATTGCTTTCTGCATCTAGGTTTGCTAATCCATCTGGGTTTTATTTGGGAAGCGATATCTACGACGGGCTGCGCCTACGCATCGCATCCCTCGCAGACTCAAACTGTTGATTCAGTTTTGCGTTTGGGATGCGATCGCCTATGCAATATCTTAAGGTGTAGCGTCTGTTACTAACATCGTTATTTTTTGATCGGGTTGGGGAACTCTATAAATACGGTTTAGTAATTGCCCAGCGCTAGATATGGGCTGTTCTGAACCGTGTTGTAACAATATCTGGAGTTTTAAGGATCGGCTGATGGATAAATCAATTATTCAGTTGGTTGACGAGTTACCGACTGACAATATTACTGTCAAAGTTTTAAAAGCTCTTGATTATGTAGCACCAGGTGAATGGAGCAATTTAACGGGGTTTGACAATAGTATCCGCACCATTACTGGAGAAACTGATGCTAAGGTAATTCAGAAAATCCGCGATCGCGCTGCTACTTTATACGTAGATCCTCAACAAGGCTACCAGTTTGCAATCAAACTTTATCAAACAATTGATAAAGCAGACACAGCGATGGCAGCGGCGGCTTTAGCGAATAAAGTTAGTGAGAAAATCGGCTTTCTCTCCTTTTTAGGCAAAATTACTCCCAAAGCTGATGTCACTCAATCCATTGACTTAGTATTGAAAATCGCCGTCGAAATTATTGCCTTTTGCAAACTAAACGGTATTCCTCAACCTAATCCCCAAGAGTTTGCTAATTCCCTGACTAACAACTATCAAAATGCATCTCTAATGCGGATGGTAGCTTTAGTTTGTCTAGATGGAATTCTGCCATTGGGGCCTGACTTTCTCAGCAAAATTCACGGAGTTATTAGTGGTACTGATTCTAGTGCAATAACTCAAAATCCGGTTTTCTTAGCCGTTAATAACTTTCTTCCAGGCAGTAATCCTTCTGATAAACTTGGTTTTATCAATCAGGGTTTCAACTCCGTGCAAGGCTGGATGAATAATTTAGTATCCAAAACAGGCGTAACCCCGCAATCAATTTCTAGTCATTTGGGTAATTTTATTCAGATTGCTGATGATAATTTAGATTTAGTTGCAGCATTCCTAGATCAAACTACCAATTACTACGAGCATACAGGAATTCAAACTGTCGTTCGCAGTTTGATTGTGCAAGCATACACTTTAGTAAAAGAGGAAATCAAACAAGAGGAACAAAAGCCGATTCAAGATGTCTCATCTGCCGTTAAATCAGATAAATCAGATAAGAATCAGTATGAAATCAGCAAAACAGTAGAAGTCTGGGATAATGATGACGAGGATTGGTATCAAGGAACTATTGAGAAAATCGAAGATGACCAGTTCTTTGTTCATTACCTTGGTTACGGTTCATCTTATGACGAGTGGGTAGGTGAAGATGACATTCGGACTCGCGATCTTCGCTCCACTGATGAAAATGGATATGCAGTAGGTCAAAAGGTAAAATGTTGGGATGATGACCAAGAGGCTTGGTATTCCGCAACGATTGAGCAAATCCAAGGTCAACAATACTTTCTTCACTACGTTGGTTATGACTCATCTTATGATGAGTGGGTTGATAGCGATGAGATTTCCTAACTGTTGAATTAGCACGGGGTTGACGAAAATTGCAACCCGCAGATTCCCGACTTTTTTGAAAAGTTGGGAATCTTGTTTTTCACGAATGGATTCAGGATTGCTCTAGTACTTTTAAAAAATCATAATTGACATCTCGTTAATCAATTACGAATTACGAATTACGAATTACGAATTACAAATTATCTTGACACTTGCGCTACGATATCCCCTATTGCTTTCGTGCAAAGTACGTGAGGAGTAGTAGAGATGAAACAGATGATAGAAGAATTTAATACACAGGATACCCGAAATCTGGTGGCGATCGCTAACCAATTCGCCCAACTGGGAAAGGTTACAGGCGTTAAAGCATTTGGCAGTGGTAATATCAATGACACCTTTTTAGCAACTTTAGATTCCTCAAAGGAACAACATTTTGTCCTGCAACGCATTAACACACAGGTGTTTCGTCAGCCACAACTGATTATGCAGAATATGCGTACCTTAACTGAACACGTTCAAAAAAGGTTGCAGGATACACCCCTTAATCGTCGCTGGGAAGTGCCACGCGTATTGTTGACCAAAAACGCTCAAGACCACTGGAAGGATGCAGACGGCTCATTTTGGCGGGCAATCAGCTTTATTCAAGGCTCCCAGTCTTTTGATAGTATGCGCGATCGCTCACACGCGAAAGAAATCGGTTATGCCTTGGGGATGTTCCACAATTTAATCAGCGATTTGCCAGCAGAAAAACTTGCTGACACCCTCGAAGGCTTTCATATTACACCGTTTTATCTCCAGCATTACGAGGAAGTTTTGCCGAAAACTAGTGTACGTCAATCTTCGGAAGTTAATTATTGCTTACAGTTTGTTAGCGATCGCCAAACCTTTGCACATATCCTAGAAAATGCCAAGGCTGAAGGCAAGCTACCCCTGCGTCTGATGCACGGCGATCCCAAAATCAATAACGTGATGTTTGACATTGTTACCCAGCAAGCCGTCAGCGTCATCGACCTCGACACAGTTAAACCCGGTTTGGTACATTACGATATTGGTGATTGCCTGCGATCGGGTTGCAATCCGGCTGGTGAAGAAACCGAGAATTGGGAAAGTATTTATTTCGATACCGATCTGTGTCAGGAAATCCTCCAGGGTTATCTTGCTGTGGCTAAGGCATTTCTGACCGAGAATGATTATGCATACATATATGATGCAATTCGTCTAATTACTTTTGAACTAGGACTGAGATTTTTTGCTGATTATTTAGCAGGGAATGTCTACTTCAAAGTTAAGCACCCAGAACATAATTTAGCAAGAGCGATCGTCCAGTTTAAGCTGACTGAAAGTATTGAATCTCAAGAAATGCAGATTCGCAAAATTATCCAAGATATGAAATGAACAAGCAGACATTTTCCCTGCAACCCTTCCCTTGCACCGAGCCTTTTCCTCATTTGAAAATTACAGGCAATATCTCCCGAAATGCTAATCAACTTACCATCTGCTACAACCTTGGAGGTGATTTAAAAGAAATTGCAATTGTTCCACCATCAAATGCACCATCACGCAAGTATGAATTATGGGAAGACACTTGTTTTGAGTTCTTTCTTGGCATCAAAGATTCTCTACGGTATTGGGAATTTAACCTCTCCCCCGCCGGACACTGGAATGTCTATCGCTTTGATGGATACCGTCAAGGGATGCAAGAGGAAACAGCTTTTAAAAAGCTACCGTTTAGTGTTCATAATCAAGTTGACAGTTTAGCACTTGCGTTAGATGTCGATTTGGATAAAATCGTCTTGGCAAACCAAGACATTGAGATTGGCATTACTACAGTTATCAAACATAGAGATGGCGAGATTACTTACTGGGCGTTAACTCATCAAGGCGTAGAAGCTGACTTTCATCTGCGAGACAGTTTTATCATTGAGTTGTGATATATGTATTTATGGAGATATGGAAGCTGGTTCATTTAAGTAATTAAGCTAGATCAGGTTGAATATTCCTAGCCATTGTGTTACATTGACTACAAAGCATACAGAACCATACTTGTATTAGTAAATTAACTTTTTTTATGCTAAATATATTTAATAAATTTAATAAAAATTTAATATTGCTTAAAGCTAGGACATAATTTGTTCGACGTTATACTAACCTAAAAGTATTAGAATAATTGCAAATGGCAAAGAACAGTCATGGTCGCATCCGCGTTTTTTTCGCTGAATTTGACGGCGATAGTGAAACAATTCGAGAAAGTATACAAGCAATTACCGCAGCAGTTGGTAAAACATTTCAATCAAATCCAAAAACTATAAAAATTTTATCCGCATCTGAAGTTTCTCAAGATGCTGATGATGTTATGGAAGATATTGCTTTTGAGGATGAAGAAGAGTTGGATAGTGTTACAACAAGTTCTAAGTCAAAACGTAGTTCTTACAAGCCTCCAACTATGGTAATTGTTAAGGATTTAAATCTACGGCCAGATGGCAAGTCTTCATGGCGTGATTTGTATGCTGAGAAAAAACCTGTTACTCAAGAGCAAAGCATTACTCTTGCAGTGTATTACTTAAAGTTAGTCTTAGAGTTAGATAAAATTACACCAGAGCACGTTTTTACATGTTTCAAAGATGTCCAGCTTCGGACACCTAAGAATCTGCCTCAAAGCATTCGAGATACTGCAAAACGTAAAGGTTGGCTTGATACATCAGAACGAGGCAATATCAAAATCACAAACCACGGTGAGAACTTAGTAGATCATGACTTACCTGTACTCAAAGGAACAAACAATTTGTAATTCGTAAATGAAACTTGAAGAATTTTGTATTCGGCTTAATAAGATTGAACTATCGAATGCACATCGTGCTCTAGCTATCCTATGGTTTCATGATTGCCAAAATCCAGGTATTCAACTTAAGTCCAGTGTACTTGCACGCACTATCTACAAAACTGGACTTGGCAATCCTAATTCAACAAAATTGGAAGAAGCTATTACAAATACCAAACTTGCATTGAAGAGTAAGTCTGGATTTTATCTCAAACCAACTTCACGCACTACAATTAGAGATTGGCTTGTTTTAGTTATTGAAAAACCAACTGCTAATGTTGATTTAGAACAAGGTTATCTATCTGAAGCAATATGGAAAAATACAAGAGGATATATTGAGAAAATAGCTTTTCAGGTAAATGGATCTTTTCAATACGGATTCTATGACGGTGCATCTGTACTTTTACGTCGGCTTGTTGAAACTCTATTAATAGAATGTTATGAATACCACAATATCCAAAGTCGTATAGCAGACAAAGATGGTAATTACTTAATGTTGTCAGGCATTATTGCAGACGCAGTTGATAAGAATGGACTTTCTCTTGGTCGCGAAACAAAAAATATTTTGCGTGAGTTGAAAGCAATCGGTGATCGTTCCGCGCATACCAGACGATATAACGCTGTATCTGCTGATTTAGAAAAAATTCGCTTGGGTGTGAGGCTAGTGGTAGACGAATTGATTCAATTAGCACAGCTAAGACGCTAACATGTATTTCATCCTGAGTGCTGTCTGAATATTCTTAAGCAGTTCAATATCATACTATTCAATTGTTTTAAACTTAAATTAGCGTCGTAAATTTGTGTGTAGCGCTCGATCATGACACAAAAGACATTAAAACCAAAATTTGCCCAAGTTTTAGCTGCAATTAATAAAGAAATTGTCTTTCACCAAGACAGGATGCTGCTGGCAGGAGCGCAGACAGAAGATGTATCTGTCCAATTGTTTGAGGACGCGGTTTCTCGGAGGGCTAAATGAACTCACAATATAACTTTCAATACTTTCAAGGGAGTTCTCTTTCCGATCTGTTTGCTCAAGATATCACAGATGCATCTTATGGGTTTATCCTCAATTACCCTGCAACTGCCAGTTGGGCTGCTTATCCTAACCTGGAAAAATATTTTATTCAAGATGGCAGTAGTGAAGCCACCAAAACCTCCTTTGACAAGATTTGCCAAAAGGAACCTTGGAAAATTCTGGCTGTGTTAGGCGATCGCATTCCAGGAATTATGATTAATCCGCCGCCAAAGTCGCTGCTTGCATACTGGCAAGAACACTTTGGCTTCAGCTACTCCAATAGGTCTCTGATGGATCGCTTGACTTATCTGGACGATCTCAGCCACAGCGAACGCTTTGATAAACTCATCACTCTATTTCCCTTCGATCGTCTAAAACCTGAAAAACACGCTATTGATTCAGACACTCATTACCGCTTACTCAGCAAAGTAACGCTAGACCAACTGGGGGTGCAATGTCCAAAATACGAAAGCTACAATTTGCATGAAGTCAATCTCGAAGACATTCATTTACCACAATTTCCCTACTTAATTAAAACGTCCCACGGACTCTCAGGGGAAGGCACTTATATCATCAAAAGCCTCAGCGATCTGAACTACTGCTTTGAGGAAATCAGGAAATACCTCAATATTAAGTTGCTCGATAAGATTATTGTCTCGGAGTTCGTCAAGAATGAGGTGCAGAATTACTGCGTACAGTTTTATGTCAACAAAACGGGAGAGATAACCCTCATCGGCACTACCAGCCAACTCGTCACTCCAGAAGGTAATTATTTAGGGGGACTGATTGACTACCGCAACACTGACATGAGCAAGTTCTTTGAGATGATTGCCGCTATTGGTGAGTATGCTCACAAACAGGGTTATTTCGGCGTAATTGGGTTCGATGTACTCGAAGATCGAGACGGACAATTTTATGCGATCGATGCCAATTTCCGAGTTAATGGATCGACTCCGTTGTGTTTGCAACGTCACACCCTACTGGGACTGGGAAAGGAAGTTGCTAAATATTCTAGTAGCTACCGCATGGAAGGAACGTTAGATTCAATTTTAGTCACCTTAAAACCAGAACTAGATCGCAAAGACTTGATCGTTCTGTCGGCTTTAGAGAGGGTCAAATACGGAAAAATCTACACTGAAATTTATGCGATCGTGACTGGAGAAACTATCCAGGAAATGCAGCATATCGAGCAGAAATTACAGAATAAGGGATTACAATGGCTCGCTTAAACAGATTGGGGAGCAGGGGAGCGGGGGAGCAGGGGAGCAGAGGAGCGGGGGGGCAGAGGAGCAGGGGAAACAAAACAGAAAAGGGATTAACCCCACTGTTGAGCTAGCTTCCTGTAGGGTACGAGAACCACTTATTAAGAAGTGGATGGACTCAGCCCCATGTTCCGCTCTGATTCACGGCAGCAGATAAGAGGTCTTTTCCCCCTGCCCCCTGCCCTCTGCCCCTCTGCCCCTCTGCCCCTCCGCTCCATCAAACGCCTGAAGCTTGTGAGAAATGCGGGAGTCTTGAAAGTCTAGAAAATGCTTACATCTACTTCCTGTGGCGCTTTCAGATTCCCCAATAGACAGAGAAATGCAACCGTAATAATAATTAACATATATATGTACTAGGGAGTTATTAAGAAATATTTTTAATAACAACTGATACTAACAAAGCGACTGAATTACCTATTGAAGCTAAAGTCTCTAACGTTCTTGAAGCCAATTCCCAATCCCTAATTTATTTTAAAAAGTAACACTTATGCAATTAAAGCCAATCAATCAGCAAGTCGTTTCGGTCGTCGGAGCCTCCAGCGGGATCGGACGTGTCACAGCTCTTGAGTTTGCTAGACGCGGCGCAAAAGTCCTAGTCTCGGCTCGGAGTGAGTCGAAGCTAAAGTCTTTAGTGGAGGAGATTCGCGGCTTTGGCGGTGAGGCAACTTTTTACGTAGCTGATGTGGAAGTATCTGAGCAAGTTAAAGCGATCGCAGATAAAACTGTGGAAGTTTACGGGCGACTCGATACATGGGTACACGTCTCTGCTATCGGCATCTTTGCCACTTTCGACAACATAACACCAGAAGAGTTTAAGCATGTCATTGATGTCGATCTCATGGGACAAGTGTATGGTGCAATGGCAGCCCTACCCCATCTGAAGCGTGAGGGACGGGGGGCACTGATCCACGTCTCTTCAATGGAAGGTAAGCGATCGCTCCCCTACCAAAGTGCTTACTCGGCAGCCAAGCACGGCGTTGAGGGCTTTATCGAAGCCATGCGCCTTGAGTTGCTACATGAAAAATGGCCGATCAGCGTCACGAGTGTGAAACCAGCGGTGATTAATACCCCCTTTTGGAATAATGGTCTGACGAAATTAGGCGTAAAGCCTTCCGGGATACCACCTTACTACGATCCTAAACTTGTAGCTGATGCTATCCTCTACGTAGCCGAACATCCAACTCGTGACTACTTGGTTGGAGATGTAGCTAAAATATTAGATGTGGTACAGCGCATCTCACCATCATTAGTAGATTCATTGTTACTACTCGTCGGCTTCGATTTACTACGTTCTTCTGAGGCGAAGTCTGAAGATGCACCAAATAATTTTTACCAATCTGTTTCTGAAGACGAAAGAGTTAAGGGGGACTATAGTAACTTAGTTATACCTAGCATTTCCGACTGGCTAGAGAAAAATCCGCTTCTTCAGTGGGGTGCGATCGCTGGTACAGCAGCATTAGCGTTTATAGCAGGTCAAGCATTCAAAAAGGAAGGATAAGGCGATTGATTAATTGATTAAATCTCAGCAGTCAAATTGTCCGATCCAGGAGCATTCCAGCCAATGACAGACTATCAACGCACCTTACCGCCTCTGTGGATAGGTTCGGCGATCGCTTTCTATGCCTTTATTGCCATTGGCATTGCTGAAGCAGGATTAGGAGTTCTTCTGCCCTCGATTCTGTCTACCTATAACCTGACTCCAGCAACCATCACCCTGCTGTTTCTCAGTCAAATTAGCGGCTACATTCTGGCGGCATTCACCAGCAGTCTGGTGAGTAGTCGGTTGGGATTAGCCCGAATGCTGTTGATTGCTGCGGGTGCGCTGACGATGGCACTGACAATCTATGCCATCTCACCCTCCTGGTTTCTCATGGTTGCGGCTGGATCGGCGTTGGGATTGGGCATTGGATTGATTGATGCAGGTATTAACACCTACATTGTGCAAGATTCCCGCAGTGCCAGTTTGATTGGTTTGCTCCATGCTTTCTATGGTATTGGCGCACTTTCAGGCCCGGCGATCGCTACTACTTTGTTAGCAGTTGGGATGAACTGGCGACAGGTTTATGGGGTATTAGCCGGAATTGTCAGCCTATTAATTGTCAGCGTGCTGGGCGTAATCATCTTCAACTACACACCAATGACAGTACGGGTATTGCCATCAAAGACAACTGCCTTAGAAAATCTGGGCAGAGCGCTGCAAACTCCGATAGTACTGCTAACTGGATTACTTTTGCTGGTTTATGTTGGCACTGAAGCCTGCATCGGTAACTGGGCATACACTGTGCAGTCTGTCGCTCGTCACACTCCCACGCTGATTGCTGGTTACAGCGTTAGTGCCTACTGGGTGGGATTAACATTGGGACGTTTCATCTTAGGTTATTTCTTGCAACGGCTTGGGGCAGTCCGCACAATCAGTATGTCGCTCAGTCTTGTAATCATTGGATTGCTTGCTTGGTGGCAACTGCCAGATCAATGGATTAGCTTACCGTTGATTGGCTTTGGGTTGGCAGCGATCTTTCCTGCAACCATTTGGTTAATTCCTCAACGATTACCAGACCCCCATGTTCCTGCGGCTGTTAGCATTGCCACTAGTGCTGCCAGTTTGGGGGCTGCGATTATACCCACTGGAGCCGGTTGGGTTGCAAGTTGGACAAGTTTAGAAATCATCCCAATGTTGATGCTGCCATTAGCACTGTTAATGGTAGGCTTACATTGCTGGCTGGTGCAACATTCGGTAAAAGGCAAGTAATACCAATTAATAAATCGTTTGTAATAAGGACTTTAGTCCTAGATTTTTAAGCACTAAAGTGCTTACTACAAACCTATCAAAACTTTTGTGATAAAGGACTAGGCATTACAGAACGAATTGCACTAATAAAATTTTGCGCATAATTCTGCGTTGAGAAATCGAGGGCGCGTTCTCGTGCAGCTATTCCCGCACTTTGGGCAAATTCTTGCTCGTCAAGATAGCGGAGAATTGCGATCGTTAATTGCTCCGCATCGCCGTAAGGTGTTAATAATCCATTCATCCCATCGGTAATAATCTCTGTCGGGCCGCCTGCACTGCCGGCAATTACAGGTTTACCCAGCGCCATCGCCTCAATAATCACAATCCCAAATGGCTCATTATCCGATGCATGAACAAATACATCCATCGCCTGCACCCATTCCGGGATATTACGCTGTAGCCCAGCCATAATTACTTGGTCTTTCAAGCCTAAAGCGGTGATTTCGGCTTTTAAGAAGTCCTGATAATCCGGTTCTAAATCGTGCTTACCACCAACTACCACACAATGGGCGTCGGGATACTTCTGTAAAATTTTGGGCATCGCTTGCACCAATACGTGCATTCCCTTCCATCGTTGCAATCGTCCCACAATTCCAATCAATGGCCCGTGTGAAGGCAAGCCTAGTTTTCGCCGTGCTTCTTCTGGAGTTGGTAAAGCATTTGGCTCAAATCGGTCTAATGCCACACCAGGATAAACCAAAGGTGTTGGTCTGTGCGGCCAAATCTCTGCCTGTGCTTGCTTACCATCTTGCGAAAGAGTGATAATTGCTCGCGCCGGAATTAAAGTAGCAAGCCGCACCAACCAAGTTTTATCGCTAGGTACTTCTAGTTGATACCACACAGCAGGCAAGCCCGCCAACATTGCCGCTAAACCTCCCGATATATGCGTAATCCACATCCAATTGACAATTATATCTGCGCGTTCGCGGCGGGCGATCGCAGCTATCCGCAAAACAGCGCCAATAAAACGGTGGATTTGGCGTAAACGCCCACTTTCCACAACTCGCGCATCAATACCGAGAGACTTTACTTGTGCGACCATCGGGCCGTCTTCTAAAAATATCACTAGCCACTCAACACCAGCATTACGTCCCTGCTGCACCAAATCCCAAAGCATCATTTCACCACCGCCTCGTTGCTCGGCTAGTGGCATGACAATAATTACTTTCATAATCTATAAAAGTCCTATTTAAGTTATAAGAAAAATGGGTTTAAAACCCCGTGTTTCCAGAACGGCTTTAAAGTAATGAGTAAGGAGTAATGAGTAATGAGTGGATGAAAAATGGGTATTTACTCATTACTTATTACTTATTACTCATTACTCCTTCTTAAGAGTGCGTTCACGGCGGTGAGGATGTCAAAAGATTTATGAGATTCTCGATTTATTAGAGAAGTTAGGAATATTGGAAAACATCTGAGGATTGCTATAGTACTTATGTCCTGCCATAGCCATAGCTAAAAATCCCCAAAGAATCATCCCTGATACGCTCAACATCCCGCTACCGATAACTAACTGTGAAGCGGAACTGATCCCAATGGCGCGGGCAGCACTGACAAAACTATCGAAACGACCTTCACCATAGCTGCTAACACTAATAATCAAAAAGATTAATCCACCCATATAAAATATGCCTCCAAACCAACCAAGGGTGAAAAACATATCTAGAATGCCACTATCGATTACCACTACTTCAATTTGACCAGTTTTTTCGTTGACCTTCCAAATATTTCCTAAACCGTTACCTAGACCATTAGAAAGGGCTAAACCAAGATTTCTATCGTAAGTTCCCGATCTATCTTTAAAGCTGCCATCTTCTTGAATATTAGAAAAAGTTTCAAAACGTGCTGCTACTACTCCAGCAATTGGTTCAATAGTTGTCAATGGCACAACACAAATAGCCATAACCGCAATTATGGTAATTAAGCGCATTTGAATTTTGGCTTTGACTGAACCCATAATCATAATTATTCCAAATAACCAGCCTCCCCAATTAGTACGTGCTTGTGTTAATAAAAAAGACAAGTAACCAACAGCTGAAGCCGGAAAAATTAAGCTTCCTGAACCGGTCAATAATAACAGTAACCCAGCCTGCATAACAGAACCAAAGGGGCCAACTGAGTGTAATGTACTCCAGACGCGCATCCCGAAAGGTACAGGGTTTCCAGAACTCATGAATAATTTTGATTGTATGAGCCAGTATCTATCCCACTCAGGAGCTACCACAAATTGATATACGCCATAAGTTCCTAAAATCAACACACACCAGAGAAATGTTCGCTGAATGTTCTGGCGATAGCTGGGATAATCTCGCCAGTTGATAAATAAGTGAAAAGCGAAAATAATCGGACTGAGCCAATCCATCAATCCGCGTGCTACAGGGATAGGTGGGTTGTAAATTAGACCGATGAGAAAGCCATAGAACACTCCAATAAAAGCCAAAACAAACGGCAAACCCCCTTGACGAGAAGCGCGGGGAAAGTGTCGTAAGAATGTTGCTATAGTAATAAACACCACCAAGTAGGGTGCTATGAGCATTTGACGGCTAGCATCCCAGCCTACCCGATAGTCAACTAAGCGAGTCGCTAAGGGTGTGAGAAACCAAATCCACCAAGTAAAGCCAATGTAGAGAATGGGATGCCGCAAGTATAAAAATAAGGCTACTACTAAAGCTGTCGCCGGATAAATTAGGCGCAATCCGGCAGTAACACCACCAAAATAGCAAACTACAGTTAGTAATATAAAGCCTGCGATCGCCATCCAACCCTGTAGCGATCGCTCTTCGGGAGAATAGTTTTCTTGTAAAAAACTATTGAAAAGTATCTGCTTAGAATTCATTCAATTTTAGATGTACATATAAATAAATTTGGCAGCTTCCAATAAATTCAAATTTCCTTAATTTTGAATTTTGAATTTTGAATTTTGAATTCTTGATATCCCTGCCAACGTCCACGCCAAGATGCTAATAACTTTTTCCCTGCCAACTGCCCTTGGCTAGGTAAAAATCTCAGACATTGTACTAAGCCTAAACTATCGCATGTACCCACAAATATTGCCCAGAACAAAAATGCAATCCGGCGGATAAATGGTAAATGCTCTAGTAAAACTAAGGTTTCATTATGGACTAAATTAATAAAGGCAATTTCATTAAAGTTATTTCGCTGATCTTCGTCAAAACGTTGTGCTGGATAATGATCTACAGCAACGTGAGGATCGTAAATTATCTTCCAACCAGCTCGCTTTAATGCCAGGGTGAATGCCATTTCAAAGTGTACTTGCGCTCCAGTACCACGCATCCGCTCGTCAAAGCGTAGTTGTCCGATAGCTTGGGTACGAAAACTCATGTTCACGCCCTTGAGAATATCGACTTCGCGGGGTTTTCCCACTCCCAGATGATGGTTGCCAATGACTCGCCCAAACCACTGCAACTGTCCCACTACTGGGCGGGATTCGTCTTCTAATTTGCTGCCGTGGTATATCCAATCACGCCCTCCCAGTCCGCCGAGGTGACGATCGCAGGTAAAGTAAGCTGCAATCCGCTCTAACCAATCGGGGTGGGGTGCGGCATCATCATCAGTAATGGAAACAATATCGCCCTCCACTGCTGCTAGTCCGGCGTTGAGAGCTGCTACTACCCCGGGTTGTGTCACTTTCACGGTATGCAATGGCAAGTTGTGCGCCGTGTATTGGGCAAGAAATTGCCAAGTTTCTGCATCCGTATCGCGGACAACCACTATCACCTGATCGACTGGTTTAGTTTGCTCCTGTAGCGCCAAAAGGCAGCGTGAGAGGTCTTGTGGACGGCGATAAGTCGGTATCAGAACGGTGTTCCGCATTCTTGCTTAACTCCTCGAATAAATCCACATAAGTTTGTGCCATAGTAGTCCAGCTGTGTTGTTCTGCCACAGAACGAGCAGCTTGACTCATTTGCTGCATGAGCATATCTACACTTACCAAGGACATCATCGCCACAGCCAAAGCATCGATATCATTTGAGTCGGTTAAGACGATGCCACATTCTGGTGTCACCAACTCTGCACCCCCGGTAGCTGTGGCAGTAATTACTGGTAGTCCTGAAGAAAGTGCTTCTAACAATACGAGGCTACAAGCTTCATATCGGGAAGGAAAAATAAATAAATCTACTGATCGCATAATTTCGGGGATATCACGGCGAAATCCGACAAAATGCACGCGATCGCTTAACCCCAAGGATGCCGCTAGTTGTGGGAAGGGACTACCTTCGATATGACCTACTACCGCCAAATGTAAATCGGGAACTTTCACCAAGGCGTGTAGGACTGTATCTAAATTCTTTCTGGGTGTGCGGATGTCTCCAGCGAACAGGGCTAGGGTGACATTCTCCGGTAAACCTAATTTTTGGCGATTGCTTTCACCAGGGGTAAACTCTTCTAAGTCAACGCCATTGACAATTACCCGAATCCGAGAACGTGGTACACCAATGTTGACTAATTCTTGGGCTACCTTTTCGGATACAGCCACAACAACCTGCGCTTTTTGGAAAGCTTGTTTTTCCCAACGGGCATTAAAAGCCGTAAATAACCACTGGTAAAAACCATATAAATCGCGGCGGTTGCGAGAAATATGAACAGGCGATCGCAACCATGAACTGTGGACAAAATGTACAGCATTCACATCAGCCGCGGCCAGATTAATTGCTCCATTGACTTTAACTAAATCAATCTCAGAGCGATGTTTACGCAACCAATCTGCACTTTTTTGGGCAAAGATAAAATTACGTAAAAATTCTGTAGGATAGCCTTTGACTGAAATTTTAATCCAATTAACTTGGCTATTGTCTTCTAGTTCTGGTGCAACTTCACTAGCTAATAATGTCAAGTCATGACCGCGACGTATTGCTTCCTTAGCAACCTCATAGTTTACCCGCCCCTGACCATCACCTTTTTTTATTTTATGAGTAACAATACAAAGTTTCATACACTATTTCCTTAAGGATAAAATCCTTGAATCACCCCTCCCCATATGTATTGGGGAGGGGGCAAGATTTCAAGTTTCCCCCTTTATAAGGGGGGATTAAGGGGGGGTCTATTCGACTTAGGACTTACGCAAAAATTGCTAAAAAGCTTAATTTATCGAACCGCCATCGCGCTTCGCGTCTCGCAGAGAAGACGCCAAGAGCGCCGAGAATTCGTAGAGTGTGCGTAAGTCCTACGACTTATTCAAGAGGTCTCTTTAACAAATAAATTCCTCAACTCAGAGATATTGAGATATTATTTCGATATTCCTATTAACTTACTTGCTAAAAATTGCGGAGTAAAACTAAGACTAAGTGCTGCCATAGTTCGCACATTAAATTTTTGTTGATTCAGCGCTTGCCAAAAATAAGGACGTGCTGCGGCTATCTGTTCGCTTCGTAACAAACCAATTCCCAAAGTAGTATTAGCTTCTAACCATTTCTGCTGAAAATGAGTTCTAAATTCCTGTAGCCGAGGGTCTTCCATAAATACTTGATAGCAAAACATTTCGCTTTTTGCTTTGCGAATTTTTGCTTGTACATCTCGACTACCACTGAGCATAGTATCAGTTTGCTCATGGGCGCGATATCGCGTCAATTTTTCAGGACAATAGTAAGCGCCATAACCAGATATACAGAATAGATAGGTTAGATATAAATCCCACATCCCAGCAACTTCTGAGGGAATACTATACCAATCCACCAAGTTATTGCGAATCACACAAGATGCAGCAGTAGGTATACTTTTATCTACTAACCCAATTTTGGAAAAAGATTTATAAATTCCTTTTGCTAGTTTATCTCGCTTGTAAGCGCGTGTATTTTCTTCGGTACCAGCGTGATTAATTATGCCATTAGCATCTATAATGTATTGGTCACAAAAAGCGAGAATCAAATCAGAATTAGCTTCTAGTGGTGGTACAAGCTTTGCTAAAAAGTCTTCATGCCAAATATCATCGTCATGCAGACTAGCAACATATTTACCTTGTGCCATTTTAAAGCCATACTGCTGATTAGCTAACATCCCCACATTTTGCGGATGCTGCCAAAATTTGATGCGTGAATCACCAAAAGATGCGACAATTGCTTGAGGATTTTCGGAACTACAATTATCAGAAATAATAATTTCAATATTTTGATAAGTTTGTTTTATTGCACTTGCGATCGCTTGCTTGAGATAGTCTGGTCGATTATAGGTGGGGATAACAACGCTGACTAAAGGTTGTTGACATTCTTGATGTAATGACATATTTTTCTTTCTTGATATTTTCTAAGTAAAAGACACACTATTTAATTCAGCTTATTTAGCTGGAGAGATACTATATAGTTTGTTGGCTTGTGAAGAAAATTCAGCTATTGTTTTTGTATAAATCGTTCGGAGATTATTTACATGAGCAGCCATTGTAAATTCCTTCATCAATAAAGTATGACCTTGCTCGCCCATGTATCGGCTTTTTTGATAATCTCTAGACAATTCATTAATAGCATCAGCCAGCTTTTGGATATTATTGCTTGGAACAAGAATACCCGTTTCTCCATCTCGTAAATGTTCTGGAATCCCTCCGACTGCACTACCAATTACAGGTCGATAATGAGAGTATGCTTCCAGAGTTACAAGACCAGCAGGTTCAGGCCAAACACTGGGAAAGATGACTGCAAAACACTGTTGATAAAGTTTATCTAATTTATCCGAATCGCACCAACCATGCCAAGTGATTCGCTTATTCAATCCGAGTGTGGTTGCTAACTTTTCTAACCGCGGTCGTTCCCAACCTTCACCTGCAATATCAAGTTGAATTTTGGGGTCTGTATGTATTAAGGTTTTGAGTAACCATTCCAGACCTTTATCAGAAACAATTCGTCCAGCAAACAAAATTCTCTGATTTTCATATACTTCCAAACTTAGGGGTGAACTTGCTGTTTCTGGTATAGAAATTCCACAATGTAGCGTTATAACTTGTTCGGGGGATACACCGTTTTGAATTAACTCTTGCCGCACATATTCGCTATTAGCAATAAAAGTAATTTTTAGCCTTTTCAAGACATCTAAAAACTGATGAGTGGTTTGAAGTTCTTTAAGAGTTCTTAAAGGTCTACGGCTACCACATTTATCTACTAATTTACCCCAGGTACATCCTAAGTAAGAGAAGTTGCGATCGCAGATTGTCCGTTGCTCTGCTAAATACTTTGTGCCGCTAGGGCAGTAGAATGAGTGATTATGAACGCTGAAGATAGCAGGACATTCGCCTGTAAGCTGCAATAGCAAATCTGGACTGTGGATGTGCAGCAGTTTGAACTGTCTTTGATCGATATTTTTAAGTGATTTTATCACGCGATCGCTAACATCATGTGGTCGATGTTCAAACAGAGAAGCTAAATAAGTTTCAACACCTCCGCTCCCACCAACACCAAAACTTGAGCATTGATAAATTAGGTCTTTTTCAAAGATTCCCTGGGACATATTTTCTATGAATTTTAAGTATATAGGACTAATATTAATAACTTATTTATAGAGACAATAAGTATTTAAAATCTTCTTGTTTTACTATTTTGCAAAATTACTGATACATATTTAGGAGGTTTACGGCTGTAGACATATACAGCCGATAAATATGTTTTAATTACTTTGATAATTGGATGTTATTTCTAATCTGGCTGCCTTAGTTCATACTGCATTTGATGATATTTCCAAAGCTTGCCTTTTTGTTCCAATAGTTCTTGATACTTACCTTGCTCTACTATCCGTCCCTGTTCTAAAACTACAACTTTATCTGCTTTAGAAATAGTAGAAAGACGGTGAGCGATCGCAATTACTGTTTTACCAACAGATAGCTTTTCTAATGAATCTTGAATTAAGCGCTCAGATAGCGAATCTAACGCGCTAGTTGCTTCATCCAAAATCAAAATTTCTGGGTTCCGTAGTAAAGCTCGTGCAATAGCAATTCGCTGTCTTTGCCCTCCAGATAATCTAACACCCCGATCTCCTAATTGGGTATCAAAACCTTCGGGCATTTCCAAAATAAATTCTAGTGCGTTTGCTAGTTTAGCGGCTTCTTGAATTTCCTCATTCGTCGCCTCTGGAGTGCCGTAAGAAATATTTTGCCAAACATTAGTATTGAAGATGAAGGTATCTTGACTGACGACAGCTATTTTGCGGCGTAGAGAGTTAATTTCAAACTGTTGGATATCGATTTCATCAATGAAAAGATATCCATCTGTAGCATTATAAAATCGGGGAATCAAATCAGCAAGGGTTGTTTTACCAGCGCCAGACGATCCGACTAATGCTGTCATTTTTCCCTTTTCAATCGTTAGGGTAATATTATGCAATACTAGATTTTCATCATCATAGCCAAAATCAACAGATACTAAATCTATTGACCTGTTTAATCCCTTAAACTCAACTCTGCCATTTTGAAAGTAATATTTTTCATCACTTGTCAACAGATTTTTAATATTGTCTGCTGAACCATGTAAAGTGCTAAGATATGCTCTCGTGCCATTAATATCTTGAACAAATGGGATAAAGCGAAAGAGTACAAAGAAAAAGGTTAGCAAAGAAGCAACTTGTAGCGTTCCATTAGTGACAAGACTAGTGAATGCCAAAATAATCATTCCAATCAATACGGTAGTCGCTACCGCTTCGGCAATTGGCTTCACAAGTGTCCAGGTAAATACAACTTTTGTTGTGCTACTTATTACCTTATCGCTAGCTTTATAGTAACGCTGACGCTCAAATTCTTGAGTACCACAAGAATGAACAGTGCGAATGCCATTAATAAATTCTATGGCTGTTGATGTAAAATTAGCATTAGCAGTTGTCATGCCAAAACTCGATTCTCTGACTCTAGCATTCAGATTTGACAACCCCACACCTAAAAGTGTAAATAGTAATGCTGATATGATCGTCAATTGCCATGAGATTAAAAACATCGATATTAAGTAGACAAAGGTTGTTAGTCCTCTAGTTACTAAAAAAGCTCCGCCACTAAAACCTTGTCTGATTCTTTCAATCTCTGTAGTAATTGTGTTAATTAGTTCGCCAGAGCGAGTTTGACTAAAGTAATTTAGCGATAATGATTGTAACTGTTCAAAAATTTGCTTGCGTAAGCGATCGGCAAGATGTAGTTGAGATAATTCAGTATAAACTTGAGAAAAATAATTAAAGGTGGCACGTAACCAAGTACTCAATAAAATCAGCAAAGATACGCGATATAAACGATTAATTGCTGATGTCTTGGCTCCCAAAATCCAAAGATCGAACCATTCTATTCCTGTTTGCACAGGTTGAGCGTTGGGACTAGTTAAGCTTTGCAAGAAGGAAAGTAAAAAACCAATACTTACACCTTCAAAGGTTGCCGCCAAAATTGAGAATGTCAGGGCTAAAATTGCAATTTTACGAAAGTGTTTAAATTCTCGCAATATCAAATAGTTATCCTGCCAAAAGCTGCTAGCTTTAAGCAGATTACTGAGTGGTTGAGGAAGCTGGAAATTCATTAATTTTATCATAATAGTTTGGCAAGGTAGATAGACCTCTATAAATCGATACAGAGTTCAGAATGAGCAACAAAACCCTGATGTAGAGATGCGATTTATCGCGTTTGAAAAACTAATTATCTAGAACCGGATGTTACATAAATAATTTTTTTTGAGCCTCAGTGCGATAAATGAAATCATCAATTACCGCACCGATAAATTACAGAGTTTGGCTATCCAGATGTAACAGATGAGATTGTGCTTCTACTTCCCAGGAAGCTGTAATTTCTGGTAATTTATTTAGCTGTACTGCATCTTCCAAAGTCCAACAACGAGATCCGGTTAAACTCATGTCACCTCGTAGCACGTTAAATAACTGTGGCAGATTGTCGAGATTGTATTTACCCATCCAACGCGCTAGCGGTGTGGTATTGTGGGTGCAAAAGCTCATCGCTTGAAAGAATTTACCCCGTTCCCCAACACGCCATTCATGACAAAAAAGTGGCCCTGGCGAGTAAACCTGCATTAATACAATCAATCCCAACATGACTGGACTTACTAATAGCAGCAATACGAAAGCAGCAATCCAATCAATTACTCGCTGTAATTGTCTCAAGGGTTGGTTAGGAAGTTTTTTGCCAGCGGGTAAGCTTAGGAATATTGGTTTTTGAGCTGCTTCACATGCATCTGCCCAAAATTTGAGCAAAGTCTCACCCAATTTTGGATCTATGCTGACCAAACTTACTGGAGAATGTTGTAAGCATTCAACTAGCGATCGCTTACTATCTAATGAAGCCAGATATGGTTGTTTCACTCCTCTAAGTGGCTTCACCAACAGCTTACCCCGTCGCCACTGGAGTGTGCAGTACCCACGATTATCTTGCTGTGACTGGGTTACATCATATAAATTCTCTAGAGTTGGAATTATTGAAGTTGTCATAATGTCTTTGGGTTTATACAGGAGTGAATTACTGAGGCGTTATCAAAGGCTATTAATGCCAAAGACCCAAATCCGAATCTTGTTGTAAGTCCAAAAATATGCTATAGTATTTGCCACTCAGCCAAGCATGTATTGCGTAAAATTCTGCTGGTGTAGAGATTTACAAATTAGACAGATACTAATTACATAGGTAGCAATCACCGCTACTATTAACATTCATGGGCAAATCTTGATTTTCCGGAAACTACTGACAGTAGAGAAGTGTAGAGAGAAATTACCCATGAATCTATATCTACGTTTAATTACGCTGAAGTGTTCATTGTCTCGATAGATTTGAAAAACCAGTCTGCTCTTGTCTTCTAGCCTTTATGAAGGTGCTTTAATCTCTAGAATATAAGACTCTGTAGAAATAGCGATCGCTCAAATAACTTCTTTATTTATTCTTTAAAGAGTCAGTGATTTCTCTGAAAAATCATAAAGATAGCATAAATATACTGAATTCTTCCCGATAGCAACAAAATTCAATTTGGTTCATCAAAACGTAGAGGTAATTGATAAATCATTGCTGTCAATTTAAGGTAAAAGCCAGTCTAAAACCAGCTTTTAGCAGATTTTCTCGTTCCCAGTCTCAGACTGGGAATGCTCATCCTTGAGGCTCCGCCTCCTTTACTCGCGGCAGCAGCTCAATAAACAGCATTTCTAACCAGAGGCTAAAAACGAGAAAAAACGCAAAATCCCCAACTTCTCTAAGAAGTCGGGGATTTATCATCTAGCCGTACTAGCTACTTTTCTACAGCTTGACGTAGAGCTAATTGCTGTTGTTTAACATTGGGGACATAATTACTACTAGAGTTTGATACCCCATTAGCTACAACCCCAATCAGATTTAACTTACTCAACATGGCTGTCGCTTGATTAAGCTGACTTCGCGTCACAATACCAATGCTTGCCACCATAATCACACTACGACAAGATGATGCGGTAAGCATAGCATCCACCAAACCGAGAACTGGGGGCGCATCTATCAGAACCAAATCATAGTTTTCCTCAAATGCTGCCATTAATTGCATCATCCGCGGGGAACTCAACAGATTAGCTGGGTCTGTAGGTTTGGGGCCAGCGGTCAAAATATCGATGTAGGCGGAACCTGAGTATTGAAGACTAATTTGGTTGGGTAGAGTTGTATCACTCGCCAATAAAGTTGAAAGCCCCTGCTCATTAGGAAGATTCAGCTGATGGTGCAAATTGGGATCGCGTAAGTTGGCATCAATCAGCAGTACCCTTTTGTGTAAACGAGCAGCACTCATTGCCAAACCCAACGCCAAAGCCGATTTACCCTCATCGGCTAAAGCCGAGGTAATCATCAAAGATTTTAAATTAGTAACAGTATTTAAAAGTTCAATGTTTTTGTAAATCAGATCCAGCGATTCCCAACGCGGTGGAGATTGCAATACCTGAATCGTCCAAGGAGCAAGAACTTCTGGCTTGCCAAAAGGCAACTTGATCATTGATTCTCTGGGTTTGGCTGGCGGTAACTTGGGAGTTGTTCCCAACAACGGCATGGCCATTTGCTTCTCTAATTCAGCAGTGGTGTGAACTGCGTCATCAGCCGATTCGCGAATAAAGGCAGCAATGCCTCCTAACATTAAGCCAACCACAGCACCTAACAGCAAATTCTGTTGGAGATTGGGGCCTAATTGTGCCCCTTTTTGGGGATCTTCTACCACTTCCCAATTAAATCCACCCTTGGAAAGTTCTTGGCGTAATTGTTGTTCTGCTCTTAAAAGCTGCTCTAATCTTTCACGACTAAATTGCAGCTGCGGTAGCATTCGATTGTAATAAGCCAACAGAGGCGGGAAGCGTTTGATTTCCAAACGTAGCTCGTTTTCTTTCTGAGCCAAAGTTTGATCGCGAGCAGTTAAAGCAACTATAGTTGTCTGCGTTTCTACTAACTGACCAGCAAGGCTGAGATCGATTTGGCCCAGTTGTCCTTTTTCGAGAAGAGAGTCTCCAGAAGTGAATGCACCAGCAGATTTTCCGCCTAAAGTTCTTCCTACTTCTTGTTGCAATAATTCCTTCTGGCCCTGAAGCTGTTCTTTCAGCTTTTGCACGCTCGGAGTTTGATCTGTAAAGCGTAAGCGTTCTTGTGCTAATGCCAATTCACTTTTTTGGATTTCGTTTAGTAAGCCTTGATAGCGAGTAGACTGACTCAAACGAGAAGCAACTAGGGCATTTTGGGGAGAACGGTTAAGTTGTTCTTCTAAAGATTTTTGGCGTGCTAAAGCTTCCCCATACTGAGCGCGAGTTGTCTGTCTTTCTTGGGAAAGATTATTTAAAGCTGTTTCAATCGCTTTCGCCTGTGACTCTGGATCGATTAAGTTCTGATTTCTGCGAAATCTTTGTAAATTTGTCTCAGATGCGTTTACTTCTTCACTGGCTTTACTTAACTGTTCCCTGATGATTTGCAAACCTTTTTGTAAACGCGAAGTCTGTTGTTGTTTGTTATATTCCAGATAAACTTGTCGAATTGCATCCAGAACTTTTTGGGTTTTTTCAGGATCTCCAGCGGTATACTCAACTTGAAATATTTTAGTAGCGACATTATCTTCTTTGCTCCTAATTTGAGTTAAGACCAAAGAAGCTTTAATTTCAGCTGAAGTTATATCTGGATAATTAGACTGAAGTTTATCAACTGCTTTCTGGATGAGTCCCGAACCTTGCATCAAGTTAAGCTGAGTGGCAGTATCTATGACCACGTTAGAGTCAGTAAACTGATTGTCTACCCCCGCACCACCTTCTGTTTTACCTTGATAGTTAGGTTCTACTAGCAGTTGCATAGAACTTTTATAAGTAGGCTTTGTTTTTACAGTTACTATGCTGGCAATAGCAATAGAACTAATTAATACTGCTAAGAACCAAGGAAATCGCCGCACAAATACAGCAAACATTTGCCCGTAACTTGGTTCACTTTCAGAAGCTGGAGCTAGATGAGGATTTAGACTAGTTTGAACCACTTTTATATCCTTGTCTTCAAGACTTACGCTAAGAGATTCTCCGAAAAATACCTATTTTTTTACGAACCGCCAATGAGGAGAGAGCAAATAAATAGGTAATCTGATAGTGGAAAGAGATTCAGAAATCAAATGAATAATTGCTGCACGCCACAAGCTTGGTTAATAATTTGCTCAACCTTGCCAAAAAATGCATTCTCTGAAAAATTTGCTACTGCATGATTGCGGATGCGATCGTAATCCCAAGAAATACCATTGGCTTCTTGTAATGCAATTTGTAGAGATTCGGGTGTTTGTCTTTTGAAAAAGACTCCTGTTTCACCTGGAATTTGAGTATCTAATACTCCACCTGCTCCATAAGCGATGACTGGTGTACCGCTAGCATTAGCTTCTACTGGAACTAACCCGTAGTCTTCTAAGGCTGCGACAATAATAGACTTGGCTTTGGAAAACAAGTCTTTGCGGGTTCTATCACTTACGTGTCCCAAGAACACAATATTTTGTAATGCTTTGGATTTTAACCGTGCTAGTTCTGGCCCGTCACCAGATATTAATAGCCGCCACCCCAACCAATTAAAAGCTTCGACTATTATATCAAGTCGCTTATAACTGATCATCCGGGCGGAGGCCAGATAATATTCATCTTTTATATCTGAAAAAACAAATTTACTAGTATCAATTGGATAGTTCACCATCATTGCCTTTTTGCCATAAATTTTTTCAATTCGGCGGGCAACAACACTAGAATTAGCAATGTAAAGGTCAGGCTCCTGTGCATATTTCAGGTCTACCTTTCTCATGACTTGAAATACTTGTTCGATTAAAGGAGCAAAATATCTATAGTCCCCGTACTCTCTTAAATAAGTTGCTGTATCCCATAAGAAACGGGTAACGTTATGGCAAAAACAAATGTGGTGAGCATTGGGATTTTTTCGTACTGCTTTGGCAAAACTGGTGCTACTACTAATAATTAAATCGTAGTCTTGCAGATCCAAGGCACGAAAGGCAGGAAAATATAGAGGAGCCATTGACCTGAAATATTTTGCTGCACCAGGAATCTTTTGTAAGAAGGTTGTATTAACTATGCGATCGCCTAGATCGATAGTTTTTTGGGGATCGTACAAAGATGTGAAAATATCTGCTTCGGGATAACGCTTACAAAGCAGTTCAAACACACGCTCTGCCCCACCTCGCTGGGTTAAATAATCATGGACGAGAGCAATTTTCATGAAATTTGACCTAAAGTTTCGATCGGGTTTGTTGAAACGCTCCCCAGCAAGTTACTATCAACAACTTTAGTGTCCCGCAGTATAGCTTTCTATCCTCTTGATGAAATTATTGTTACAAATATGTTGGTAGGGGCGTCGGAGATCCCCCCAACCCCCCTTAAAAAGGGGGGCTTGTTCTTCTTTTTACCCCCTTTTTAAGGGGGTCGCCGCAGGCGGGGGGATCTTATCCGAAACGTATTAGGGGCGTACAGCTGTACACCCCTACAGCCAATTCATTTGTGGCAAATTTTTTGAGAACCGATATTATCCAACTGCTACTAAGATTTTTTCTGGAGCGAAATAGGTGTTTTGCTCAGTTCGTAGTTGGTCGCAGAGTCTGCCTTCAGGTAATTCTATATCCTCATAAGTGAGGACTCGATCTTTAGAAATATCTCGTTTGAGGCGGCACCCTTCAGCTAAACCCATTGGTAGAAGATTTTGCTGTTGGACGATATCGGAATTTTCACATTGTCCGTAGGTCATGTAGTAGCCAATGCCATCTAAGGTTTCTCCTGCTTTCAGGTCAATTTTGGCGGTGGTGACAACATCTACTAACGGGCCTGCTAGTGGAGACATAACGGCATCACCAAATAAAACAGCACGCGCTACGGACAAGGGAACTTCAAAATGACAGAGGTGATAAGGAGTATAGAAGCTGTAAAGTGGGCCTTCGCCTAATTTATATAAGTTGAGATAGTGGCGTTGCTTGGGGTCGTCGTGAGTGGCAAATACATATACGCCTGGGCCTGGTTTGGCTCCAACTACATAATCGACAATACCGCCTAGTTCTTTGAGTTGTTCAACATCATATAACTGGGTCATTTCATCGACATGACCGCTGAAGTCATATCCCAACATTCCCCGTTTGGCGACTTTCATGCCTGTGGCATTGGCAACGATCGCCTGCTCGAAGGAAATTTTGGTTCCGTCGGCGAAGCTAGCCACCATGTGGGGCTTTTGACCCCAACGTTTAGCAAATCCTTCCTGGGTGGTGGGATTGCGATAGGGGTCTTGGAGTCCTTTAATGTTACCGCACAATAAGGGAGTTAAACCAATGCTTTTTACAAAGCGATAAAGGTTCATTTGTACCCCTGGCTGATCGCCATCACAAGCGCTGAGAATCACACCTGCTTTGTCGGCATACACTTTCAGAATGGGGCCAATGGTGCCGTCGAGTTCGGCATTCATCATGATCACATGTTTGCAATGGGCGATCGCTTCCATAACGATCCCAGCGCCAAATTCCACTGCACCTGTGACTTCGATTAATGCATCGATGCCTTCAGCCCGACACAGTAACTTAGCGTCTTCTGTGACTGCATACTTACCGTTAGCGATCGCATCTTCTAATTCGCTGATAGTTGCAACAACTTGGATATCTTCAATTCCTGCTTCCGAATAAGCTTGTTTAGCTGCACCAATCTGACGATTAGAGATAGCAACTAACTCCATTCCTGGCACTGAATTGACAATTTGGTTGGCAATTCCTCGACCCATAAAACCAGCACCGATCATTCCCACTTTGATAGGATTTCCTGCTGCTGCACGGGCTTGTAAGGCGCGATCGATAATAATCATGAACTAAACTCCTTTTTGGAACTGTTTGTTGTGTTACAAATTCTCGATAATTTTGCACTTAATAATTTTTTACAGCTAAACATTAAGTACATTTTCATGCAAATTATCATTAATGATAGCTACTAACTGGTTGCTTGCTAGATGCTATAACAGCAGTCTGTTTTTCTAGCTATGATTTTTGATAATTTGCTCCACAGCATTTCTGTAGGCTTGGGCAAACTTTTCTTTGGTATGATTTGCTCTTGCATATTCCCTCCCCCTGCCTCTATAGCGATGGTATATTTTTTAGAAGTACCTTACCTCATACAGAGGAGCCAGTGTGTTGTGTGGAAAACACCTGGCACAGAGAAATAGTCTATACGCCAACAGTCATCATTCTCAACAAAGGCCAATTTAAATCTTTCTCAGAGATTTCAGTCACATCTAGAGGCCAATCAATGTTAAAGAATGGGTCGTCATAGCGTAAACCTCTTTCATATCCTGGGGTGTAAAATTCACCAACTTGATATACAACTTCAGTTTCATCGGTGAGCGCTTGATAACCATGAGCAAACATTTCTGGAACATACAAAGCGCGGCGATTTTCTGGAGTTAGCTCTACACCAATGTGTGATAAAAAGCTAGGAGATTCAGGACGCATATCAATAATTACGTCGTAGATTGCGCCTTTAGTACAGCGAATTAATTTTGTTTCTGCTGCTGGCAGAACTTGATAGTGCATTCCCCGGATAGTGCCTTTTTTGTAATTAAAAGACAAGTTACATTGGGCAACTGTTGGCTTTAATCCGTGTGCTTCAAATTCTTGAGCGCAGAAAGACCGAGCGAAAAAACCACGGTGGTCTGGCTTTTCTTCTAAATCAATGATGAATGCGTCTTTGAGTGCAGTTGGAGTGAAGAGCATGAATGAATAACCTCGATAGGAATATTGACGACAACAAAACTTGGCAAATTTGAAAACTTAACTTGTTATAAACCTCATCAACAATAGTCTTGAGCGGGTTTTAGATTAACAAGCAGCTTGCTTTAACTGAACTATATGGCGCTATTACTGACTGGTTCAATTAACTTTGGTTGGGGAAAAGTATTGTCTCGATATTGAGTACAAACTTCTGGGCGATCGGGAGAAGTAGATGTATAGCACGAGAATAGAGTTAGCCTATCTTCTGTGCGTGATGTCCCGTGATGTATGGCTTTTTTGGGATCGACAATAATGACTGTTCCTGCCAATCCTGTACAAGATTTCCAAGCCTCTTTCGGGATAATTTCATTTAGTTCTTCATCTGTGATGCCTAAATGACCAGATTGCCAAAGCTTGTAGTAAGTACGGTAATAGTTTAATCTAAATAAAGAGGTTAAAGAGCCTGGAATATATTCAAAGGGACCGTGCTTTTCTTCAACATCATTTAAGTAAATAATGATTTTGATCATGCGGCGGTCTTCTGCATCTTTATGCCATAGTTGCGTACCAAACTGACTTTTATTAGGAAAATCCTTGCGGAGATGTACACCATGAAAAATGATTGGCAGACCAATGTAGTTTTCAATGATGTTTAGGAGCCTTTTTTCGCTTCCCCAAGTAGCAAATTCAGGTAAATATGTAACTGTGTAAACTTGGGGAAATTTTTCTTTTAAATCGTCATGATTGTTAGATTCCATTTGCGACGAATAACCATAAGCTGCCTTGAGCAATTCTGGGGTTGAATCGAATCCCAATTCAGCAAGTGTGGTAATATGAATACCATCACATTTAAGGTCATCAAGAATTTTGCGATCGCCTGCTTCTAGTGTAGGCAAATTAGCAGCGTGTTTCAAAAGTGCTAATCTGTAAACGAACTCAGATCCCAGTGAAGATATTTTGCGTTTAATTTTGATTAGCATTGCATGACTACCTTTAGTACACTATCGGCTATTTTCGACTTGCTGCCTTAGCTCTGCTCTGGGATAAGTATCATCCCAGTATTGGGTGCAGAGTTCTGGCTTTTCAGGAGGGTTGGCGGTGTAACAAAAGAATAGTGTTAAGCGTTCTTCTGTGCGGATTGTGCCGTGATGCAAAGTATTTTTCGCATCTACAATCAAGACAGTACCTGCTGGGCCTGGGCAGGATTTCCAAGCTGATTTGGGGATGACTGTTTTCACTTCCTCATCATCGATGCCCCTATAGCCTGACTTCCAAAGTTTGTAGAACAGCCGAATATAATTCCAACTAAATAAGGAAGTTAAAGAGCGGGGAATGTATTCAAAAGGCCCAGTTTTTTCTTCAACATCATTCAAGTAAATAAAGATTTTGATAATGCGACGGTCTTCGGAATCGCCATGCCATAGTAGTGTGCCAAACTGATGTTTGCTAGGGAAATCTTTACGTAAATGCACACCGTGAAAAGCAATAGGCAGACCAATATAATTTTCGATGAGATTGAGAAGTCTTTTCTCCATTCCCCAGGCATAAAATTCTGGTAAACCTGTAACTGTGTAAATTTGTGGTAACTTTTCATCTAGATGGTCGTTGTTGATATTTTCCATCTGAGACAATTGCTGATAGGCAGCTTTGAGCAGTTCGGAGCTAGAGTTGAAGCCTAAATCTGCCAGTGTTGTGACATAAACACCGTCTTTTTTGAGAGCTTTGAGAATGTTGCGATCGCGCCCTTCCAATGCTGGCAGATTTCTGCTATGCTTCCAACGAGCTACATAATATTCAAAGTCAGCAGATAGTGTAGATAATTTGCGTTTAATTAGATTAAACATCTGGTAAACTCTTTCTAGTTTCAATGTCGATTTATCAGTAATTTAGTAACTTATGGCTTATAGTTCCGTATTTCTTGAGCAGGTATTTCACTTGACTCTGCTAGACTAAATTCTTTAGAAATCATTACGTCAAAAGCACATAAACCAACTAAAGCCAAAAATGGGACTACTGTCTGAATGGCAGACATAGGCCATCTTCTTAAAGCACCTAAGAAAACTTTCAAGTTGACTTCTTTACCGTTTTGCAAAAGCATCCGCCGACAAAACTGCTTAGAATATCCACTCTGCTCCAATTTCAAAATTACTTCGGGTATGTGTTTGTATTGCATTAAAAGTGCAGATTTTGGTTCTTTCTGCCAATAACTCACACCCACAACACATTCCAAATAAGTCTCTTTCGTGACAATTACACGACCATTAGAAGCACAATACCCGGCTAAATATGCTAAAGATACCCAGTTATTCTCAGCATCTTGCCAATTTTGTAGAGCGCGTTTCACTAAATCAGTGCGGTAGATTGTAGCAGTCAGAAAAATGACTGCACCGACACTTTTTGAGAAACAATGCTCAAATATAGCTTTACCATCACCATCACCATCTTCACTATCTATATCAAACCAGCGATTACCAACAATTGTTGGTGGATGAACTGGTTCACCAGTAATTTGGTTCCGACCGGAAAAGTTGAGAAACAATAATGATAAATCTTCATATTGCTTAAGTTTGCTAATCACATAAGCAATAGCTCTATCTTGAATTGGGTCATCGTCACCAATCGTCCAGACATATTTTGTTGTAGTAGAATTTAGGCAATACATAATATTTTTGACAACGCCTAAATTTTGAGGATTTTTATTTGATTTAAATGGGATATTGCTAAGAATTATTTGCCATTTTTTGATCGTATCCTGAGTATTGTCTGTTGAACAATTATCAGAAACTAAAATTTCACAATCATCTTCAAAACCTTTGATAGCTTGAGCTAACCATGCTAACTGTTTATCCAGTAATTCAGCACGATTATAAGTCGGTATAGCAATGGTCAGTAATTTCTGCATAGTAAAAAATAGTAATTAATAAATTGATATATGAATGGTTACAGGTTACTCTCTAGCTGTTTGGATGGAAAAAGAATTGCCCAAGCTGATATGCTTAACAAACGTAGGTAAGAAATAAATATCTTGATTGTCAATAAAGGCCAACGTTTTAAAGCACCTAATAGGATTTTCAAGTCAGTTTTTTGATGGAAATTCTGCCAAATCATTTCCTGACAAAATTTATGAGGATATCCTACCTTGAGTAGTTTTATATAAACTTCAGGTATGTACGCATATCGCATTTTAAAGTTCCATGTTGGATCGAGATCCAAAAGACTAGCGCCCATAGTACATTCTAAATAAGTGTCTTTAGTGACGATGACACTTCCATGAGCAGCGCAAAATGCAGTCCAATATGCTTGAGATGCCCAATTATTAGTAGCAGACGGCCATTTTTCTAAAGCACGTTGCACTAAATTTGTGCGATAAATTGCTGCTGATATAAAAAGTACACCACCAAAATTTTCATTTAGATAACTTTGAAATACAGTTTTACCATCAACTTTTAGTTCGTCGTTATCGCTATTCAACCAGCGCTCGACAACGAGTTGACCTGTTTGTTTCTGACGACCAGAGAAGTTTAAAAACATTAGTGCTAAATCTGAATGTTTTTTTAGTGTTGTTAACACATAATCTAGGGTTCTCTCTTGAATTGGATCGTCATCACCAATTGTCCAAACATATTTACTAGTTGGGGCTTTTAAGCAACAGGCAATGTTACCCATAACCCCGATATTTTCATTATTCCTATTTAATGTAAATGTGACATTGCTAAGAATTGTCTGCCACTTTTTAATAACCTCTTGGGTATTATCTGTAGAACAGTTATCAGAAATCAAGATTTCACAGTCAGACTCAAACCCTTTAATAGATTTGGCTAACCAAGTAAGTTGTTTATCTAAAATCTGGGCGCGATTGAATGTAGGAATTGCAATAGTCAGCAATTTATTCATATAGCGATTGATTTACCTTCTGCTTTAGCTTTAAAGAGAAAATTTAATAGGTTATGCTTTGTTTATTTGGCTGTTGCTCAAAATGTAGCGATTCAATCCAGCGGCAACTTATTTAGTTTTCAGATGGCTAACTTGTTTCCTAATGCTGAGAGGAAAGCTATAAAAGTTAAGTCACTGATTGTAAATAGTTTAATGGATGGAATAAGCCCGAATCAACGCTATTTGATTCGGAACCTTAAATTATTTGTCCGTTGCTGCTAGACGACTTTAGCTACTTTTTATTCCAGAAGAAATCTTTGTCAATCTGCTCTGTCCGAATTAGATACTCTAGCTGTTTTAAGCGAGTAAATCCTCTAAACAAGAAAGTATCTTCAGCCATGTGTATTTGACTGAATAAATCAAATAGCTGCTGGGCACCAAGTCGGGCATTCCAATCACATTTAAATCCAGGTAGGATTGTGTTGATTTTCTCGAAGGATACGCGATAGCTGCGGTTATCTGCGCCGTTGTCACCAAAGGACAATTTACAATCTGGGAAAATATCAGCAATAATTTCTGCGATTTCTTTAACGCGATAGTTATTTGCTGTATCTCCCACGTTGAAGATTTGGTTATGTACAATGTCTCGTGGTGCTTCTAAGGTGCAGACTATTGCTTTGCAAATATCCAATGCGTGGACTAATGGCCGCCAAGGTGTGCCATCACTAATCATTTTGATTTCTTTGCTAGTCCATGCCAGCCCTGCTAAGTTGTTTAAAACAATATCAAAGCGCATTCTGGGAGAAGCACCAAAGGCTGTCGCATTCCGCATAAAGGTGGGAGAGAAGTCATCGTCAGCGAGTGGTCTGACATCTCTTTCTACAAGAGTTTTGCATTCTGCGTAGGCTGTTTGGGGATTAACTGCGGATTCTTCTGTGACATCACCTGCGGTAGCAACACCGTAGACACTGCACGAAGACATATATACGAAGCGACGCACACCCATAACCTTAGCCAGACTAGCTAAACGAACTGAACCTACATGATTAATTTCGTAAGTAATATTTGGTGCCAATTGTCCGGCTGGGTCGTTGGAGAGTTCCGCCATGTGAACTATGGCTTCAATACCTTCCAAGTCATCAGGGGTGATGTTGCGGATATCTTTGTTGAGGGTTTTGGGTGTGACTCCACTAGGGTTGTACAGCCAACCAACTTTATAGAAGCCGGTATCTAGACCGATAACTTCATGTCCTCGTTCGATTAACAAAGGCGGTAATAACGAACCTAGATAGCCTTCTGTTCCAGTTACTAATATTTTCATTGTGGTTAATTCCTTTGTATTGATGAGTTAAATTTTTCGTTTAGTAGGGACGCACAAATATTCGCCCTATAGGGTGTTGCATCTAAGAGGGAACCGCTATATTTTTCGTTTGTATGCAAGCAAATAACCTCTCTCCAAACCTCTCTCCTAAAAGGAGAGAGGCTTTGAATCTTGCTCCCCTTCCCTTATAGGGAAGGGGTTGGGGGTTAGGTCATTGGACTCAACCCAGAAGCGCTATTATATATATCGGCTAACATTCATTACATAGTTTGCCGACTAACCCATTGGATAGCAGCACTCTATAGCGGTTCTTAATTGATGCATGACACTTTTTTGTTGTGGGATGGGTATCTTACCCGTCCCTTGTATTTCGAGGCAGGCAAAGAAAGATGCCCACTATACAAGATTCATCCCTTACTTCAGCAGTCCCGGAAATAATAACTATGATATCTATGCAGTGACTACACTTTCTAGATGCGAAAGTTGGGGAATTTCTGCTACAAGCGCTTTGCCGATTTCTAGAGAGGATGTGGCAGCAGGAGAAGGAGCATTGCAAACATGAATGGAGTTTTGACCGGAAACAATCAAAAAGTCGTCTACAAGCTTGCCATCGTTCATTAAGGCTTGAGCGCGAACTCCTGCATGGGTGGGAACTAAATCTTCTGCTTGCACTTCGGGAATTAGTTTTTGCAAACTTCTGGTGAAGGCTGCTTTGCTAAAAGAACGAATGATTTCTTGAATGCCTTCATCAGCGTGTTTAGCTGCTAACTTCCAGAAACCGGGATAGGTGATGACTTCTAGGAAATCCCGTAAGTCAAAGTCGGTTTTTTTGTAACCTTCGCGTTTGAGGGATAGAACTGCGTTTGGCCCTGCATGGACGCTACCATCAATCATCCGGGTAAAGTGGACACCCAGGAAGGGGAAATCTGGATTGGGAACTGGATAGATTAGTGTCTTGACTAGATAGCGTTTTTCTGGGGTGAGTTCGTAGTATTCTCCCCGAAATGGCACAATTTTGGCTTGGGGTTCAACTTGACCTAGTTTGGCGGTGCGATCGCTATGCAATCCAGTACAATTAATTACAAAGCGGGTTTCAAAGTTACCTTTGTTTGTTTGCAGTACCTGATTTTTACCACTTGGAGAGATTTTCAGGACTTTTGTATTCAGGTGCAAATCTCCACCCTGCTGTTGAATTAGCTGGGCATATTTTAAACAAACTTGCTTGTAATTAACAATACCAGTTGAAGATACCCGAATTCCACCTACACATCTTACGTGAGGTTCAATTTCCTTGACTTCTTCGGGGCTAATTCTCTGGACTTCTATACCATTGTCTAAGCCGCGTTGGTAGAGATTTTCTAAGCGTGGTAGTTCTTGTTCTTCAGTTGCAACAATTACTTTACCACAAACTTCATGGTCAATTCCATGCTCTTGGCAGAATTCTACCATTGAACGAGAACCATCACGACAAAATTTAGCTTTGAAACTCCCTGGCTTGTAATAAATACCAGAATGAATTACTCCGCTATTATTGCCAGTTTGGTGAAATGCCCATTGACTCTCTTTTTCTAGTACTAAAATCCGGGCATTGGGATAGCGTTTTCCTAAAGCCAACGCTGTCGAGAGTCCAACTATTCCCCCACCTATAATCGCAAAATCATACATTAGTATTATCGCACTTCAAATTACAGTAAATCTATAAAGTTATTGGGCATGGGGCATTGGGCATTGGGCATTGGTTATTAATTATTCTCCTCTGCTCTTCTGCTCCCCTGCTCCCCCAACTCTCCTTACCATACCTTCCAAGGAGCTTGGTTGTTTTTCCACAGCCCTTCGAGATAGTTTTTATCGCGTAAAGTATCCATTGGTTGCCAAAACCCATCATGTCTGAAAGCAGATAGTTGTTCCATATCGGCTAGCTTTTCTAATGGCTCTTGTTCCCATACCGTAGAATCATCAGCAATTAAGTTGATTACTTCTGGTTCTAACACAAAATAACCGCCATTAATCCAAGCTCCATCACCTTCCGGTTTTTCCCGAAAGCTGGTGATTTTGGTTTGCTCATATCCTAAAGAAATAGCACCAAAACGTCCGGCTGGTTGAACGGCTGTGAGTGTTCCTAAGCTACTTTGTTCTTTGTGAAACTTAACTAGCTCAGTGATATTAATATTACTGACACCATCGCCATAAGTAAAGCAAAAAGTCTCATTACCAAGATGTTCGCTGATTCGCTTTAAGCGTCCGCCTGTCATTGTATTATCACCCGTATTTACTAAGGTGACGCGCCAGGGTTCTGCATAACCAGAATGCACGTTCATCTGGTTAAAGCGCATATCAAAGGTAACATCTGACATGTGTAAGAAGTAGTTAGCAAAATACTCTTTAATGATGTAACCTTTATAACCGCAACAAATGATGAAGTCATTAATGCCGTGGGCAGAATATGTTTTCATTATGTGCCAGAGAATTGGCTTACCACCAATCTCAACCATCGGCTTGGGTCTAATACTGGTTTCTTCACTGAGGCGTGTACCAAGACCTCCAGCCAAAATCACCGCTTTCATGCAATTACCTCGGAGATTTGTAGGGATATGATTATTTGACTTTTGCGAGATGAAGAGGATGCACTTCAAGGGAGAAAAATGTATTTCTGATTTCTGTTTCTCCGTCAATAATCTAACTGTAATTTCCGATGAAATTATAAAGGTAAGATAAATTAAAATCTTTTCTATATAAAAGCTCTATGAATATCTATAAATACAGAAATAAATTACTCAATTAAATAAAAATATCACCTATAAAATAACTAGGATTAGCGGCAGCTAACCCTAGTTAGGCTTGATTTGTTCAATCAAAAACAATAATATGCTAGTAACAAAACTTACTTGTTTCTAGTTAGTTTTTTCCATATTACTAGAGCCTTGGAATAAAGGGTCACATTTGTTTTCGATGACTACGCACATATTGCTGAGTGCTTGCTGATAATTATCCATGTCATCTTGCTCAAGAAATATTTTGGCAGATGCCTGTATATCTTCGACAGCTTTCGCCTGGTTTTTGTTAGATTCACTACCGCCATATTGTGCCAGTTCATAGCGAACCATACCTCGTTTGAGATATGCTTTTGCTAGTTTGGGGCTAATAGTTAATGCATGGTTAAAGTCAGCGATCGCTTGATTATATTCTTGCTGATAATTGCTGCTATATTGAGCAATTTGATAATAGACAACACCCCGCTGGAAGTAAGCTTCGGCTTTTGAGACATTAAGTTGTATGGCTTGAGTAAAATCTGCGATCGCTTTTTTGTAAGCTTGTTGAGATTCACCGCTGTATTTAGCCATTTGGGCGCGGACAATCCCGCGTCTGACATAAGCTTCAATTTCATTATTATCCAGACCGATAGCTCGATTATAGTCTGCGATCGCTAGATTATATTCTCGATCGGGATCGTTGCTATATTCGGCGAGCATATAGCGGGCATTGCCCCGATTTACCAAAGCTTTGGTTTGATTGGGATTGATTTTCAGAGCTTGGCTATAATCTGTAACTGCTCCTTCGTAGTCTTTCAGGTTATAGCGGGCATTGCCACGATTTACAATTGCTCTAGCGTGTGTCGGTTCTTGTTCAATTGCTTGGCTAAAGTTGGCAATTGCCTTGTCATAGTCTCGCTCTTTATAAGCAATATAACCTTGCTGATAAGAATCAGCGAAGCTGAGTTTATTATTTGGCTGGGTAGACTTGATTGTTTGTTGGGTGTAAGCATTTTGGGAAACCAACGGCTGAGTAAATTTAATCATTACGTCTGCATATCCCAATAAACCAAAACCCAGCAAACAACAAATAATCGGGTACAACTTTGACTTTTTGGAAGGTTTATATGAACCGCTGGGAGTCATTACTGGCTGCCAGTAATTAGCTAGCTGCGGTGACATGGCTCGCTGGGGAAAATGCGGTGTCTGAGTGTAGCGCTTTCTCGCTTTGACTCGCGGTTGCAGATGTTCTCTAGCTTCTATAGCCCGATGTGATGGGAAGGGGTCGCGTCCACCTAATCGCACTGTACGTTCGCACCACGGACAGCTACGCATGTGGTTGTTGTAGCGATGCTGAGGATTTGTCGTACAGGTAATCAGAGACTCTTCGGCTTCAGCGATGGCTGAGAGCCAAGTCTGGGCACTGGGGCGTAGTTGTGGGTTGTTATGACCCTCTTCAAAACAACGGACAAATAATTCCTGTAAGCTGGGATGGAGAATTTCCCAAGGGGGGGCAATGGGTGTCGGCAGGTAGGGTACGTAACGCTTTTCGCTGTAAGTAAAATGACCCGATGCAATGCGTGCTTCGTAAGGTGGTGGCTCAATCGCACCTTGAAAAATCCCCGAAAATGGGTGGGTGCCTTCCATTAAGAGTTGGAATACTAGCACCCCTAACCCAAATAAATCGTGAGAGATTTCGCGATCGTGCTGGGCAAAAGTTTTATTCTGTAGTTCTGGTGGAGTAAACTCTGGTTTACCTACTGGGCAGCGATAAACAACATTGCTGTTTGGGTCGGTTACTTGGAAAGAGTCTGTGTCTATCAAAGTCACCAGTGCTGTATCACTGACGAGGATATTAGACTCGTTCACATCACCAATGCAATATCCACTAGCGTGTAAAGCGGCAAAAGCTGCCGCCAAGTTTCGAGCCGTGCGGAGCAGGTACTGATAGTTGAATAGAGGGCAGTGTTGCCGACGGGTTCTGGGGTTGTAAAAGTCGATGATTGGACGCATCCCCTGAATACGTGGCATCAAAAAGCCCAGGATGCTATTTTTGCCATCTGCCGCCCGTAATAAATCCTCTGGCCAAGCGATAGAGATATGCCCTAAACTCGCCGTAGGGTTTTCTGGCGGGTTAGCAAGCATCGCCTGGAGTTTCTCTGCATGGGCAGTGGTTGGCTTGTGATAAATCTTCGCCACCAAATCGTTATCGGATGGCACTGCATAAACACAAGCTTCACCGCCACGTCCCAAACTGACATTGAGACTGAGGATTTCTTTTCTGGGGGAACAACGTAGTACCTGCATAATGAAATTACCGCTAACGGAAGTTATTGTAAGATGTAGAAACCTGTAGATTTGTTGCTCATGAGTCGTTGAATGCGGCTATAATGAGTGTTAAATCATCATCAGTGCGTTGCGTAATCCGCTCTGAGCGTAGAAATTTTACCAATTGCTCCTTCGCTTCTGTCTTATCCTCGGTATTGGCGACAAATTCAAACAGCGGAAAAAAGAATGGTTTGTGAGGTTCGCCAACAACCATATTCAAAGCCAGCATTTGTAATCCGTCGGTGATGATACCAACGTTTACTATGTCTGTGCGCCATAATCTCATTTGTGCTGTATCTAAGGCATTGGGCGAAGTTAAAAAAGTGGTTTCGTTAATGTATTCACCACTGTCAGGCATCGTCAGTGCCAGCAGGTTGCCCAGACGATCTTTTGCCACTGCCAAACCATCACCTATCTGAACTACAGCTACAACTTCTGGTGTGGCAACCAGCATAATTAAGGTAGTTGCTAAATCTTGAGGCTGTTTGTCACAAGTAGCCGCCTCATCTTCCACAGCTTTTTTGGCAGCGAATATGGCATCATTTAAGAGCGATCGCACCAACGTATCATCAGTCAAACTTTTTCGAGTCAGCCCTTTGGTAGAAATGTTTTCGATTGCTGTCTCCACAGCAACCATCGCTCCCACTTTCCCAAGGCTAGCAGAACCCGCGCCATCTGCTGCGGCCGCCACTAAAACATTATCTGACAATATCTGCCAATGATGAGCATCCTGACATAATTGATTGTTTTTTAAGTGACTTGTACCACATACAGACGCAGCCACAATCCGCCATTGAGCAATCTGTTTTGATATGTTCATAAATTTTTTTTCAAGCAGCTAGCTGTGTAAACATCAAGCTGCGATTTTTCATTAAACAGTTCCCCAACCAATCGGCGGTAGTGCTACCTGTTCGTCTACTTGTGAATGAGAAACAGCCGACATACTAGTTGACAGCCAGACAAACATCTCGATAAAATTTAATCCTTTAAGCTTTAAGGGAGTACGTACAGTTATTTGATTTAAACGCGTCATATTCGCATTTTCTACACCAACCGTAAAGAATGCTACCCGCTTGTTTGCTTCGTCTCCCTGTAGACGCTGGGATGCTTGCTCTACCACTTGCTCTAATTCACCTTGGGGTTCTCCATCGGTAATCATAAATACCCAAGGACGATAGTAAGCAATCCCGTTGGCACGATACTGAGATTTACGCTCTTGAATTATGTCCAAAGCTTTATGAATTCCCGCACCCATTGTAGTCAAACCTTGGGCTGTCAAAATCGGCGGATTGAATTGATCGGCAGTCACAAAGTCTTGTACTACATTAATATTACTGTCAAAAGTGACGATCGCCACTTCTACCCGTCTGGCAGCTAAGGAATTTTTGACTAATTCATCCTTTAAGCTTAGTAAACCTTGATTTAAAGCCTCAATCGGCTCTCCTTGCATCGACCCAGATGTGTCTAACAAAAGTACACAAGGACAACGGGGTTCTGGGTTCTCAGCAAATTCTACTACTTCATCAAGTCTTAATGTATCATGCATAACTTTTTGTGTTATGTTAAAGTTCAAAGCTTTATTTCCCTTTGCTCAGAGTATATAGTTTCAATCGCCGAGGCGACTACAGAATATAGTATCTATTGGTAGATGCTCTAATCTTTATTAAACAAATTATTTTCATGAAGTTCTCTATATATTTAAGATGAACTTGAGTACAGCTTAGTTTAGCAAAAAAGAGTTTATCAAAACCCAGCATTACCTGTTGTAATGTATCTACCAAAAAGTTATATCCATTAAACCTACAGTACAATAAATACGTAAACTTTTTTAGATAAGTTTTTAAAGATTTTATGTAGAAGAATCGTTTCTTTAAGGAAAAGTAATTAATCATAATTAAGTTTGTTAACTCTAGAAGTATACCAGTGTAACTACGCGAACTTGGAATCAAATTTGCTTCTTGAAGTGAGTGGGCATAAATAAACGTCATTATTAAGGTCTTCACTCAAGAGTTGTCAGTAGTTAGTAAAATCCAGAATTAACCAACATCTACTGATAATCTCGCTATGATAGATGCTTACCTTTATTCATACCTACTTGCTTTTTGAGATGGATTAAGTAAAATGTGCTAAATGTAACAAGAGACTTAGAAGCCTTACAATTTTTAATATATGTACATATTTTCAAATAAATAGTTTGTGGGTAGAAAAATATTACAAAGAAGAGAATACTTTATAGCTCATATTTTCAATCTACAAATGTTCGCTTGTTGATTCCGCAAAAAACTTGAAAAATATGAATAACTCAGGTACATTCACCAAACTACGTCCTCTAAGTTTGTTAAGACAATTATCCAATTGTTCCGACAGTACTTGTTTACAAGTATTGAGTAACTCAGTTTCTTGGTCGATTTACTTAGAACAGGGCAAAATAACTTACGCTACCCATTCCGTGGAACCTTTCGATCGACTAGAACGCCATTTGCGACGCCTCAGCCAGCAAATTCCACTCCTGACTAATGAGGTTCGCTCTCAAGTACGGCTGATGTTTGAACCTGACTCACACAGTCAGTTAATCAAAGATGACACTAATTCGAGAAGCCACCCTGCTGAGTACCAGGCTATATCCTGGCTTGTTAGTCAACAACATCTACATTCTACACAAGCAGCAGTGCTGGTTCAAGAATTAGTTAAAGAGGTAATTGAATCATTTTTGCTGATCAAAGAAGGTACTTATGAATTAACAGAACCACTTGAGAGAATGCCAAAGATTTGCCGACTAGGTGTCGAAAAAATTCTAGAATATTGCCAATTAAGATTACAGAGTTGGCAGGCTTTTATACCTAAAATTTCTTCTCCATATCAACGTCCATATCTATTGATTAACAGCAAGTTTGATGACCAAGATTTACCAAATCTACAGCCAGATTTAATTAACTGGATGAAGGGTTTTAGCCTGTGTCATCTGGCTGTAATTTTGAATCAAGATGAAATTCAACTAGCCCGCAATTTATACCCTTACATCCTTAAGGGTGCGATTATCCTTCATGAACCCGATCCACCTTATGATAAGTTACCAAAGATTTTTGAGGAGCAATCGCTTTTCTCAAAATTGATTTCAGGGTTAGTTGACACGAAACAAGAACTAAGTACCACTGTCAATTCTTACCAAAATGTTCCTGAAGAGAAAATAGTTCCTGTTCAGCGATTACCACAGATTTCTACTCCTTCCAAAGAAAACTTTCAGGAACCAACAATATCAAATAACATAAATTCTGCTTCCCAAAGAGTAACAGCTGCTACGGTAACAGTAAAAAAAGTCCACAAAATCGTTTCTGTAGATGATAGCCCTACAATTCTTAAAGAAATCAGTTATTTCTTAGAAAATGAAAATTTTTCTGTAGTGACTATTAACGATCCAGTGAAAGCCGTTTTGTCAATTATAAGGCACAAACCGGATTTAATTTTGTTGGATTTAAACATGCTAGGAATCGATGGTTATGAGTTGTGCCGGATTATACGAAACAATTCACTATTTCAAAACACTCCTATTATCTTTGTCACTGGGAATAAAGGAATTGTAGACAAAGTAAAAGCGAAATTAGTTGGGGCTTCTGGATATCTGACGAAACCGTTTACTCGCGCCGAATTACTAAAAATAGTCTTTATGCATTTGACTTAAATTAACCACTACAATGAGTTTTTTTATGCACATTACTTTGTACAATAATCTACACATGACAGTTAGCAAAAAGGGCCAGGCTTACCGATGCAAAAACTGGCTCCTGTCTGCTACAAAGTTTTAGGCTATGGTAGAGAAATCATAATTTGGGTTGTTGTAGCCTGGATTTGACATGGCGGATGTTATAAGGTCAGAACTGCTGAGTAAACTGCTGACATCAGTTCCTATATTTTGGCTAGGCTTAGTACTACCTAGTGATATCAGTTCGCCACTAACAGAGAAATTCCAGCCTTCATTACCAATGAGTGTTTTGTCGTCACCACTGGCTTCAATCCGGTTTCCAAGGAGATTGCTGTTAGTTACATTGGCAGTGTTGCCACTACCAAGGATATCGTTTTTACTACCAGGTAGTGTATTGGCATTACCAAAGATGTCGTTGTTATTGCCTAAGTTCCAGTTACCGTTACCGTTGGTTGTGCTATCGCTACCAAAGCCCCAGTTGCCATTACCTTCGGTTTTGCTGCCATCACCGTAGTTCCAGTTACCGTTACCGTTGGTTGTGTTACCGCTACCAAAATTCCAGTTACCATTACCGTCGGTTGTGTTGTTACTACCATATAGCCAGTTACCGTTACCTTGGCCACTGTTATCGGTAGCATCTGCACCATCTAATTTTTGAATATCAGATATCCAGTTGTCGCTCTTATAAGGTACAGGTTGACCGTTGCCAGTTTCAGGTAGGTTGCTACCACTTTCCTTGGAGGGCGGAGTGCTGCCAAATGGTAAGTTACCAGGGAGATTACTACCGCCACCAGATGCGCGATCAAAGGGGTTGCTACCGCCACCAGATGTGTTACCGCTAGATGCACCACCAGATGCGTTACCACCAGATGTGCCACCAAAGGGGTTGCTACCACCACCTAATGCACTAATATCACCGCCAACAACTCCAATAAGTTGATTGAACGGATTATTGGTATCAGTTAAAGCCCGCTCGTCAAGTGGTCGCTCGTAATTATATTTGTACTTTCCATCTTCACTGGTTGTGGATGAGTTGCCACCACCGATGAAGGAAGCGAAAGTATTACTACCGCTAGCAGCGCCACTAAAACTACTGCCACTATCTAAACTGCTGCCATCGGTAGACTGCCATTTGCCATCACTGAAAGAAAAATTGCCATTACCAGTTGAACTGTTGCTAGTACTTTGTGAGCCAACAGTTTGATTGCTATTGTCAGAAGTTGCCATTAGAATTAAACTCCTATTACTCAAACTGAAATACCTCTATCAAGAGGAATATAAACGACATAAATGAAAGTAAAAAAATACTTTCATTTTCAAGAAAAGATACTAATAAAAACAGTAAGCACCACCTTTAGCAAAAGTATATAAAATCAGATTTACATTTAAAATGAACAAAATTTCGATTGGATTGCCTATTCTTTAGATTGGATTGTCTATTCTTTCGATATTGTTGAGCTAAATTTCAGCAAATTGTCCGATAATCCTTATAGTGAATGCTTTAGAGGCAGCTTGTACAGTGACTTTTTCGGCTCAAATAGGAGCAAATTTATCTTTTTGGAGTTCTACAACACAATGCAATATAATTACACTACAAAAAAGAGGAAAGTGTAATTTCTGTAGTCTATTGAGTGAGAAAATATTACTTGTGAGGTTTTATCGAGTTTTAAAGATTCAACTTCTGCGATCGCCAGAGCAAACGCATCTAAATTACTCGCGATCGCAACCAATGTTAAGAACCAACGAAAAAATCAGCATTTCTCATTTGATTTATTTTCCAAGTCTCAAAGACATATCTCCGATGGGCTACGCTTTGTGAAATCGTGGTCATTGCTCATCTCAACAAGCTGGGCTTGTTGAGAACAGAGAAAAAATTATGTCCCTTTTACATAATGTAATAATTGCTAAACTCTGGACTAATAATGCTAGAAAGTAAAACTAGAGTGAATCCTCGTGCGATTCGTTGTAAGTGAATCACGGTACCCAGTCCGTAAATAACCTTACCAACTCGCAAGAGTTGAACTCTCAATCAGATGTAGGTGAAAGTCCTACCCGCCAGGTTCAGGCGTGACTCCTTAT
>NZ_JBWQXL010000047.1:0-50040 GCF_056620565.1 Nostoc sp. LEGE 12454
CTCCTTAAATGAGAGTGAGGCTTTGCCATCGATTCCTGCGGTCTTTTTCCCAGCGTTTAGCTGTGTTACTTGACGAACTGCCAGTAATCTTGCTGCGGTGGATTTCAGAATCAGCTTTTGGAGAGACCGAGCTTTCCGATAGTCTCCGCCTTGAACAGCTTTGTACATTCTTCTTTGCAGGCGGAAAAGGTTACGTCGGAATTTCTTCCAGGGTAAAGTTCTCCATGATTCACTAGCGTTATTGCTGTGTCCAATCATGCTCTACTCCAGTTCATGTACTCTGAACACCTCAGACCAATTACGGTCTGTCCTACCCGAACTGAGGGAGTTCCGCCTCTCGTCTGGACTACTTGGGGGTTCGACCTTCCCCTAGACCCTCAGTTCGTTTTTATTCGTTCCCTCAACTGATTGATTGCTTCGTTAGGTGTAGCCAATTTAACCGTCAGAAACCCTTGGTTCTTGCTGCTATCATCCTCCAGAATGCAGCGGGTTTTAACTCTGATGAAGTCGGGGGTTTTGTGTTATGCCCCGCTTGAGTGTGGGTTACTTTTCTAGGCTCTGTTTCACCGTGGAAGCTCCCTGTTAACGCCAGTGTCAACCCATAACGGTTGTCTGATTGCGTCCTGTTCCCAACTTCACTCTGTAAGAATCGAGCTTACTCGGTGTGGGCAGATAAGGAGTCACGCCTGAACCTGGCGGGTAGGACTTTCACCTACATCTGATTGAGAGTTCAACTCTTGCGAGTTGGTAAGGTTATTTACGGACTGGGTACCGTGATTCACTTACAACGAATCGCACGGGGATTCACTCTAGTCAAAAAGCTTATCGCTTAAGCTAGGATCGTCAGAGAATGACTGTTTGAAGCGATACTGGCTCATAATTCAAGTATTACAATCAATTCAGTAGAGACTACAAAATCAATTCCAGTAAATCCAGAAAAAATAAATGAGTAATGAGTAATGAATAATGAGTAATACCCATTACTTATTACTTATTACTCATTACTTCAAATAAAACTAAGCCATACTTCTCACCAGTAGGCAAAAAGCCAATTCCTCGATAAACTGCTTGGGCTGCTTGGTTATTATCACCTGTAAACAGGATGGCACGTTTTACTCCTTGCGATCGCGCATCTAACAACGAGCCTGCTACTACACTTTTGGCGTAGCCTTTACCCCGCAGCCCTGGCGGTGTCCACACTCCACCAATTTGCACAATATCAGGTAGGCTGGCATTGAAAGCAGAGTAAGCAACTGGGGTATCTCCTGCTACCAAAACCCAATGCATAGCTGTAGCTTGACGAGCTTCAATTACCAGACGGCTAGCTGTTGTTAAACTGGGAGTATCTCTTTGTCCTAAAGTTTCCACACTATAAGCAGCGCACCATTCAGTGAGTAATTCCAACTCCTCTGGATGTGGCAAACGACACTGCACTTTTGCCGATGCTAAAGCTTCAGGTATTTGCAAATCTCGTAATCCTAGAGAAAACAATATCTCAGACTCATCAAGCTGAGTTGGTCGGTTGCTAAATCCCAAAATGTTTTTTGTCGCTTCGACTTGTGCTGCTGGGCCACTAATTCCAGAAATAGCACGTCCAGATTGTGCCACAACTGCTTGCACCACTTCTGGCAGATATACAGGGGCTTGGACTACGATCGCCCCATTCCAAAAATGGGCTGCAACTGCCACTATAGTTTCATCTATGTAGGCTGCTATGTAAGTTCCTTGAAATCTGGCACCTTCATCAAGCAGTCCCGCCACTCGCCAATTAGAGCGCAAAAACATAGAAGTATCAGTGTATTGCAAGAGAAATGCTTCCAGCGATACTTCATCTCCAGGTTGCAGAGTTCCCAAAATAGGCACAAAAACCTCCTAATAATTGAAAGGGACACAGCCTAACTGTGTCCCTAAAAGCTACTTCAAGATGTTAGGACTGGCGATAGCAGGCAAACTCCATTGAAAAAGTAGCCATACCAGAAGTAAGCGATCGCAATTCTGTAGAATACCCAAACATTCGCGCCAGCGGTACTTCTGCCCGAACCACCGTGTATCCCTGCATTGTCTCGGAACCCAACAACAAACCTCGACGGGAGGATAAGTCACCTTGAACCCTTCCCATAAACTCGTTGGGTGTTTCCACCTCTACAAGCATGATAGGTTCGAGGATATAGGGTTTGGCTTTAGCGATCGCACCCTCAATTGCCTGATGGGATGCTGACCGGAAAGCCAATTCTGAAGAGTCAATTGGGTGATAAGAACCACCATCCAAAACGACTTTCACCCCAGTTACCGGATAGCCTTCCAACTTCCCTGATTCCATCGCCTCACGGCAACCTTTCTCACACGCCGGGATATATTCTTTGGGAATCGCACCCCCAGCCACCCGATTCTCAAAGACAAACGGTTCATCTGTGGGTTCAATCCACCCAGTAATATGGGCGTACTGACCGGGGCCGCCTGACTGTTTTTTAAATCGGTAGTCAAAGGTAGCTTGCTGCCTAATGGTTTCGCGGTACGCCACGGCGGGAGTACCAACGTAAACCTCGGCATTATATTCCCGTTGGATGCGTTCGAGGTAGATTTCCAAGTGGAGTTCGCCCATCCCAGAAATCAGAGTCAATCCTGATTCGGGGTCGATGCTCAACCGGAAGGTGGGATCTTCCCTTTGAAAGCGATTGAGTGCCTTGGAAAGGCGATCGCTATCTTCCTGTTTCTTGGGCGTAATCGCCAGCGTAATCACTGGTTCCGGCACAAACATCTTCTCTAGAGATACCAGTGGTTCTCCGGAACAGAATGTATCACCAGAAGCACAATCCACACCCAACAGAGCCACAATATCCCCAGCAACGGCAACTTTGACCTCTTCTCGCTTATTGGCGTGCATTCTCACCAAGCGACCGATTTGCACCCGCTGTTCAGTCCGTGAGTTATAGACGGTATCGCCAGGTTTGAGCGTCCCAGAGTAAATCCGGGTATAGGTCAACTGCCCAAAGGATTCAACGGTGAGTTTAAATGCCAATGCCACCAAAGAAGCATCGGGGTTAGGGTAGACACTCACCGACTCTGCGGTTTTGACCACCTCTCTATCCACGGGAGATGGTAGATAAAGTGCAACTGCATCCAATAAGTTTTGCACTCCTTTATTTTTGAATGCCGAACCCAGCAGTACAGGGGTGAATTCTAGGCTCAAAGTTGCCTGTCGGATGGTTTGCCAAATTAATTCTTTGGGAATTTCCTCACCCGCCAGTAGCATCTCGGTCATCGGTTCTGAGAACAGTGACAAAGTATCTAGCAACTTATCGCGTGCCTGTTGTGCTTCATCCCTAAGTGATTCGGGAATTGGCTTTTTCACGCAATTTTCGCCATTTTCACCTTCAAAGTAGTCAGCAGTCATTTCTACCAGATCAATCACTCCCTGGAATTGGTCTTCACTACCGATAGGATGCTGGAGTAATACCGCATTTAGTTGCAAGCGATCGCGTATTCCCTGTACTACACGAAATGGATCTGCTCCCGTCCGATCCATTTTGTTGATGAACGCCAAACGCGGCACACGGTAGCGCTTCATTTGCCGATCCACCGTAATCGACTGGGACTGCACGCCCGCCACCGCACACAGTACCATCACTGCCCCATCCAATACCCGCAGGGCGCGTTCCACTTCAATTGTAAAATCTACGTGTCCAGGTGTATCAATGAGGTTAATTTGGGTATCGTGCCACTGGCAGGTGGTAGCAGCAGAAGTGATGGTTATACCATGCAGCTTTTCTTCTAGCATAAAATCCATCGTTGCACCCTTACCGCCTCCCCGCACTTCCTCAATAGCGTGGATTCTGCCCGTGTAGAAGAGAATTCGCTCTGACAGCGTAGTTTTACCAGAGTCGATGTGGGCAGAGATACCAATATTTCGGATGCGTGTTCGGGGAATCATAAAATTTCCTTTTGTTCAAGCGACAAAGAGTCACCAAAGAGTGGTGATATATTTTGTATTATATCTGTAGTATAAATAAAAGACAAGGCTGATAATACAGAAAAACCGTTGATATTTGCCCTAGCTGACGTTTAAAATAGATATTCAAGCGGAGGAAATGAAAGCTTGAAATTGATATTGGTAGCTCCCGACTCTTTGTTGTGTGCAGCCTTTCAACAGAATTTTAATTATTTACCCAATGTAGAAATAGTGAATAACTATTTCGAGTGGTTGCCAGATTTTGATTGTATGGTCAGCCCTGCTAACTCTTTCGGAATGATGGATGGTGGCATAGATGCGGCAATTATCCGTTTTTTCGGACCTTCCTTAATGGCAAGAGTCCAGCAGCGCATTCTTGAGGATTATTTGGGCGAACAGCCTGTGGGAACATCAATGATTGTGGAAACAGTCCATTACAAACATCCTTTTTTGGCTCATACACCCACTATGCGAGTTCCCATGATTATTGCTGGGACAGATATTCCTTATATTGCAATGTGGGCGATGCTGCTGTCAGTTCGCCAGCATAATCAACGCGCTAGGCAAAAAATTAACACCATTGCCTGTCCTGGATTGGGTACAGGAATAGGACGAGTGCCATATACTGAAGCTGCTAGACAGATGGCATTAGCTTACGATCATTTTCTCTATCCACCCAAATATCTCAATTGCTTAGTTGCGGCTGAAAGACAACTTCAGATATGGGAAGGAGGAGATTTTAGGTAAAGCAGGAGTTATATCGGGTTTAGTTAAACACTTATAATATCTGTAGGTTGGGTTGAGGAACGAAACCCTAGATTTGATCCTTGTTCATATTGGGTTTCACTACATTCAACCCAACCTACATTGATAGCTTTTACTCTACTTAACCTTGTAGAGTTTTATCTTTTGATTCTTTTATTCATAATATTCGGAAAGTGGCAGAAGAAGGATATTTAGCAACATTGGAACAGAAACTTCGCCCGTTGTTGGCATACTGAACACACAAAGCCATATCCAGCACCCGCATCCCCAAACTGAACTTCGGCGCTGTGTTCCAACTGAACTACAAATGTCATCCTAGCTCCACAACTACAGATGGGAGTTTCATCCGTCTGAATCCACAGAGGCTCACCACCAATTTTGCCGCATACTTGGTTTTGAGATTGGTTAAAAAATTGACAATAAGTGTCATCCGAATCATTACACTCATCCAGAGTTAACAACGTTTCTTCTAACAGAAATTCTTCTTTGTCACAAGGTGCTTCAAGACTGGTCAGATTAGTTTTATCAACCAGTATCGCTGCATTACCTCCTAAATCAGCATCCCACTCATCACACATTCCAGGATTATTAGTACACATAAATATGAGGAGTAACTGTCTGCGTTCACAGACCTCTTTTATTGCCGTTTCTTCTAAGTCAATTTGACTAATGAACTGCATCCACCCACCACATACAGTGCAACCCACCCATTGAGTATTTGGAGGGGCAAGGGGGTTCCCACCCATCTTTGTCAACTGATGAAAGGGAGCTTGATTAGATTCCCGTATTAACAAAGCCATTAGTTTATCAGTCTAAAAGTTAGCTTCAAATTAAACTAAAAATCGCCCTAGCATAGTATTGTGTTATGGCGATCGCTACTCTCAACTCTATGACTAGTAAACGCTTTTATCACATTGGCTTTGGGCAAGATGATTTAGGTTCATCGCCTCCCAGCATTGCTCTATTATCTGGCGACCCGGAGCGATCGCACCTAATTGCCCAAACTTATTTACAAGATGTACGCGTGTTGTCAGAAAATCGCGGACTCAATAGCTATGTAGGATATTTGCCTAATGGCCGCCCCATCTTATCAGCTACAAGTGGTATGGGTGCACCTTCATTAAGTATTGTTGTCAATGAGTTGGTACAAGTAGGAATCCGGCAAATTATTCGCATTGGTACTTGCGGTTCCATTCAATCTTATATACCAGTCGGTAGTGTTGTTATTAGCAGTGCAGCATTGTGTCGCCAAGGTGCAGCGAATGACATTGCACCTGTGGAGTATCCAGCCGCAGCCGATCCTTTTCTGACAGTCGCTTTAGTTAAAGCTGCACGAGAATTAAAGGTTGAACATTACATCGGAATTACGGCATCAGTTGATACTTTTTACGAAGGACAAGAACGCACTGATTCAGCCAATCCAAATTTAATGCGATCGCTGCATGGCATCACAGAAGAATATCGGCGCTTGAATATCTTGAATTACGAGATGGAATGCGGCACACTATTCAAAATGGCAGGAGTGTATAATTTTGCTGCTGCTGCTATTTGCGGTGTAGTTGCTTCGCGTACTGATAGTGAAAATATCATTCTAGAACAAAAAGATATCGCTGTTAAAAATGCGATCGCAACTGCTGTAAATGCAGCAGCAAGCCTTGAGTAAGCTAACAAATTTATCTTATCCAACTTATTAGTATGTCAGATTGAATCTGCTCTAAGTAGTTTCATCATGTCTTTACCTAATCTTTAATTTACCAATCAGTAATTCTATGTAAGATGTATTGAGTAAGATGCAATTTAATATTTTTGATATACATATATAAATAATTAGCTAATTTAAAACTAAAAAAGTTGTTAGAAATGTCTATTTTAAATAGATAAAATTTGAATTTGTATATTAAAAACCTGTTATTTAATACCATGTTTTACAGCCGCCATGATGAGTTTAGCTATTAAGAGTAATCACAAAAAGTGGAGAGCAGTATAAGATGAAGAATGCTTGGAAGCGTTGGATGACGACCGTTAATCTGGCTGCGATCGCACTAATGCCGACGCTGATATTTTTAGCATTCTCTCATCGGGCAACAGCAGACGATCCAGGAGTGTGTTACATGATAACTTCTTCTGGTAAAACCGTTGGATTAGGAAGGATTTGTGGCAATATAATAGCTGCACCTTCAGACAATAAAGTTTTTCGAGTCTCAATCAAACGCCGTTTTGGTGGAACTCCTGTGATTGATGTCACCTTCAACGACAAAAAAACCTTTGAAATGATTGTAGATACAGGTGCTAGTGGAACCATTATCACTCAAGATATGGCGAATACACTGCAACTACAGGCTACAGGTACAATGCAAGCCCAAATTGCTGATGGTAGTGAAGTAAAATTCTCAACCAGTAAGGTAAAATCTATTGCAGTAGGTGGAGTTACAGCCAATAATCTTCAAGTGGCGATCGCCCCAAAAGCAAGTATCGGGCTACTAGGTCACGATTTCTTTGGCAACTATGATATTAAAATTCTGGAAACAGAAGTTGAATTTCATCACCGCTAATGCTTGCAGCTTGTAACTTATTGAGGTTTTTATATTGAATATCAAAAGGAATCTGAGCCAAGATACTCGCCACACCTGAAGCAGCTTAAGAGCGTTATAGAATAGAAATAAACCTGACATACATTACGCTGATTCAGCAGAATTGCCCATGACCACTTCTAAACGCCAATATCACATTACTACTTTCGGTTGTCAGATGAATAAAGCTGACTCAGAGCGCATGGCTGGCGTTTTGGAAGACATGGGCTTTGAGTGGTGTGAAGATCCGAATCATGCAGATGTGATTCTCTACAATACCTGCACCATTCGGGATAATGCTGAACAAAAGGTATATTCCTATCTTGGCAGACAAGCAAAGCGCAAACATGAGCAGCCTGATTTAACCCTCATCGTTGCTGGTTGTGTTGCCCAGCAAGAAGGAGAAGCGCTGTTGCGGCGAGTCCCAGAATTAGATTTGGTAATGGGGCCACAACACGCCAACCGTCTAAAAGATTTGTTGGAGTCAGTATTTGAGGGCAACCAAGTTGTAGCAACCGAGGCAGTTCACATTATTGAAGATATCACCCAGCCGCGACGGGATAGTACAGTGACCGCTTGGGTGAATGTCATTTACGGCTGTAACGAACGCTGCACCTATTGCGTGGTTCCCAATGTGCGCGGTGTCGAACAATCTCGCACGCCGTCAGCTATCCGGGCTGAAATGGAAGAATTAGGACGGCAAGGTTACAAAGAAATTACTTTACTCGGTCAAAATATTGATGCTTACGGCAGAGATTTACCTGGAGTCACACCAGAAGGTCGGCATCTGCACAACTTTACAGATTTGCTTTATTACGTCCATGATGTGCCGGGAATTGAAAGGCTAAGATTTGCTACTAGCCATCCCCGCTATTTTACCGAGAGATTAATTCAGGCTTGTGCTGAGTTACCCAAAGTGTGCGAACACTTCCACATTCCCTTTCAATCTGGGGATAATGAACTTTTAAAGGCGATGGCGCGTGGTTATACCCATGAAAAATATCGCCGGATTATCGATACAATTCGGCGGTATATGCCAGATGCCTCCATTAGTGCCGATGTGATTGTCGGTTTTCCTGGGGAAACAGAAGCACAGTTTGAAAATACCCTGAAACTGGTGGAAGATATTGGCTTTGATATGTTGAATACAGCAGCATATTCGCCGCGTCCAGGGACACCAGCCGCTTTGTGGGACAATCAGCTGAGTGAAGAAATTAAAAGCGATCGCCTGCAACGGCTCAATCATCTGGGAAACTTGAAAGTAGCAGAGCGATCGCAACGTTACTTTGGACGCATTGAAGAAGTTTTAGTAGAAGACCAAAATCCTAAAGATCCAACCCAGGTAATGGGACGCACTGGCGGTAATCGTTTGACCTTTTTTAGCGGTAACATCAAAGAACTCAAAGGGCAGTTAGTGAAGGTAAAAATTACCGAAGTTCGACCTTTTAGTTTGACGGGTGAACCAGTTGAAGTGAGGCAAACTGTTTTGCACTAAGAAGCATTTAAAGATTATATCCTGACTTATGATTAAGTTACTGCAAACGATTCCAGTTCTTCTTTTTGGGGCTAGCTTGGCTGTAATTTTCCCTCAAATTTGTGCTGCTTTCACCGTTCAAGAAATAGCTATTCTTGCTCAAGCATCAAGCGATTTGCCAATGGTCAAATCGGCTGGACTGTCCCCCGAAATGGATGTACCTTGGTCGAAAGCCGTAAGAATTGTTGACCCCTTTGAAGGGGAGTTTGTTGGAGTTTTCGACCGCAATTCTTTAGGTGGCTATTTGTACCGTGAGGGTTCAACGCAAGTTATTAGTTTGTGGACTCTTTCGAGCATTCGAGTACTCGTAACAGTAAATTCGGGTCAAGCAAGGTCTTCTTTCTACACCGCAGGTCGTGTGTATTCTAGACCTGACTATTTTAGATTTGTCACGACTAAAAAAGTCGATAAGCTTTTGCTCAAGGTTCGAGAAAAAGTTTTTCAATTAGATGGTTCAAATGGCACATTTGCTGTCAGTAAAGAATTAGCCACTGCTTTGAAAAATGCTCCAGATGAGAACTTAGATATCAGACTAGTCTTGGAGGGAGGTCAAACTGTTGATAGCGAAATTGGTAAAGGGACGGTAAAAGCTTGGCGAACTATTTATTAAGCGATCGCATTTTTCAGCCAAGTATTTTCTATGTTTCATAGAGGAAAAACCTCTCCGTTCTCATCAAAAGTTGACTAATAAAACTTATTTACAGATTTAATAAGAACGAACATTGTTAGAAGTAAGCTTAATTAACTCTTCAACATTGTTTGAGATTGTATTGCAAATAGTATTTAAAGGTAAGTCATTAGGATCAAACCCAAAAGGTTCTTCTATTTCTGAGCCAATTTGTTCAATACTTAATAATGTAAAACTGACAAAAGCCATTACTATACCAGTCCACCAATTTAAAAAGCTCACAATTTCCAAAGGTAATATAAGACAAAAAATTAATAACAGTTGTCTTAATTTAATAGTATATATCAAAGGCAATGGCGTTTTTAAAATACGTTCGCAACCGCCTAAAATATCTACTAACTCATCTACACAATTATGTAGAGTAGTCAGTTGATAAACATTTAGACAATTTCGGTCATGCTGATACTGCAAGTAATCTCCTATCCAGTAAGCAATTTGTAGTGGAGGATGATCGCTATCTTGGAGGTGTAAATATTGTTTTTCAGACATTAATGATGCCAACTGAGTATCTAAAGGCACCGATCTTAGATGTAACTTCATTGCAACTGCAAAAGCAGTTACTAACCGAAGCATTGCTTCTTTTTCTAATTTATCTTGTGGTGTCTTTTCTTTAACTATTATTGCAATTCCACGAGTTAAATTACGCGATGTATTAACTAAAGCTCCCCATAGTTGACGACCTTCCCAAAATCTATCATGGGCTGTATTCGTCCGAAAAACTAATAGTAATGTAAAACCAATATTAAAACTTAAAACAGCATTGGTAAGAATATTGCTGGAATCGGAAAATGCTATTGGTAATCCTAAATGAGCTAAAAGTGAGATAAAAGTACCATAGATGGTACAAAAAAATACCCAAGGAAGAATAATAGAGATAATTGACCTTTCAAGCCGAAGAGTTACTTGAAGCCAGTTCAGCTTTTCGCCTTTGTAAAGATGATACTTTTCTCTTAAAGAGTTTTTAGAATTATTTTGAAAATAGTTAGGTTGTTTCATGTTGTTAAGGTTTGAGGATTACATCAATTAGCAAACTAACTTTTTTAGCTAAATATATCTTGCTTAAGCAAGATGTATGCACGATGTAGGTTTTCATATAGTCACCGTAATGGAACTATAATAAACATAAATTATAGTTCTAACATTGAAATTTCTTTCTGTGAACTATCTTTAGGTAGGAAAATTCAATACTGTCTTCCAATTCTTCACCACAAACCTGATTTTCTGCTTATATTGATTAAAGGTTGTGGTATTTCACTGCTTTATGAGATAATTAGACAAAATTTTCAGCTATTTATAATAAATATTTAATTTTTCTTACCGACAGAGCGATGTCTACGACAGACTACGCCTAAACATCTTGGGTTAATAGCAGTGTAGCGAATGCGTAACTCTTAAGCTATAAAAGGAGATAAACCCAATGAAATTTGATATTAAGCCAGGGAGTAACCCAATTTTAGATGTCCGTTTTGAGAAAAACTATTATTGGGTGAAGGGTTATGCAAATCCTTTTTAAAAGGACAAAACTATATGATTACTAGATGATTTAGTTGAAACTTATTTTAATAAAGATTTAGCAACAGTATTTACACAATTTGGCATTGAAAGTATCAAAGTTACTGAAATCAATCGGCAAATTCTCAAAAAAGTAATCTTTGCTCAATAGTTACTAGAGTCTGCTGGAGGTAAAAGCGATCTTCCTATCAATAAAGCTGATAATATTAAAACTATTAAGGCGCGATCGCATTAGCTAGGCTACATATCAGCAGGCAATCCTAACAGTGCACATTGAGACAGAGAACTATTTGACGCGATCGAATTATTTAAATCAATTATTGCTGGTCGTAGTACTGTTAGTGGTGATAGATGAGTTTAATCTTCAAACTCTCCTCAACCAGGCAGTAGGTTAAAAAATTTATAGTTTCTGTCCTGCATAAATCGATCGCACTTCGCCATTACGTCGGATGACTGCTTCGCCATTACTGACATCTACTAGTGTCCAACCGCTTGAGCCGATACTTTCACCCATATTGATGCGGCGAGTCACGCCATCAATTTTAAACAAAGCGGCAGATTTGTTGCCCAACTCTAGCAATCCCTCTAAGGTATTACTTGGAGCAACTGCGATCGCAGTTGCCGGATATACTTGTTCTTGGGTAATAGTTGGTTCTGACTCTGGTGCGAGTGCAGCACGCAATGGAACTACTGGTAATGCAGGCAGAGGTTTGGGTGTTTGGCGCACGCTAATGGGTGCAGTTTTTGCTGCCACCGGTTTGAGTTCGGCTCGTACAGCCGCAGCTAACATATTGACAGTTACAGGCTTGGCAGCTTGTCGAACTGTATTCAGAGCAGTTTTCACAACATTAGGTTGAGATACCCGTAACGCGCTGGCAACTTGTGGTAAAAGTGTGGGAGTCCCCGGAATGGCTGGAAGGGCGTAGCGCATTGGTGACGGCGCTTGATAAACGGGGACATAGATACGCTCAACAACGCTTCCAGAACGATTGGGGGCTGGTGGTGTATTATTAGCGAGAAGTGGAAGTGCTGGTAGATTACCAGTTGCTCGATCGCGACCAAGGGCTATTTGGTTAGTATTTGCCTGACTGGAGAATCCTGGATTAAAAGATTTTTGATTGCTTTTTGCTCCTTGCTTATCTATGACAGCCAACGCTTGGAGCATATAGTCAACTAACTCTGCCTCTATTTCCGTTTTTACGGGCAACCGTGACTGCGATTGCGGCAATAGAAGCGCTGACTCAGGCAATTTGTTATTTAAAAGATATACGACTCCAGACTGCACCAAGTAAATCGTGCTAGCGATCGCCACGCCTAAAGTTGTTCCTACAATCAGCAGTTTGCCCAAAACCGAACTAGTTTTTTGACGCTTTCTACTAACTGGTTTAACAGTAGAGGTGTCAAACACAACGGTACTCAATTGCTTGTGGTTATCTTGAGCAACTGACTGTACTCCTTGGTTCAGGGTGTTTGGTAAGATAATCTGTGGTATGGTAACTGTTTGTAGAGGCACGTATTCTGGAGGCGATTGGCGTTGAGCTTGGGCGGAAACTCCAGCAACAGAGTGGCTCGATCTGTTCTGACTACTGTGCCTAACAGTTTGAGAAGGTAGATTACCACTAGCATCCAGAATGTAGTCGATATCGGCAAAGAGTTCATCCATTAGGCCATCAGCATAGTTTTCTATCGACCAAGGCTCGTTGGTGATTAAGTCTTCTGATGGTTCTGGTACTATGAGACGGGTGCTGGCTTCTTGTAACATAGACGTTCTGGGTTGTTGCTTGGACGAGGAAACGCCACCCCTACTGCCTGAAAATTAGGATTATCAGAGGAGGCAGTAGGTCGAGGGCAGTTCTTACTGGAGGAAAGAAGTATGAATAAAAACTTTAGTCCTGGGTGATTACCCTGATTAAAAAGAAGAATTGTATTGAGACGTGTCGGGCGATAAACAAACAGAGGAGCCGCTCCGCCTCCGGTCTTGCGCCAATCCTATGCAGTTGTGCGTGGGTTACTCCTGCCTCCTGCCTCCTGAATAATGAAACATCCAATCCCCCATCTAATTGAGATAAGTTGATTGAGTGTTGGTATTAAACTCAACTTTCATCTGGGGATTGTTGATGATGCCACTACTAATCCTTATGTCATCTATCATACCAATCTCTCTCCCTACTACTATACTCAGTCTTTATCAAGCTTGTGTTAAGCTAACGCTGGAAACTCTGACTGGCTCTTGGTTCTACGCAATTCTAGATATAATAATAAGGCGTTAATATCCGCTGGGTTTACACCACCTATACGTGCAGCTTGACCAAGGGTGAGTGGCTTTATGTGAGTCAGCTTTTCCCGTGCCTCTTTAGAAAGAGTATCAATTGTTGTGTAGTCTAAATCCCCAGGTAACTGGCGGTGCGCTTGGCGGGCAATTTGGTCAATTTGATTTTGTTGCCTAGCGAGATAGCCAGAATACTTGATGTCAATTTCTGCACCTTCTTTCTCGGCTCGGTTGAGGTTGGGGTTTCCCAGTCCGAACCTGTCGAGATCAACGTAATGTAATCCTGGACGCCGCAACAAGTCGTTGAGGGTAATCGAACCTTTAATTGCTTGTTGGGTATCAGATGCGATCGCTATTCCAATTTCATCATGTTCCTTAACTCGTGTGGCTTGCAATCTTTGCTTTTCTGTGGTGATATTACCCTGTTTTTGAGTAAACATATCCCAGCGGCGATCGTCAATTAAACCAATCTCCCGTCCCAAGGGTGTCAGGCGTTGGTCGGCATTGTCAGAACGCAATAGCAATCGGTATTCTGACCTACTGGTGAGCATCCGGTAAGGTTCTCGCAGGTCTTTTGTACACAGGTCATCAACTAGCGTCCCAATGTAACTTTGCTCGCGGGCAAAGACAATCATTTCTTGAGAGCGAACAAATCGAGCGGCGTTAATTCCCGCCACCAGCCCTTGAGCAGCAGCTTCTTCATAACCTGTAGTGCCGTTAATCTGCCCAGCACAAAACAGCCCCGCAATCTTTTTAGTCATCAGTGTGGGGTAACACTGAGTTGCTGGTAAATAGTCATATTCCACTGCATAAGCAGGACGCAGCATCACACATTTTTCCAAACCGGGGAGAGTCCGCAACATTTGCAACTGCAAATTTTCTGGCAACCCTGTAGAAAATCCTTGAATATAAAGTTCGGGTATATCCCTTCCTTCCGGTTCAATAAAGATTTGATGGCTTTCCTTATCGGCAAAGCGCACAATCTTATCTTCAATACTGGGACAATAACGCGGCCCTTTGGCTTCCACCCAACCGCCATAAACTGGCGACAGGTGCAAATTTTCCTGAATCAGGCGATGGGTTTCGGCGGTTGTACGGGTGATGTAGCAAGGCATCTGTTCCCGTTCTACCCACACATCTGGGTCAAAGCTAAACCAGCGCACATCTTCATCCCCTGGCTGGATGAGCATTTTACTGTAATCTACCGATCGCTTATCTACCCGTGCTGGAGTTCCAGTTTTAAGTCTGCCGGTTTCAAATCCCAGGCGATTTAGGGTTTGTGTCAATCCTTCAGCTGCAAATTCTCCAGCACGTCCGGCTGGCATTGATTTGTTACCAACCCAAATTTTGCCGCCCAGGAACGTGCCGGTTGTCAAGATGACTGCTTTACATTGGAACCCAACACCAAAATAAGTTTCAACGCCGATAACTTCACCGTTAGCACCCAGCACCAAATCTGTGGCCATACTTTCGCGGATTGTCAAGTTTTCTTGATTCTCAACAATATTTTTCATCACCGCTGCATATTCGCGCTTATCAGTCTGGGCGCGTAATGCCCAAACAGCAGGCCCCCGTGAAGAGTTGAGGATACGTTTTTGCAAGTAGGTGCGGTCTGCAACTTTACCAATTTCCCCACCAAGTGCGTCTACCTCATGGGTCAATTGGGATTTCGCCGGGCCACCCACTGCTGGATTACAAGGTTGCCAAGCGATTTTATCCAAATTGAGCGTCAATAACAGGGTACGACAACCGAGGCGTGCAGAGGCGAGAGCTGCTTCGCAACCGGAGTGACCTGCACCGACGACTATGACATCAAAAGCGTCTTGGAATTCAACGGAATTGTGCATGGTCATACTTACAGGATCGGCAAGCTTAGAGTTCTTTTCAATTTTAGCTGTTCCAGTGGTTTCATGGATGTAACTTTCTGATAAAAAAGTTATCAAACTTACTAGTACTCAATTAAAAGCAAGGTTCCATTTTTTAAGTTTAGTAGGAAGTGAAAAATTTCATCTTTTTAAAATTTGTGACAACATTCCGGTTTTTCACTCGCAGCTATTGTTCAGAGCGTTAACCCAGCAGAAATTAGTCTAAAAAATTCTTAATTTTATTATTGAATCGCTAAGTAATTATTAAATATGAAACTCACCCTCAGAAATCAAAAAAATATTACTAGGTTTATTAGAAAGACAAGTTTTATCAGTATCTTTATATTGATGATTTTTGTATTAGTCGCTAGCAATGAGATTACCCACCACAAAGTTGCTATAACTGCTCAACCGTTACAAAAATGCTTGAGTAATGATTCATTACCTTGTATAGATACCTCTAAAAATACAACATCAGAACCATTTATTCCCGATCCAAAATTAAATGCGCAACAGCGTTTTTTATCTGCGATCGCTAGAAAATTATCTACAATTCCCCAGCCTGGTACTTATGAATATACTTTGCTGCAAAGCTATGGTGCAGTATTCGTAAATCCCGATATTGGGATTAAACTACCGCAACAAAATATTTTTGCTAATGAACAAGAAACCCAAGAGTTTCAAGCTACTTTAACAATGGGTCATGTTGATGGCACTAACGACTGTTATTTACAAAAATCGGCGGCTGATGCTTTAAATAAAGCGCGAATTCAGCAACAAATTCCGCTAAAATCTGGTTATGGCTCTGGTGATTGTACTCGCACTTTCAACACGAATTTAAGATTTTGGCACAAGTATGCTAACGATCGAGTTTTAGCAAAAGTTCAACAAGGTAAAGAGACAAAAATTCTCGGTTTAGTTGCGCCTCCGGGAACTTCACAACATCTCTGGGGATTAGCCATTGATTTACGCGTAGGTAGTAAAGAGCAGAGAAAAGCTCTTAATCAAAATGGTTGGTTTCAAACTGTAGAAAACGATGTTCCACATTGGACTTATGTGGGTCTATCTGAAGAGAACTTACCTTTGTTTGGTTTTAAAAAACAAGCTATTCGAGGAATTACTTATTGGATTACGCCGCTTTAATTGTTAAATATAATAAAAACTTGGTAAGATTAGCATAAAATCTAAAAATCATATTTTATCTAAAGGGAACTACTAACACCGAGTAAACTTGATTGAAGAATTTATTAATAGCAACTTATCATAATTAAGAAGTATATTGAATTCTAAAATCTAATCTCAGCGAATTTAATGATAGCTTTTGATTAAAAGATATATTGAATAAATTTAACAATAAAAATCTAGTTAGTCTCTAATAAAAGTACAATGAGTTTGGTAGATAGCACTTTTTACTCTTTAGCTCTCTTCACTTTTTCGCTTCTTCAACTCTTGTAAAAGTGCTTTTTACAAAAGTTGAAGAAAGAATATCCTATTAACGACTGTTATTCATTAACAATCGTAAAGCCTTCATAATCAACGACTCCACTCACAGCATTTGGTAAATTAACGTTACCAAGCAAGGTGGCGGTTGCAAAACCAGCACCATTAGCACCACCAGCACTACCTAAACCTAGACCTGATGCAGCAAGTTCATCTTGGTAGCCTGTGATCTCATAGACAGCGCCAGTTTCCACCCAACCGATCAATCTTTGAGATCCGCTGTTAGTAAATGACAATCCAGAATCTAAGTTGAGATTCAAAGCTTGCCCTGAAGGAGTTTTCAGAGCAATCGGCGCAGATAGCTGACCAGTGAGCAGATCGACTTTGTAAAGCTGGTTCCCATCTCTATCATTAGTCCTAAAATCGCTAGCAAGAGCGCGAGTATTACCAGGATTGAGATTGTCGATAGCTAATCCATCGGCAAATTGAGAGTTGGTAGGTTGAGTTCCTTGTCTTTGTGCAGCAGTAGTAGCTGGGCCAAAGGTGTCTACAAGGCTAAGAGTTCCAGGGGTAGCTGTAGTAATTTTATAAAGAGAGCTTCCTACTGGCCCATTTGCGGGATTCGGATTCCCTGAAATGTTGTATAGACCACTACTATTAAAGTCAGCACCTGACTCAAATCCAAAACGACGTAGGTCAGATGGTGTACGGCTTGGTGAGGTCGTGGTTGAAGCAAAAGGCTGATCTACATTATTAACGCGAAGGACTGTTGGATCAATTGGTGTTGTAGAACCAGTGGCCCGTGCTTCGTTAACCGCACTTACCCTTCCAGTAGCGGGGTTAGTTCCCAAACCTTCTAGATCGGCGGTAGTAGCAGTAGCTGGAAGATTGACTGTACCTACTCTTGTAGGGGTAATAGAACCTCCAGGGCCAGAAGGGATCAAAAAGCGGTAAACGTCAAGTTGCTTGCCATTACTAGCGTTGCCGTCACGATCCTCTCCAATGGTATAGCCGTAAAGAGCCATGAGAATTTTCTCCTTATTGAAACCTGTTAAACTTTTGAGAACACTCTAAATATGCAAATTGCTATCTGACTAAAAGCTTGTACTACATAAACAAAGCTAACTTTGCTAGGCTGAGATTTAAGATTAGTTTGCGTTATCTTACTTTGCTTATATAGCAGAGAAATTTGCAAAGCTGAAATACTAATTACTAAACTTTTGACTGTAAACAGGCTAGGAAAACTTAACTCAAGATTGTTGGAATTACTATTTGCTCAAGTTGGGAAATTAGGATATGTGAGAACTTGATGTCGGATGTAGAAATCTCAAAACTACATCTAGCTACAGTTTCACACATTTTTTTCAACCCATTATTTCCAAATTTGATTACAATTAACCCAGAGTTAAGCATCTTTGATTTGCCCATTAAAAGTCAAGAAATAAGGTTGTAATCTGTATTTGGAGTTATCTTAGCAAGACTGTATTTGAATAATGTTAAGAATATTTTTACTAATCATTAAGGTTGAATATCATCTTGGTTAAGGTTTAGTTTTTGCTGAGTTTTTTGACTGGATTATATGACTTTTATATTTTTTCAAAAAAGGAAAATCATTGATTACATTAATCTGGAACTGCTACCGATTACCTATGAGGTAGCATAGAATAATTGCTTTAATAGCTATTAAACAATTTCTGTTCGCAGGCGATCGCTTTTAAAAGCCTCATTGTAAAATACCTGGAACGAAAATAATTAAATAAGAGTTTAAGGGCAAAATAAAAAAAGATTTCATGTTTTAAATTTTCTATTTGACCTGATTCTTCCAGAAAATTAATAAATTCTTGAGAAGGACTAAATCAGACTTTTTCTCAAGCGTGAACGCACAGCATAAAGCCGGAGGCGTTTCCGTGACTCCGGGCTTTTTTTCATATATTGCAACCTAGATGCAATCAAATTGCTCCGCTGGTTTCAGCAAAATATTAATTAGAAAGTGGATTTATTATTACTTCACTTCGCTAGGTTCAAATTTAGTTATCTTACCTTTTTTAATGGCAACAATCACATCGTAATGCGAACAGTAAGCGAATGTGACATCATTAGCTTTGTTATAAAGGTTAACTACATGACCTGCACCACCTACCTGGATACCGATTGGTTCCAAGTCAGCAAAAAAGAAACGACGCAGTTGATCGCCACTACCAATTTGACCCTTACTCTTAGTAAGCAAGTCTATTTTTTGTGCTACAGACATTTCTTCGGCTGCTGATGCCTGTATTAATAACGGATTGATCGCTTTTAATGGTACGTCCCAAACTGTGAAAAAACCAACTAAGGCTACGCTTGTAAGTAAGGGTGCAAGTTTCATTTGTTTCTTCTCTTCTTTGTTTTATCCTGAACATCCCAAGCATCTCAGGTGGCAGTGAGAGCTTATTGAAACTCAGCCACTATTTTCATGAATTTATCCTTTGAGAAAATTTAACTAATTCTCAGCATTTTCTCAGCTAATCATGGTTGCTCAAAGTCACAGGATAATTTAAGTATTTTCTCAACAAAACCTCATTTTGAAGTGCGTAAGGATAACTTAATATGATGAGCAATGCTTTCATTGCAGTGATGTTATTGTGACTAGACCCAAAAAACCACATCGCCAAATCCATAGAATTGCAGGACAAACATATCTTTGGCTAGCAATGCTAATTTTTGGAGCATCTAGCGCTGTTACCAGGAAACTAACAGAAATTGGTGCTCAACATTTTATCGGTAATCGCAATCCGATTTCTTTGTGTAATGTTTTATTCGTGGGAAACCTTTGCGCCTTGATACTTCTGATCCTAATCTATGGGCGGCAGTGGAACAAAGCTAATTTGAAACAACTCTCAAGGAAAGATTGGGTCAGTTTAACAGCAGTGGCTATTTTATCAGGAGCGTTAGCCCCTGGTTTAATTTTCCAGGCACTGGCACTTACAGGGGTGAACAATGTCATCTTGGTAGGACGCTTGGAACCACCTCTAACTTTGGCTTTATCAGTCTGGTTATTGAGAGAACGAGTAAATATTTGGGAATTTATTGGTGCGATCGCAGCTTTTGTTGGCGTTATCCTAACTATTATCCTTCAGCCTGCAACAGAAACCATGATGAACATGGGAGGTTTCAGTTTAGGCATAGGGGAACTTTTGGCAGCAGTAGCATCTGTAGCCATAGCCGCTTCTACGATTATTAGCAAGAAACACCTTTCGCAGATTCCTTTGGGAATCTATAGCATCTTTCGGACTGCACTTGGAACTGTAATCTTTTTCTTTATTGCTTTAGTCCTCTATGGCAAGGATCATTTCGCTGATGTTCTCTCACCATTCTTGTGGCAATGGATGTTTCTTTATGGCGGATTGATTGTAGTGGTAGGCCAGTCTTTTTGGGTTAAAGGCTTGAAAACTTCTACTGTATCTACAGCTTCCTTAGTTAGCTCATTTGGCCCAATTGTGGGAATTATAGCAGCCTATTTAATTTTGGGTGAAGCCCCTACCCGGCCTCAATATATTGGCGGTAGCTTGATTTTAGGAGGTATATTCTTGAGCCAAGTTGGCACCAAGCGTCAGACTTCTAGCAGCAAGGTAAATTCTACTCCAGCAAAGCAACAGGTAGAAACTGGTATAGGATTCAAAGGGATTTGAAGGATGAAAATTCTAGATCGCTAAAGATGTGATTTATCGCCATCAAGACAAAAGACTGAATATTGTAGAGACGGCGATTCATCGCGTCTCTTGCCTTAACCGAACAGTATTGCAAGTAAACCACCCATCCCAAATAAATGAAACCCTTGCAGTATATAAATTACAAATTACAAATACAAATTACGAATTCTGCACAGCGGTAGTAGTATGTCAAAATAAAAATACCGGATACATCAAGGTGAGCGATCGCTCCCAAAGCTAGATTAAAGGATTGACCTGAGCAATGGCAGACCCAACCAATCACAATCAAGCGGGAGAAGTAGCTCCCAGCACTGTTGACAAGCAAGCTCCCAGTGTGGCTGAAGAACAAGCTCCTAGTACAGACTCACCCGAAGCCACAGATATTCCTACTGCCAACGCGCCAGATCCTAAAGCCGCAAACCCCGAAGATAATCCCAATGCTGCTAAACCAGCTGCTGCATCACCCAAGCGAGAAAAACCAGCCGCAGCTAAAGCCGCAAAAGGAGAAAAACCCGCTGCTCGCGAAGCAACAGAAGAAAAACCCGCCGCAGCTAAAGCCGCCAAAAAGGAAAAAGCCCCATCTGTTGAAGATAAGCCATTTGTAGAGTTCATTGAGCAAGACTACTTGCCAGCTTTACAAAAAGCGATCGCTCAAAAAGGTGTGCAAGATTTACAGGTGTCTTTTGCCAAGCAGAAGATGCCAATCACTGGCTTTGAATCCGCCGAAGAATGCTGGCAAATTATCGGCAGTTGGTCAGAAATTGGTAAGCGTCAGTTTAACCTGTATTTCCCCGATGGAGATATTCAAGGAAAAAAAGGATTTTCCTGTAATGAAGGCAAAAAACCTAGCACTCTTGAGTCATTCTTAATCGATGAGCGCAAAATTACCCTCGATTTGTTGGTATATGGCTTAGTTCAGCGCTTAGATGGTCAAAAGTGGTTAGGTAGAAATTAGTCATTGGTCATTGGTCATTGGTCATTGGTTTTTAACAAAAGACAAAGGACAAAGGACAAATGACAAATGACTAATAATAATTAAAGTTCGTGGAAATGGTAGGTAACGGCTCCAGTATTGGGGTCGTTATCAATTTTTACATAACCTGATTTGTACATCTCTTTGAGAGTAGCTTCCACTTCAGCAAAGCTGGCTCCTGTAAACTTTACGCCTTGAGTGACAGTTAAAAAACCACCCTTGCTTTCCGCCGCTTCAATCAGTTTCATCATCAGTTGGTTGCCTGTTGGTCGGTGGACTTGAGAAGCAACTACTGCTTCATTCAACGGCACACCAAAGAGAGATACACCCGCCTTTAATCTCAAGTTGTGTTCGTATTCGTTAACCATATTGGGGATAAAGAATAAATCCACGAACTGCCCTATACCAAACATACCACCAGTCAACAGCCATAACAAACCAGTTCCGATCTTGCCATTGTAGAAACGCTGCAATCCTCCCACCCCCATAAATCCGACTGCACACAAGATATAAGAGACAAGAAGTCGGTCTTTCTGCTGCTGATTGTTTTCAAGATTCATCTTGTTTTCAACCTTTTGGATTTACTCTTGTTGTTTAAAATGGTTTTATTGGACTGTTTTTTATACCAAGTGCTAATAGCTAGACTTACATCTTGCACTAGTTGCTTTCTAACAATTTTCGTAATAGACACTGCTGTTCTGATTTGAAGTTGTCGGCATTGTCTAATCTATAATTATTGAGAAAGGTGCAAAAAATAACTAAAGTACTTAGCTTTTCCAGTAATTATGCTTCTCATGGATTGTTAATTTTAAGCTGTCTAATGTATTAATAGAACCCCATGAATTTATTGTAGTAACAACCACAGAAAATTACTGAGATACTAGTGCTTTGAGAATCAAGAGCTGAGTGCTACTCCACTTAAACGAGATAATGCTGCTTGCTGAACTATATTTATTTGACTACCAATCCGCGATTTTTGATTCCGTAAATATTGAATGATTGTTGCAACTCTTAATGTTTTGCTTAGAAATTTCTCACCCGCACCTTGGTAGACTGAACTTTATACAATTGGATTATTGTGGGCTGTTACGGTTTGCCAGAGCATTTCTGGTGAGGCAGTCCGGTCTTCTCCCAAATGGAGAGGCTCACACCAACAGGGTTTTCCACGCCACTTGCTCCACTTGGGGAGACCCCATCGCCCTTGGCGTCTCCCCTTGGGAGAAGACCGCAGTGGCTCCCCATGAGGAACTGCCGTTACCGTAGCGGTAGAGACGTAAGAACGTCACCCGAAAGGTCTACTTAAGATAATAAAGACGAAAGAGAAATCAAGACATGGTAGATTCCCTCAAAAAACCAGGCTTTGAAGAAATCCGGCCAGGGATTAAAGTCCCGGCAAAAGAAACCTTGTTAACACCTCGGTTTTATACTACCGATTTTGATGAAATGGCACGGATGGATATCTCCGTCAACGAAGACGAGTTACAAGCCATTCTCGAAGAGTTTCGCACTGACTACAACCGCCACCACTTTGTTCGGGATGCCGAGTTTGAACAATCCTGGGATCATATTGACGGGGAAACTCGCAAGTTGTTCGTTGAATTTCTAGAACGTTCATGTACGGCAGAGTTTTCCGGCTTTTTGCTGTATAAAGAACTTGGCCGTCGCTTGAAAGGAAAAAGCCCTGTTTTGGCAGAGTGTTTTAACCTGATGTCACGGGATGAAGCGCGTCACGCTGGCTTTTTGAACAAAGCTTTGTCGGACTTTAATATGTCCCTAGATTTAGGGTTTTTGACTAAGAGTCGCAGTTATACCTTCTTTAAACCGAAATTCATCTTCTACGCTACTTATCTTTCTGAGAAGATCGGTTATTGGCGCTACATAACCATTTATCGCCATTTAGAAGCACATCCAGAAGATCGGGTTTATCCAATCTTCCGGTTCTTTGAGAACTGGTGTCAGGATGAAAACCGTCACGGCGATTTCTTTGATGCGATCATGAAATCTCAGCCGCAAATGTTGAATGATTGGAAAGCAAGGCTATGGAGTCGCTTCTTCCTGTTGTCGGTATTTGCGACCATGTACCTCAATGACATCCAACGCAAGGACTTTTATGCCACTCTTGGATTGGATGCGCGAGAATACGATATCCATGTAATTCAGAAGACCAACGAAAACGCAGGTCGGGTATTCCCACTGATGCTGGATGTAGAAAATCCAGAGTTTTATCAGCGGTTGGATGTTTGTATAAGCAATAATGAAAAGTTGGGTGCGATCGCTAACTCCAAGACTCCTAAATTCCTGCAATTCTTCCAAAAACTGCCGCTTTACATCTCCAACGGCTGGCAGTTATTGCGGCTGTACCTAATGAAACCGATTGATACTGTTTCTTATCAAGGGGCAGTTCGTTAATTCATAACAGATTTGCGAAAGCTTTTGTGGTTCTGCTGATTGCAGAGCCACTTTTTTTGTCGTTGCTAGCGAATACAAGCTAACTTGCTGTTGTTGCTTTGTTTCCATTCTGGTTGCCATTTTTGCTGCCGTTGCCGTTCATACTGGCAATAAATGACGGTTGCTCTAAATTAGAAACTGGTGACTCCCCTCGCAGCCCCTTGCGGCGCTGGTTTTTCGGAACACCTCCTGCCATACCGTACTCCACACTACTTTTACCATACTGAGTCGCAACTCCTAAGAGCATGTGCTCTGCCATATCTGCCAACTCGCGCTCTGTTTGGAGCATTTCATGGTACAACTTATCCAGGTTGGAAAGAGCAGTGTTGTATAAATTCTCTCTAGTTCGCATCGTCTCAATTAGAGATGAGAAGGTCGGTAAAGTAAGTCCATTGCCTAAATTTAAATTCGGATCGATTGAGTTGATGCTAGCAGCACGACGCACTGCTTTTTCTAACACCTGAGAGGTTCTTTTTCTCCGAGCCATGATATGAACCTTGTAATACAGTACGGTTAATATTCTTTACTTTAAAAAACTTCCGTATCGATCGGCTTGAGAGAACTCCAGCAATTCTCCAATGCTTTTTGTTACATAGCGATGTCGTAATCAATGCGCGATATACCGAAATGAGAAAGCAATCAAGCTTTTGAGAAAGCAATATGTCTTTTTGCTTGCTAAATCTACTGAAATGAGAAAGCAATTAAGCATTTTGAGAAAGCAATATGCCTTTTTGCTTGCTGAATCTACCGAAATGAATGCGCGATATACCGAAATGAGAAAGCAATTAAGCATTTTGAGAAAGCAATATGCCTTTTTGCTTGCTGAATATACCGAAATGAGAAAGCAATACGCCTTTTTGCTTATTGAAATCGACTCGATCGGGTATTTAAAACTTGACAAGTTGAAGTAAGATATTTCACAAAGAAAGGCAGGGGGCAGGATAGCGCAGCGATAGCGAGTCCGCGAGCGTCGGCAGGAGGCAGAAGTCAAAACTTTACTTTTAAGTCATTGCCCAGTCAAAAAAAAGAATTGTATCGAGACGGATAGCGCGAGAGACAAAGTGTCATTGCTACATCCCATGTTGTAAATATGGGTTCCTCCTGCCTCCTACCTCCTGAACTGAAACCGTAGATGAAACTTTCACTTCACACGGTTACTCATATTTTGCTGCTTTGAAATGGAAATCTTTGCTCTTTCTTCTCTGCTAGACGCGCAATGAGCAGACCAAAATATTGCTGAGTCAATGAATTTTATTTTTTACTCAGCAATATTTTGGTGAGAAAGGTTTTCGTGAGTTTTTACGGATATAACAGAAGCCGACATTAGGATACACTGGCATTTGAATACACCGGAAGTTCATCAGCGACTTAGTTTGTCGCTTCTGGTGACTTCCTTCCTAGTATCCTATTGCTTTTGGCTGTATGAAACTTACTCCAATCTACGGTAAGTCTCCCTGAAGAAGGTTTTTAGCGTCTAAAACGACTGCCACTGTTTTGAGGCTATAGCCTTAGAATATTTACAAGCTTTACTTACGAATTAGCTCTCTCTAGATAAAAGTACCATTTTTACTGTGTAAGCTGACATTCTACCTGTTTCATCCAGATTTGTGTAGCTTATTAACAAATCAACGGATTCATTAATATTAAGCCTGCTTTACTATTTAGTTTCTTAGCCAGACCTATTAGACAGCTAGAGTGTTCATTTCACTTTGTTCAATAGCTTTTAGCCCTTATCGCTCCCATGCTGACCCATCACCGCAAGCCCGTGTGCTTATCACTGATTTCCACTGACCTACCGATCTGGTCTGTTGTCGAAACTGCCGCGACATTGTATCAAAAAGATACCGATCGATTTCATTTACTGATGACCGCACCGCCTTTAATTAGCTGCGAAGTAGAAAGTGTCATAAGTCCAGAAGACACACTTCCTCAAAGCAAGAGCAAAGCTTACGCCCCTAACAGTCCCAGGATTTTGTGGCTGGAGATTTCACCTTACCGAGTCATCATGACTATGCAAGGTAACGCTCAAGTGAGTTATCGTCACTTTTGGGAACAGGGTGTTTATGGCATTAGTCGCTATTGGTTGCCAACTGAGTCATTGCAACCTAACGATCCGATTCGTTTACGAAATTTTACTCGTAGCCTAACTCTCAACGGACATCCTTTGCCAGAGAATTTGCGGCTGGAATATGAATTGTGGGCAGAAAAAGTCCAATTAGGATGCTACATACTGAATTTGGAAATTAAACATTGATAAATGTGGGGAGTGAAGAAGAGAACAGGGTACAGGTTACAGGGTTATAGATTATTTCCTATCACCTCTTCCCTGTCACCTGTCACCTCTCCCCTAATCTAAATGCCCAATCCCTCTTAACCAAAATAACTGGGTTGGTTTCCTGGTTTCCATTTAATATTGCAACCAACACTCGGCTTTTGCTCACTTGGAACAGGTTTACCCGCTAGCACTGCTTCAATGGCTGCGCGTAAATCTGCACCTGTTACAGGTTTACCATTACTGGGGCGGCTATCATCTAATTGTCCCCGATAAACAAGTTGGCGTTGGTCATCAAATACAAAAAAATCTGGTGTGCAAGCTGCTGTGTAAGCCTTCGCCGTTTCTTGGCTCTCATCGTAACATAAGGTAAAATTTAACCCTTGTTCTGTGGAAAATGCTTGTAACGACTCTGGCGCATCATCTGGGTAATTTTTTGCATCGTTAGCACTAATAGCAACGATCGCTAAATCACTTGTAAAATAATCTCTTCCTAACTGCACTAATTCGTTTTGGACGTGTTTTACAAACGGGCAATGCCGACAAATAAACATTACCAATAGTGCTTTTTTATCTGCAAAGGTAGAAAGTGAAGTTGCCTTTCCAGATACTACTTCCGGTAGATTAAAATCTGGCGCTTTAGTGCCTAGTGGCAACATAGTTGAAGTAGCTAAAGCCATAGTTCACCCAATATTTTTACGCTGATAACTAACGGCTTTTGTTATCAGTATATTTTCACTCTAGCACTAAGTTTTCCATAAAAATAAGAGACGGTAAATTTACCGTCTCTTTTTGAGATTTATTTTAAAAAAATTAGTTTTTACAGACTTGTCAAAACACCAACAATACCGTGTCCTGTGAATACTTCTAATGCTATGAGAGAGACAAAACCAATCATTGCTAAACGACCGTTGAGCATTTCTGCATAAGGAGTGAAACCAGTGCGATCGCCTTGCTCATCTATATAAACTTTTGGCTCGATTGCAAAGTTGTTCAGTTTTCCTTGGTCGTCAATGATAGCAGTACTTGTACGCATGGATTTTTCCCTGTCTTCTCTTTATGTAAATAAGTGTAACAAAGTTATTAATATTTGTAAAGTATCTTAATCTAATCAAGTAGTAGTCCAAGCAAGCCAGAGAAAAGATATGATGATGAATCGAGTTCAAAGCCATGTCTAAGCAACAGGCTCCGCTCCTTGTGCGTAAGCACTTTCAATCACATATCCATTCCCTAACAGCTAATGCATCGATTTCGAGTAGAGGTTATTGCCAAAACACCAAACCCGCAGCAGGTGATTTATGCCGCGATGCACCAGGACTATACTGATGGGTTTGTGTTTGATGAGCGCGACTCCTGGCCCTCGGAGTCACAAAGCGGCGAAGTCATTGTTAAGCGGCTTTTAGCAGGTGAGAGGGGACACTATGGGCCTTTAGAGCATCCCCAGATTGTTTTCAACTGTGGCTACTTTCCCCACAGTGTAATGCAGCAGGCGCGGACTCATCGCGTTTCTGTATCATTTGATGTACAATCTTTTAGGTATACAGGCAATCAGTTTATTGACGTAGTAGAAGGTAAGAAAGACATAGAAGATGTTTTTTATCTACGTCCCGTTGGTTATTACACTGATAGACAAGGCAAAAAGTATCACTATTCACCAGAGCAACGAACAGCAGATTTGGAGTGGTGTTTAGAAGCAGCTAAACGATATAAAGCTGATTTTGAGGGTGGGATGTCTGAAGAACACGCTAGAGGCAAAGTGCCTTTTGACTATCGCCAACATTTTGTAGTTAGTTTTAATTTAAGGTCTTTCTTGCATTTTTGCGACCTGAGAAATAAGAAAGATGCTCAACTGGAAATTCAAAAGTTGTGTGAAATGATGTGGCCTCATTTTGAAGATTGGGCACCTGCGATCGCACAATGGTATGAAAAGCAGCGTCTAGGTAAAGCCAGGTTAGCACCTTAGATAATGGCTGAAAGTTAACACAATTTACGGTAGGATAAGGCGAAGCGATTATCCTCGGATTTATTGGGTTTGATTTAGAGCGATCGCATCTATTTTTTAATGAACAAAGCTGTCGATATTAGCACTAAAAAATTAATCAGCCTTGCACCAAATAATTGGGCAAAATGGGTGACAGGAATTCCCGACATTGTTACAGGCGAAATCTTAAATACAGAATTCCAATGGATTAGCCGACAAAGCGATGTTGTAATTCAGGCTGAAAGTCCCCAATACGGTAAGTTTCTCATCCTCAATGAGTTACAATTACGCCACACATCAGAAATGCCGCGTCGGATGCGTGCTTATGCGGCTCTTGCGGAAGAGAAATATAAACTACAAACCTACCCTGTACTAATTAACATTCTCAAAATCAGCAACAGTCAAATACCTACAAGCTTTGCATCAAATTTTATAGGCTTAAGAGCAATTCAAGATTACCGCGTAATCAATCTCTGGGAAGTTGACGTAAATATTGCTTTTGAGACGCCGTTACCGTCGCTGCTTCCCTTTGTACCGATTCTTAAAGGCGGAGAAAACGAGTCTACAATTAGGGAAGCATTGCGAATGCTGCGTGCTGACGAGCAATTAAATCAACTTGAGACAGTTCTGGCATTTTTTGCAACCTTTGTATTAGAAAGTACTTTAGTTCGGGAAATCATGAGGTGGGATATGACAGTTTTAAGAGAGTCACCTTGGTATCAAGAAATTTTACGTGAGGGACAAGCACGAGGAGAAGCAGAAGGAGAAGCACGAGGAGAAGCACGAGGAGAAGCACGTGGAATAATCTCTAGCATCGAAACAAGTTTAGAGGCGAAATTTGGCAGCGATGGTTTGGAGTTGATGTCGCAAATTTCGCAAATTTCTGATTTAGATCAATTGAAAGAGATTTTACGCAGAATTGTTGTAGCAAATACAATTCAAGAGTTACGGAATGTTTTGTAGGATAAAGCGATCGCACCAACTTTTGCTTAAGAGCTAGAATTATGATGAAAGTTTAGACTATAAAATAAAATTTTCGAGTTATTACACTTAAAATTTTAATGAATGTCTGCAAGAGATATTTTCCATAATTTAGTTAGATTGGCTTTGCAAAAAGATGGCTGGACAATTACACACGATCCACTGTCTATTGATTTAGCAGATGGACAACTGCAAATTGATTTGGGTGCAGAATGGTTAATTGCTGCCCAAAAACAAGACGAAAGAATTGCTGTAGAAATCAAGAGTTTTGTTGCTCCTTCTGCGATTTCCGAGTTTCATACAGCTTTAGGGCAATGTTTAAATTATCGAGTAGCACTAAAACTAAAAGAGTCTGAGCGAGTTCTCTATTTAGCAGTTCCGCTAGCAACTTATGAAGATTTTTTCTCACGGCAATTGCCACAACTGAGTTTCATGAATATCAATTGAAACTGCTAATATTTGACCCGGAAAATGAGGTAATTGTACAATGGATAAACTAGCGGAGTATAGAGAAATCATCCAGCAAGTTTTGACAATTCATGCTCAGATTAAGCCTGCCTATGGTGAAATCGAACGACAAACTATTTTTGATGTGCAACAGGATCATTATCAAGTTGTGAATACGGGGTGGGAAAATCGTCGTCGAGTTTATGGCTGTTTAATTCATCTAGATATTCGAGATGGTAAGATTTGGATTCAGTATGATGGGACTGAGGTTGGCGTGGCTAATGAATTAATAGAGTATGGTATTCCTAAGCAAGATATAGTGCTGGCTTATCAGCCTCCTTATATGCGAAAGCTGACAGAATTTGCAGTGGGATAAAGCAAGCGATCGCACTCCGATTTTTGGGTATTATTTAGAGCGATCGCACAATGGGATGAAAAGCAGCGTCTAGATAAAACGAGATTAGATTCCTACTAGTTACGTTAAATTCAAAACTCAAACTTTTATTTTGAATCGCTTAGACTTTAGCCAGCGTAACAATTTATAGGTGAGCTAGTATTTGCACTACTACATTACGTAGGTTATAGCACAATTTTTTCTTTCTGAATTTTATTTGCTCGAGTAAGGTTACTAAATATAACAGTATAATAGATGACAGTTTTTTAAGCTCGATAAAAAAATGAGTGTTATCCCGTTTATATTGGATGGTAGTAACAGAACTGTAGTGGAAACAGCGGAAGAGTATGAAAAAGCTGGTGGTCTTGAAGGAAACGTAATATTTATACAGAATCTTGATGCCAAACAAATTCGTAATACAGACTCTAGTAATGTAACTTACGATTTAAAAGTTGGCGATGAATACAGAGATCATAGAGAATCAGGTAAAACTGATTTATTAGATAATGGCAGAATATCTCTACAACCAGGAGCTACTGTAATTATTGAGACGGCTGAAGCGTTTAAATTACCTAAATCTAGATTTGGTCACATAGTTCCAAAAGTATCTCTTTTACAAGATGGTTTATCTAATACCTCATCAAAAATAGATCCTGGATACGACGGAAAACTTTCGATCACAGTTTTCAATTTAGGCAAAAGAACCGTTAAACTTCAAAAAGGACAAGTATTTTGTACACTCTATATACTTGATGTCCAACAGGGAGTTATTCCATATAAGAAACCTTCTAAAAGAATTGCTGGAAACACTAGAAAGGGTTTATTCAGTGAACTTAGAGATTTTATTGAAACAAATCAGACGTATTTTACTATTATTCTAACTATTGCAACTATACTTTTAACACTAGTTCAAATTTTACAGCCTATTTTACATCAACAAGCAGTACAAACATCTCCTACAGAAAATAGAGATAGAACTAAGTGATTCTTTATCACCTAGATATATTTATTGCTATTAATTTAATGTGACATTTACTATAATCCATAGCTTTTAAACAGCTTCTTAAAAAGTTTAGATTAACCATTTGAAAATTTTATAACTCAAATGTCTAATTTTGAAATTCAAACCCGAGCGATAGTTACAACATCTGGCTGATCTTGATACTTACCTTGACGTGCCTCATAGTTAACAGCACAAGTTTCTCCTTCCAAAAACATTAACTGTACTATGCCTTCGTTAGCATAAATGCGACAGTCAGCACTAGAAGCGTTGGATAACTCTAAAGTTAAGTAACCACGCCAAGCAGCCTCTGCTGGAGTTACGTTTGCAATTATTCCACAACGAGCATAAGTACTCTTGCCTATACAAATTACTGTGATGTTATTAGGTATTTCTAGCCTTTCAAGTGAAACCCCAAGTCCATAAGAGTGAGATGGAAGAATGAAATAGCTGCCATTGACATCTGTGTGAAGCTCCGCTGGCATCAAGTTTTCAGGATTAAAATTTTTGGGATCAACCACAGTTCCTGGAATATGCCTAAAGATACGGAAATCTAATGATGATAGGCGTATGTCATAGCCAAAGCTACCAAGACCATACGAAATGACAGGTAATTCCTCACTATGACGGATTAAACTTGGCTCAAAGGGCGATATCATCCCTTTTTCAGCTTTTTTTCTAATCCAGATATCGTTTTTAATCACAGCTTCAAAAACTATTTTACACAGAATTACGATATTAGCAGAAATTGAGTGTTTTGTTTAAGGTCGATAACTCCGACGGATTTCTGTAATTTGATCTGCTACATCTAAGAGGGATTTTGGCATCTCTGGCCCTGTGAGAATGATATCGACGTGGGGAGGGCGTTTTGCCAAAAACGCTAAAACTTCCGTTTCAGGAATTAAACCAAAGTTAATCGCTAAACTTAACTCATCTAACACCACGAGAGAATACTTACTCGCACAGACAACTTGTTGTGTATACTGCCACAGATCTTGTAAGGCTTGATTTTCTGTATCGTCCAAATGTGGTGTATCGATACAACGAGGCAAATCACACCGAATCCAATCTAAATTTTGTCCTAATTGTATAGGTCGATCGTGTCCTTGGCGAATACCTCCTTTGAGAAACTGCACTATTAATACTGGCGTTCCTTGTCCAGCTATTCTCAGTGATTGAGCCATCACACTCGTAAAAAAGTTGCGATGAGAACTAGTGAAAACTTGCACTAGTCCTTCAACTGGATATGGTACGGTTAGGGTTGAATTGATACTTTGAGTTTCTAGCTGGGCAACCATAAAGTTAAGTGCAAAAAATACAATAAGTAAAGGGTTATTACTGGCGGTAAAACTGACAAATTTGCCTGTATAATCAATCTGTTTTTCACAGGTATGGTGGATTTGGCAAATTGCATTCTTAGTCAAACACTAGGTTTGTATTGAAGTCAAGAGTTATTTTGATTTACAGCAGATTTCAAGTAAATGAAGTACATAGACAAAACCCGAAAGGCTGTAGAGACTTTGTAGGTAACGTCTCTAGATGTAGTGTATAAAACCGCTAACTGCTGTAAATTTTCGTCTTTTCTCTGTAATCAGTTGTAAAAATGAAAACATAAAATTTTTAGTTCCAATTATTTAAAAAAGCTAGGCACAACGCCTAAAAATCGCTAAATGTTAGATTTGTCGGTTGTTTGGGCAAAACAGACTTAGCTAGTAGTGAATTTGACAGGATGAGGAGTAAATCGTTGTGAGATTGGTGATTCTGGGAGGTTCAGGATCGGGGAAAAGCACTCAAGCACAGAGGCTTTGCAGATACTTTGATATTCCTCTGATTTCCACAGGTGAGATTTTACGAGAAGCAATATCTGGCAATCAGTCCCTGCCGGAATTTCGATGGTTGGAAGCCGATCCCCGGACTTCTCTTTCGGTTTACGCTAGCTTGAGTGAACTAGGCTACCACGCACGGCCCTACATGCAAAAAGGGGAGTTAGTTCCAGACGAAATGATCGTTGAATTGATCCGAATTCGCCTCAGACAACCAGATATTAACTGCGATTGGGTATTAGAAGGCTATCCCCGTACTGCCTTCCAAGCTGAAGAATTAGATTTTTTGTTGGATGATTTAGGGCAAAAGTTAGATTGGGCAATTTATCTCCAAGTCCCGGAAGCAGTTATGGTTAGTCGATCCTTGGGGCGATCGCTACCAGATGACCAACCAGAAATCGTGCAGCGCCGTGTAGAATTATTCTACGATCGCACCATTCCCATCCTAGAATATTACGATCGTCGCCGCTGTTTATTGACCATCAACGGCGACCAATCACCAGAGATGGTGCAGCAAAATATTTTGACTCTGCTTTCAGTTCCTTAGAAAAGAAGCAGGGAGCAGGGGAGCAGAGGAGAAGTTCAGTAAGTTTTTCCCCTCTGCCCCTCGGCCCCTCTGCACCTCTGCCTCTTGTGCCCAATGGCCAAAAAGATGATTTACAACACTAAGGTAATCTTAAGGCAGTATTGTAAAACTTGAGGCAATTCCAATGGCTTGGCAGCGTCCTGATGGTCGGATTTCCTACGAACTACGTCCGATTAGCTTTCACCCCAGTTTCACCCGCTTTGCCCCCGGTTCTGTTCTCGCAAGATGCGGTGATACTCAGGTACTTTGTACTGTTAGCGTTAATAAGGGAGTTCCGAAGTTTCTCGAAGGAACTGGTAAAGGCTGGTTAACTGCTGAGTACCGAATGTTACCATCTGCCACTCAAAAACGTCAAGAAAGGGAATTATTGAAATTATCTGGACGGACGCAAGAAATTCAACGTCTAATTGGACGTAGCTTACGTGCAGCAGTGGATTTTGAGGCACTGGGAGAACGCACGCTGACTGTAGATGCTGATGTGTTGCAAGCAGATGCCGGAACTCGGACAACAGCCATTACAGGCTCATTTGTGGCGTTGGCTCATGCAATTTCCAAATTGTTGCAAGAGGGCGTGTTGGAGCGATCGCCTTTGTGTGGACAAGTAGCAGCAGTTTCCGTAGGATTACTGGAGGGAGAGCCATTTTTGGATCTAGATTATATCGAAGATGTGGCTGCAACAGTAGATTTTAATGTGGTAATGAATCAACACCTGGGAATCATTGAAATCCAAGGAACAGCTGAAGAAGGCAGCTTTAGCCGTACTCAGTTGGATCAACTGCTAGATGTCGCCCAAAAAGGAATTCAGGAATTGTTAATTGCCCAACGTGAAGCGATCGCTGACTGGGAAGGGTTGTTTGCGAGCGATTAGTTTTATTAATTTTTAATAAGAATTAACAAATGTATCCTTTGTGGCGTTAATCAACAAAGTATCAAGTAACTGGATGTAAATAAAAATAATCATGAGAGTAGTTAGTACGACTGACTACTGAAAACTTACCCTTGAAGGTGATAAGGAGGTCTACGTTTTTCCAGCTTACTTAATCCACGATGTTAAATGTTTCAAAAGTTAAAAAGGGAGACTGTAATAAGTTCGGTATTGTATTGCCAGAAGCCAGCAATATGATGATGAAGCCATGAACAAAACCGTTGAAGTTCTACCGGATCAGCCGACACTGGTTGCACGAGCGCTAGAATTAATTCTGTCCAAGTTAGAAACTGCGATTGAGCAGCGGGGGCGGTTTACCATCGCCTTATCTGGCGGCAGTACACCTAAACCGTTATACGAAGCGATCGCTACTCAAAAACTGCCTTGGGATAAAATTCATATATTCTGGGGAGATGAGCGTTACGTACCACCAGATCACCCCGATAGCAATGAACTGATGACGCGTCGTGCGTGGCTAGATCGCGTTGACATCCCAGCGGTTAACATTCACCCCGTACCAACTTTAGAAGCCAATCCAGAACTAGCTGCTGCCAAATATGAACAACATCTCAAAGAATTTTTCAATTCTTCTGGGGTCGAGTTTCCCCCCTTGGATGTAGTATTACTAGGAATGGGTGATGATGCACATACTGCATCTTTGTTTCCCCATACAGAGGCTCTTAAAGTACGCGATCGCCTTGTGACTGTGGGTAACAAAGACGGAAACCCCAGGATAAGTTTCACATACCCCTTCATCAACTCTGCTCGTAGCGTGATTTTTCTGGTTGCTGGTGCTAATAAACGACCAGCTTTAGCTCAAGTCTTTGCACCTGTAGCCGATGACTTCACTTACCCATCCCGTTTAATTAAGCCCCAAGGAGAACTTTGGTGGCTGCTGGATGCGGCAGCAGGTTTGGAACTTCAACATTGAACAATGGGGCGTTGGGAGTGCTGAGTGCTGAGTGCTAAGTGCTGAGTGCTGAGTTAAGAGTTAGGAGTTAGGAGTTACTATTATTTCCCCTGCCCCTCTGCTCCCCTGCCCCTCTGCCCCTCGGTAACAGAGCGTAGCCGAAGTGCTGCCCCCCTTCCCCGTATAAGAGTGTCCAATTTATTGTTCCATTAGCAGTAATTGCTAGAATCTAAATCTAGGGCCGCCCTCTGCTTGCCAGTCCTAACTATATTTATGATGATCTTGAACAAAGGCTAAATATCGATGATCGTCTGCCCTAATTGCAATCATCCCAACCCTGACGGCGCTGTCCAATGTGAAGCTTGTTATACACCATTACCTGCGACTACTAATTGTCCCAGTTGTGGGGCAACTGTGCAGGCAGATGCTGCATTCTGTGGTCAGTGTGGCTATAACCTTCACTCTGCTGGTGTTCCACACGTTCATCCCGCAGTAGCTACAACAGTTACTCCCGATATTCCCGTGGAAGTGCCAGCGTTAGTTCCACCCGATCCACTGTTAGAACTTTTACAACCAGATGCCTTGGGAATGGGTGGTTCTACTAACTCCCATCCTCCTGAATCATCTTTACCACCAACAGAGATGGCAGTTCCCCCAGAACCTGTGCCACAGATACCTGTTGCAAAAAGCAGTCCTCCAGAACCTGTGTCAACCGTTGTAGCTCAACCCGTAGTCTCTGGACAAAGTAGTATTCCGACTCCACCACCTGTGGAGCCAGTACCAGCCTCTGAAGCCGAAGCATCCCCGCCAGCAGCACCAACTGCAACTGCTGCTAGAACGCAATTGCAGCAGGTTACAGCACGGTTAATCCACGTTCAAAGCGATCGCTTAATTGAATTGCCGCAAAATTTCTCTGTGATTCATATCGGCAAGCCTAATGACCGGATTCCTCCAGATATAGATGTTTCAGGATTTCCCAATTCCGAAATTGTCTCGCGGATTCATGCAGATATTCGTGTTGAGGGAGATGCCCACTATGTAGAGGATGTAGGAAGTTCTAATGGCACTTATGTTAATAATTTGCCACTTTTACCAGGGAACCGTCATCGCTTGCGACCAGGCGATCGCATCAGCTTGGGTAAAGGAGACTTGATGACATTCCTCTTTCAACTTGCTTAACTGATTCTCGATCGATTGTGACATCAGTCTAAGTCTTTTCTGCCCATCCTCCGGCATCCATTTTGGAGGATAAACAAATTGAACCGCATCAGGCAAGCGACGGATAACTATGTTGTTCTTGATAGAGCCATAGTTGACAGCCGTCGCTTCGAGGTGCGAATTGTTGCATTGCTCGGCAACTCCATTACCTGAATAATTACACTAGGATGGATGGAAATACACTGCCAATGAGTGACCTATGAGGGAACCAAGTAAAAATTTTGAAACCTTGCTCGCTAAAGAAGCCCCGCCAGTTGTTGAACGTATGGGGCTTACCTGGCTAGTTGCAGCAGCGATCGCAACTGCTTTATTGTGGCAAGTACCAGGAGGGGATTATATCTTATACCCATTTACAATTCTGGCAACTTGGTTTCATGAAATGGGTCACGGCTTAATGGCACTGCTATTAGGGGGACAGTTTCAGAAGTTGCAGATTTTTAGCAATGGTTCTGGTGTCGCAACTTATGGCATCCGGTCGCCATTGGGGCCAATTGGCCCAGCAATAATCGCCGCAGCCGGGCCAATGGGGCCACCTCTTGCCGGTGCAGCTTTAATTCTGGCTTCCCGCAGTTTTACAGCAGCAACCCTCTGTTTAAAAATTTTAGGGAGTTTTTTGCTATTTTCGACATTAATTTGGGTGCGTTCCTGGTTTGGATTGGTGGCAATTCCCTTACTAGGTTTAATAATCTTAGGTATTTCCCTGAAAGCACCTCGCTGGGCGCAAGGGTTTGTCATTCAATTTTTGGGTGTACAAGCTTGTGTAAGTACGTACCATCAACTCGATTATCTATTTAGTAGTTCTGCTGGCCTTCTTGGTGCATCTGATACAGCGCAAATGCAGCGATATTTGCTTTTACCTTACTGGTTTTGGGGCGGGTTAATGGCGATCGGATCTCTGGTGATTTTAATCCAAAGTCTCCGCGTTGCCTATCGTTCGGAGTAATGAGTAAGAAGCACCATCAAAAAGCGATTGAATCTTTAGCTCAAAGAATTACCGAACATCAAGAAAAGATTAGACTGGAATCAGAGAAGAGTTTTCCTGACGAAGGTTTAATTAAGCATTGGGAAAAAGAGATTCGTGCTTTTGACAAGGCAATCCAACAAGCGCGTAAAAGATTGGGACAATAACTAAAATATGCAGATTAGCGATCGCCCTCTTGCAGTCACCAATTCAACCCTCAGTACCTTGATTGCTGAATTAGGTACAGAATGCCTGAAAGTACAAGCCTTAATTAACCAGTTACAGTTAACTAGTTTAACTGCTAACCAACAAGCTGAAATTCTAGCAGAACTCCTAGCTGCTGCGGTTCATCTGTATAATCATTGTGACGAAGATTTTCAGACGCTAATTACTGAAGAAATGGAAAATTTGCCTGATGATGAGGATTAAAGAAGAATTCCGAAGTCAGGAGTCAGAATTAAGAGTTTTTATCGGTATAATAGCCTGGATATTGTTAAAAAACTCGCCGCTAATAACTCTTGCCTTCGCGGTTCGATACCCTAAGCATGTCCACCCAACCCATAATTCAAAGCATATACACCGATGGTGCTTGCACCGGTAATCCTGGCCCTGGCGGTTGGGGTGTTGTCGTATACTTCAGCGACGGCTCAATCCACGAAATGGGCGATGCATCTCCTCATACCACTAATAATAAAATGGAGATGCAAGCTGCGATCGCCGCCCTGCAATTTCTGCAAACATCTCAACAAGCCCAACCAATCACCCTTCATACCGATAGCGAATACCTGATTAACTGCGTTACCAAATGGGTGAAAGGCTGGAAAAATAAAGGCTGGAAAAAGTCAGATGGTAAACCCGTCCAAAACCAAGACCTTTTAGAAATCTTAGATGAACTCAATACCCAACAAGTAAAATGGCAATACGTTCGGGGGCATTCTGGTAACATAGGTAACGAACGTTGTGATGCGATCGCTCGCAGTTATGCCAGTGGCAAAATCCCTTCCCTACAACAATTATCTTCCACAGATTTTTACAAATCTTTACCTACTAAAAATGACCTAAATGTAGCAAAAGTAGCTGATTATGAAAAAAAATCTAGAATAATTAACCAAAGTCCCCAACAAATCAGTACTTTTGCACCAGAAATAACCGTTATGGAACCATCAACTGGGCCAACTGCGGCCGTAACCGATGAAAAACCACCAGAAATGAGGGTTTCGCAACTCCGCAGCTTGGTCGAAACTCTGCGTATAGCTGACGAAATTTCTGAAAAAGGCTACTTAATCACCAGTTCTGAGTTAGCAGACTTGATGGATGTCCACGCCAGTGCTGTCACCAGTCGTGGAGATCAATGGCGCTGGCGAAATTGGATAGTGTCACGGGTACGCCGTGAAGGAAATCAAATTCTTTGGGAATTGGAACGCGGGGATCGAGTAGGAGGTGAAGAAGAGTGAGCAGGGGAGCAGGGGAGCAGGGGAGCAGAGGGGAAGTTGCAGTAAATCTTTCCCCTCTGCACGTCTGCCCCTCTGCCTCTTTTCAATGCCCAATGCCCCATGCCCCACTATATATACTTGCGTCCTCGCCACTCGCGCGGGGTGCGGAATGCAGATAAAAAGATTCGTAGCACAGCTAAGGGATCGGCCAAAGGGGAAAGCCAAAATAACCAGCTACCTTTAGCGTTTGTGCGATCGTAAGAAGGTGCGATCGCTATTAGCATCGCAAAGCGAATCACCAACAGGAATAAATTCAGTCCCAGCAGCAGAAGTGGGGGAGTGGGCGAATATGAGAGTGTGGGAGAAATCAACAAAAAAGTCAGAACAATTAAAAAGGGTAGACCTTGAACAGATGCGAGTAGCCATAAATCTCCCCACAACTGAGAGCGAGAAGTTGCATCTTTAAGATCGAGACTCCGCCCCCATTCTTTCCACGTCTCCATCGCCCCTTCATACATTCTTACCTTCAATACCTTTGCGCCATCTAAAAAGCCGACCTTATAACCTTGGATAGCAATATTGCGTGCCAACGTGACATCATCACAAAAAGAACTCTTCGCACTGCTATAACCACCTACAGCAGCTAAAACGGAGCGACGACACAAAAAACACTGCCCATTTGCCATTACCCGTTCTGGTTGCTCTGTATTGATCCCCGCTGGATCAAATCGGTAAAGCAAAGTCATCAACAAAGCAGGTTGTAGCCAGCACTCCCCAGGATATTTGAGAATAAATTGGGGTGACAGAGAAACCAAATCGTAGCCCTGTGCTTCGGCCGTCTTCACCAAACCAGCAACTAAACCAGGATGTGGTTGGATATCAGCATCCAGCCCCAAGAACCACTTACTAGCCTCTGAACTATATAGAAAACCGTTATGCAACGCCCAAGGACGCCCCACCCAACCAGAGGGTAAGGGATCATCTGTCATCAGACGAAAGCGCGGATCTTTCTGCTGTGAGGCTTTGACTAAATCGGGGGTGCCATCACTCGATTTACTGTCTACAACCATAATTTCCCGAACTTCATAGCTTTGCTGACTTAAACCAGCTAACAGAGGGCTAATGCGAAGCGCCTCGTTCAGTGTAGGAACAACGATGCTAACCCTACCCAAAAGCTCAGGTGTCGGTTGTTGGGGTTCTATTGGAGGATGGCGTCTTGGCCCTTTTAACAGGCGCGAAAACAGAATCGCCGTTGCTGGTACTTGGATAAGTAGCAATAAAAGAGAGATAGCGCTTTCTGCTATCAAAGCGTTGTCATTAGTCATTAGTCATTAGTCATTGGGTATGGGGCATTGGGTATTGGGTATGAGATTGGATATAGGAGCAGAGGGGAAAGACTTACTGCAATTTCTCCTCTGCTCCTCTGCTCCCCTGCTCCCTCTGCCTCCCCACCCCCTACTCCCTAATTTCTAGACTTATTTCAAGGCAACTTCAACCTTTGCTACTGATACTTCTTTGGTTACTGGTTCAACAGTAACTTGAGCAGGTGTGGTTGAACTCCTTGACCACAGCACCATAGCCGGAATTACACCTAGCAATAAGCCAAGTAACACAGGGATAAAGAATCCAGCAGCCAAACTGAGTCCGGCGGCGAATGCAAAATTAGTTAAATAAACGACTAAAGGCAGATTGAGTTGCGATCGCTCTAATTGAATCGAGGTATTTCTCCACAATAATCCTGCCACACTCATAAACAGAGCGCTAGTACCAAACCAACCTATATAGTTCTGGTAAGGTGTTCCAAAGAAAGCTCCTGGTTGTTCCCAATACCAGAAAGGCAGAGAAGTTTGACTCATAGCTGGTTCAAGGGCAAAGTCCCAGCAAGTGAAGAGCAAAGCACCAAGGGCTATCGCAGCAATATGGCGACCCCAACTGGGTTTTTGAGCCACTTTCAAACCAGTTCTTGCAATTAAGTAAGACGATAGCCCAACATAAAACCAAGATAAAGGAATTGTGAAAGGAACTAGCCCTCCAATTTTATAACCCAAACCACTTAAGTAGCTATAATCACCAAATGGAAACCCTGTACTAGTTCCCAGTAGTTCACTTCCCAAAGAAATAAACATAGCTGGTAGCATAAATGCTAGCCAAGTTCCTAATCCCAATGTCCGGTAGGCATAAATAGAGACAGCTACTGTCCCTAAGATGATATCAACTACACCGCCGCCAGCCATACTCAACTGTACGGCAGTTTCTCCTACCTGCGATAAGTTGAAAATTATTTCGGCATTAGGTACTACCAGTAGCATCCCTACCAGTCCAAAGGCTTTTGACGCGATATGACCAATGAGGCATACGCGTTCAGCAATAATAAGTTGTTTCATGATAATTCCTTAACAAGATGTGACACGCGGCTACTCGGCTGCTAACAGTTTACAAATCTTTAACTACTTTGTACCGCAATTTTCGACAAACTTGTTTGGCTTTCTTGGGAACAGCATAAAAGTCTATTGATTGAAGCTATAAAAATATGATGCTAAATTTACCAGTTTAAGCCATATATTCAAAATCTACATAATTTTATCTGTTATCTGTAAGAACTTCTGGTTTCTTGTCTCACTTCCTTCCATATCGTAAAAAACTCCTTTGATACTGGGATATCGTTAAGGGAGAACGACCATCATAACTGAGCAAGTCCTCAAGCAAAATAAAGTCTTGAGTTACTACACTTAATTTATGCGATAAGACCTTAACCCTATACTAGAAATATAAACCCATGTCAATTTTGAAAAGAGTTCCTTGGGTGTCCCTGGCGCTAGTACTGCTGAGTTACAGTACTTTGGGCTGGGTAATATCAGAAACACGTGCTCCTATATTTGTGTGGGTGGCAACTGTAATTGCTATCTTGCTTTTAATCATCACGTTGACCGCTCCTTGGCCGAAGATGACATATTATTACAGTCTTTTTCTGCAATCAAATACCAGGGCTTTCGGTGTTGCCGTTTTAGCAGCTTTCTTATTCTTTATTATGATTGCCTGGTTTCGGGTATTTCTTGATACTTTACTCATCATTTCAGCGACTATATTAGTCAGGATAGACTTTCAAAAAGCAGGTCTTAGGGAAGGGTTAGCTTTTTCGACTGCCTCTGTCTTTTCATTGGGAGGTTTAGCTTTGGGTGCGCTAATCTACAAGTTCATATATTCCCAAATTCCGTTAACGTGATGAAGTATACCCGAAAAAGCAAGCAATGCCTGGGTTGGGTTACGCCAATCCTTTAGAAGCAGTATTATTTACCTACAATTTCCTTTGTAGCTCAAATTCCCAACTTATTAAAAAGTCGGGAATTTTGTTCAATACTTATTTGGGTTCAAAATGCAGGCTGTTCAAACAGCAGTAGAGATAGGAAAAAATCCATAATAAAAATGGATACCCAACTAGTAACAACTGCTTTTGTTGCCGATTCTCCTACTTCCTTTGCTCCCCCTCTAGTAGTTAAACCCCAACTACAGCCAATCACAGCAACCAGCACTCCAAAAATAAACCCTTTTAGCAAAATAATAAACAAATCTGACGGTTCTAAAAAATTTCTGACTGATTCTAAAAATGTTTCAGGGATAATTTGGTAGAACTTTGATGCGGCAAAAACTCCGCCAATGATGCCTGTAACTAAAGCCAAAATCGTCATCAAAGGCACCATCAAACAACAAGCAATTACTCTAGGAAGTACTAGATAATCAATCGGATCGGTTTTGAGCATATAAAGTGCATCAATTTGCTCAGTGACTCGCATTGCACCTATTTCTGCTGCAAAAGCAGAACCTACTTGTCCCGCCATAATACTAGCGGTCAAAATTGGAGCTAATTCTCTACAAAAAGCTAAGGCAAAAGCACCTCCCACCGCATCGATAGCCCCAAATCGGGCTAATTCCCTCGTTATCTGAATAGTAAAAATCATTCCTGCAAAACCGCTGACAAGGAGAACTGGAGAAATAGAACCTGGCCCAGCCGTAACAAGATGTTGCAAAATCTTGCGATAGTAGGTTTTCCCTTGGAGTAAATGTAGCCACACTTGACCAAAGAGCAGTATTGCTGCAAAACAGCGTGTAATCCCAGATTGCTCAAAATTTGTTTTTGGTTGCAATTTTATCGTCCTTACGACTGACTTTTTTTGCACATTTATTGTTATATCAATTTTCCAAAATAAGACTACAGATACAAATGGTGGGAACCCAGCCAGATGTAATCTGACTTTCTCAATTAAATAGACGCACTAAGTGCGGCTTCTTGCAGGATATTACGAATTGGTATTAGGGTATGGTACATGAACAGACGCACTACTACCGCAAGGCAGAATTCAAAATTTAAAATTCAAAATTCAAACAGGTATACAGTATAACTGTTTCATTTATTTGGAATGTGTGGTTTATGTAAGCCGTGTTGTACTAGATGTTGATCCTCAAAGTAAAGGAGGCGTTTGGGCATGGTTCAATTGAGCTTAGTAAACTTTAGCGGAAAATAGCACATAAAGTATTGTGAGCTTTTTTGTTACTGCTTTCATGCTTTGTGTGCTGTGGAGTTGCAATCTCTGGTCTGTCAAACTAGGAAAAGTAATTGAATCAACTCAAAGGGTTGAAAAATTTAATAATATTTCCAAATAATGTTAAACAATTTTTTATGAGCAGGATTAAATACATAATATTTATGTTGTTATTAATACTACCTTTCTCCGTGGTATATCCGGCTTTTGCATCTGTATGCCGTAATTACGCTGTCTACGACGGTCTACGCCACCAGATTTGCATTCTCAGCATCACCCGAAGTGCCAAAAATTATTGGGAATACAAGGCAATTGTTAGCGTAGATGGCATAAAAAGACCTACAGAGGTTTACAATTGTCGCGAACGAGTCAAGGTTCAAGAAGCTGGGACTGTTTTGCCCTTTGAGCAAAAAGGCCCTGGTGAGATGATATGCAGCTTTTTTAATTCTTCTGGGCGGTAAACACGCGCCAGATAATGAAGACGGTAAAACCTAGATACGTGAATACTGTTAGCCATTCTTGCCAGCTACCAAATGCATTGTTCATCAGCAAAAGCCGGAAAATTAATATTTATCAATCCTACACGCTGATGCTACCAGTAGCTTGCTGTATTTTAGGAGAACAAAGAAGACTAGTCAAAAATTCTTAGCAAATTTTCCGGAATGGGTAACAATGGCGTGGTAGTAAATATCAGAGCATCGATATTATACTGAACCTCTATAACTAACCTTCGGGGAATATATCCCCATTGTTTTCCCTCAAGAACCCGGTCTTTATGACCGGGTTTTTGGTGTTTATACCAAGTTACAGTCGAGCAAGTCAGAGACAGAGCAATGCCTACGGTGGTCACTGAGCTTTGTCGTACCACTTGCCTACGGCACGCTACGCGAACGTGGAAGCAAGCTACGCGCAGCGTCTCGTAGAGAAGTGCTGGCTACGCCAACGTAGCACTTCTTCAAACTGTCTGCGTATAAAATAAAACTATTATCCAGAAACTTTTAAGAGATTTTATTGGTCTGGTTCTCCAAATTCTGTAAAAATCAACCAATGTCATCTTCTGCTCAAGGTATCCCCGGATTACCCGATTTGACGCATCCAATTGAGCTTGTTCAATTTGGAACCCAGGCGCTCAAAGCTTCACTGTTATTAGTATTTTTGATCGTAGCTTTAGGAATTGCGATCGCACTCATCAGTTTTTCTCTGCGTCGCAGCCAGCCGGAACAATTTATATTCATTGGTGAATGGGCTGTTCGTTATTCCCAACTGCTGCGGGGATTACAGCATTTAACTCTAGTATTAGTTTTGTTAGTACCGGGATTTTTTCTCTGTTCGACTTTGAGCAATCGCTATCACCACTGGGAACAAACAAAGGTGGCTCAAGTGGCTGAAAGTGTCGCAGGTGAAAAACTCGAACAATTTGCGCCTCAAGTCCGCTACTCGATTCAAGAGCCATACTCCTATAACACTCAAGTCAATGGCAAAATTGTCAAGGTAAATGAGACACGACAAATCAACCGCTTCTTAACGTTGGCTGGTTCGCAAATTCAAGTCAAGCTTGACCAAAGTGTAGATGTTCCAGGCCGCAGTTCAATTTATCAAGTAAATTACACTGCTGATTATAAAGTAGTTAACCAACTCAAGGATATTAATAATTTTTTCTTTGAAACACCGCCACCTAACGGCTACACACTGCTTGCTAGCTACAAAGTTGAGCGTGACGGTACTAGGTTACAACAAACCAATCCGGGAGACTATGGCTTTCCCTTCCAGCTGCAACCAGGAGAAGAAACCACCTTTCGAGTTACCTATCAGGCTCAAGGCGGGCCTCGCTGGGTTTATAGTGCAACGGGACAGTTGCTTTCTAATTTTCGCCTCACAGCAATTGCTAACTTTGCCCCGGCTGATTTTGCTAGTGGTGTTGTACCGAATGAGATTAAAGTTAACGGACGCAGTACTCAATTTACTTGGATATTTGACGATAATGTTTCAGTTAAAAATCCCTTTGGAGTCTTTACCAATACTGAACCCATTCGTCACACGGGGATCATTCCGCGGCTTTTATTGCTAGCACCAGCAATATTTTTGTGGTGGATATTATTGTTATATTTGTCACTGCCAATGAGTTTTAGAAATATTGCGATCGCTGGTAGTATTTTCTTTGCTTGTCTGTTGACTTTGACCTATCTAGCTCGCGTTATCAATGCTCAGTTGGCTTGGACTTTAATTTCTATTATTTTACTAATTTTAACATGGGGATTGGGAGCTAGCCGCAGTGCTTCCTTGGCTGCGATCGTCGCCACTATTGCTGGAGCAGTGCTACCTATTTTTGGATTATTAGTACCGTTTAGCGGACTAACCCTTAGTTTAGCGGGTTTGCTTTCAGCGGTTTGGCTAGCAGTTCGTCACTGGTATGGCTGGTACAGTTTGCACCCAGAAGACCAAAGATTGCAGACTCAGAAAAATGCTAAAGATTAGATGATTCCGCTATGATTAGCGAAGTTTTAGCGTGGGGCATTTATGGATAACGATTTACTCGCTTTCTTTGCGGCTGCTGGGTTACTCATTCTCTATCTTATCTTCTCAGCTTTAACTGAAATGGGTACTAAATTGCCTTGGAAGAAATAAGCTGATGGGCTAGAAAGTTTACACTTCTAAACCGGATTGGGGTTGGAAAAAAAGTAACCATCATTTAGGCTTGGTTAATATATTGATTTTTCGAGATAGTGCCAAATGCGCGATCCACAAAATAACCATATTAAAGTCGAGCCGGCAACCCTGGTTTTGATTGTATCTGTCTTAATACTCTTGCCTCTGCTGGTTGTTGGTTTTTTCTCGCAGTAAAGTTAGCCCGATGCTCTTTTTCTCAGGTGCGTTAAGCTACTGTTAACGCACCATATATCAAAACTATTTAGGCAAAACCTGCCGTAGTGCTGCTAAAAGTTGGTCAACACTTTCCTTTCGACTATTAAAGCCCATCAATCCGACGCGCCAAACTTTTCCAGCGAGTTCGCCAAGACCACCGCCAATTTCAATATTATGTTCATTGAGTAACTGTCGAGCGATCGCTTTTCCATCTACCCCTTCTGGAATGCGGACAGTGGTAAGTGTTGGCAGTCTATACTCTTGCTCAACGTGCATACTCAGTCCTAAATTCTCTAAACCTTCCCAGAGATATTCTACGTTCTTTTGATGCCGCTGCCAGGAATTTGCTAATCCCTCTTCTGCAAGCAAACGTAGTGCTTCCCGCAATGCATAGTATAAGTTAATCGGTGCTGTGTGGTGATAGGTGCGTTCAGCGCCCCAATACTTACCCAGCAACAACATATCTAAATACCAGTTTGCAACTTTCGTTTGCCGCTGTTGCAATTTCTCAACTGCACGCGCACTCATTGTAAAAGGAGAAGCACCAGGCGGGCAACCTAACCCTTTTTGGCTACAACTATAAGCTAGGTCAACTCCCCAAGCATCCAAAAACAAGGGGACGCCGCCCAAACTTGTCACCGTATCGACTAATAATAAAGTGCCAAATTCACGACACAAATCAGCGACTCCTTCCAAGGGTTGACGTGCGCCGGTGGAAGTTTCGGCATGAACTAGAGCTAAGATAGTTGGACGATGAGTTTTTAAAGCAGCTTGGAGTTCATCCAAGTTGAAGACTTGTCCCCAAGGTTTAGTAATGGTTCGCACATCAGCGCCATAACGTCCAGCCATATCCACAAGGCGATTACCAAAGTAACCAGCTACACCAATTAAAACTACATCACCGGGTTCTACAGCATTGGCGATGGTTGCTTCCATTGCAGCTGTTCCCGTACCACTAACTGCAATGGTCAGTGAGTTTTCTGTTTGCCATACGTACCGTAGCAACGACTGAATTTCATCCATGAGTGCGAGAAAAGTTGGGTCAAGATGACCAACGGGTGAGGTATTCATCGCTTGGAGTACTGTCGGGTGGGCATTAGATGGCCCTGGCCCCAACAGCAGACGAGATGGGATTTCTAGCGGCGTGAGTTGCAAGCGCCCAGAGTCGTTAATTGAAATTGTTTGCGTCATAAATCTCTCTTCATTTAGACGATACTTACCGGATCATATAGGAATCCGATTTGATTCCTGAACTTACTTGTGTAGGGAGGGAACAAGAAATCTGGGAATAGGGCATTGCAGAACAGTGGTATGAATTGAGGCAAGCAGGGGAAACTGGGGAAAATTTTGGACGTTGCTAAATCATCCCGCAAATATGCAACGTCGGCATATATAAATGTGTACTGAGTTTTTTTATCAAAAGTTTCAGCTACTTTCTATGCCCAAAATTTCTAAATCTTCATTAATTAAACTGGTGAATTTACCGAGGGAAAGGATTTATTTTATTCCTACATTGAAAGTGAAAGCAACTACAAGAAACGATCTGCAAAAAGTTTAATTTTTGCTGAATATCAGGGATTTACTCTTGGAAAATTATGATAAAACATAGTAGCAATAAAAACCTTAATATACACAAAATATCTAACAGCATTAATATTAAATCAACTTTAGACTTGTATCCTACTCGCCTAGTTTTTATTGACTCACAGGTTGATGACTACCAAAGTCTGGTGATGGGTGTATTACCAGATACCTCAGTTGTAGTCTTAGATGCCAACCAAGATGGCATTGAGCAAATTAGTCAAGTACTGGAGTCTCATCAGGGAGTCAATAGTCTGCACATTGTTTCCCACGGCGCACCTGGGTGCATCTATTTGGGCAACAGTCAACTCAACAACGAAACGCTCAATCGTTACGCAGCTCAACTTATGGGTTGGGCAAATGCTTTGAGTGAAGATGCACAACTACTGCTGTATGGTTGCAAAGTCGCTCAAACCGAGCTAGGTGTATTTTTTATACGCTGTCTGAGCGAATTGACAGGTGCAGTAGTAGCGGCCTCTGATGACTTGACAGGGAGTGCTGCATTAGGTGGTGATTGGGAACTGGAGGTTTCTACTGGGCCTATTGTTCCTCATTTAGCGTTTGAGCAAGAAGTAATAACAGCCTACGCTTCAATTCTACCTGTAGTTCTTGATGACAGCTTTGATAGTGATGGCAAAGTTATTACTGATATTGGTACTAATACCGCTGACACTGCTAGAAGCATTGTTGTACAAGACGATGGCAAGATTCTAGTAGCGGGAGTGAGTAATAATAACTTTGCTGTGGTACGTTACAACAGCAATGGTAGTCTCGACAGCACCTTTGGTACTGCTGGCAAGGTTACTACTAACTTGGGCAGTACTGACATAGCCTACAGCATTGCCCTGCAAAACGATGGCAAAATTCTGGTAGCGGGAGTGAGTAGTAGTAACTTTGCTGTTTTACGTTACAACAGCAATGGTAGTCTCGACAGCACCTTTGGTACTGCTGGCAAGGTTATTAATAACTTGGGCAGTAGTGACATAGCCTACAGCGTTGCCCTACAAGATGATGGCAAGATTCTGTTAGCGGGAGTGAGTAATAGTAACTTTGCTGTTTTACGTTACAACAGCAATGGTAGTCTCGACACCAGCTTTGGTACTGCTGGCAAAGTCATTACTAACTTAGGCAGTACTGACATAGCCTACAGCGTTGCTCTGCAAGATGATGGCAAAATTCTGGTAGCGGGAGTGAGTAATAATAACTTTGCTGTGGTACGTTACAACAGCAATGGCAGTCTCGACACCAGCTTTGGTACTGCTGGCACGGTTATTAATAACTTGGGCAGTACTGACATAGCTTACAACATTGCCCTGCAAGACGATGGCAAGATTCTGTTAGTGGGAGTGAGTAATAATAACTTTGCTGTGGTACGTTACGACAGCAATGGTAGTCTCGACACCAGCTTTGGTACTACTGGCAAGGTTACTACTAACTTGGGCGGTACTGACATAGCCTACAGCGTTAGCGTACAAGCTAATGGCAAAATTATTGTGGCGGGTTCAAGTAGCAATAACTTTGCTTTAGTACGTTACAACAGCAATGGTACTCTTGACACTGATTTCAACACTACTGGCATCATCACTACTGATATCGGTACAAATACTACTGATAATGCCTATGCTCTCACCCAACACGATGGTACGATAATAGTCGCGGGAGTAAGCGCCAATAACTTTGCTGTGGCACGCTACAGGGTTAACCAAAATCCAGTGCTAGTGAAGGAAATCGCAGACAAAGAGATTCCAGAAGACATAAATTTCAACTTCACAATCTCAGATAGCTTCCAAGATCCAGATCCTGGAGACACTCTCACCTACACTGCCACTCTCGAAAATGGTGACTCTCTACCCAGTTGGTTAAGCTTCAATGCTGCTACTCAAACATTCAGTGGCACTCCCTTAAATGAGAATGTGGGTAGCTTGAACATTAAAGTTACTGCTACGGATACTTATCTTGCTCAAATCAGTGATATTTTTGTACTCACTGTTAACAACGTCAACGATGCGCCAGAAGTATTTCAGGCGATCGCTCCTCAACAAGCAACAGAAGACACAGTTTTCAACTTCACTATCCCAGACAACACCTTCATTGATATCGATGGCGATAGTCTCACATACACTGCCACTCTCGAAAACGGTAACTCTCTACCGAGTTGGTTAAGCTTCAATGTTGCAACCAAAACTTTCAGTGGCACTCCCTTAAATGCAAACGTGGGTAGCTTGAATATTAAAGTCACCGCTACAGATCCATCTCTTGCTCAAGCGAATGATGTTTTTGTACTCACCGTTAACAACACCAACGATCCGCCAGAGGTATTTCAGGCGATCGCTCCTCAACAAGCAACAGAAGACACAGTTTTCAACTTCACTATCCCAGACAACACCTTTAAGGATGTTGATGCTGGCGACACTCTCACCTACACT
>NZ_JBWQXL010000048.1:0-48612 GCF_056620565.1 Nostoc sp. LEGE 12454
CCTTACTTATAGAAATCGCCGAAAAAGATTTAGTTTAAGGTTTAATCTGATTGCTGCTCTCTACAATTATGAGCTTTGTCTCCCCAAAATAAAATCTTCCTGAGCGACTTTTGCAAGAGGTCTAATGAACTACCTCTAGCTGTGCAAAAGCTTGAGCCTGGGGTAGTTCATAGTAAATTTGGGTCAATTCCTTGTTGTTGTAATCTGGCTAAAAGTTCTTGAAGCTGCTGCTGAGTTTGTTCTAGCTGTTGTTGCTGTTGTGCGTTTACCTCTTCTGGAGTTGGGTATCTGTTACCATCTTGATCATACCAAAATAGCCATTCTCGTGTTCTTCCTTGATAAGTACCCTGTTCTCGTCCAATCCCTAAACCAATTTCTGGCATCCAAATTTTATCGCCGAGTTGTAAAGTGTACTTACCTTCAACTAAGCGATAAACTTCTAAACGTTGACGCTTACGACGTAGCCGCGTTGGTGCATAAATGACGTAATATAAAATGCCTAATTGGGCATAATCTATTTTCTTTTGTTCATATTCGCCGTTGTAGGTTTGAGAAACAACTTCTAAAGCTAAAATGGGCGTAATCCCTTCTTCTTCCCAGAAAACGTAACTAGAACGTCCGTTTTCTCCAACAAAACGTTCAACACCTAAACTCAAAAACCCATCAGGGACTATAGCTGGTTGTAATGGTGTATAGTAAATTCCCATGTTGATACCGAAAAACCAGTCATCACGGGTTTGCCAAATCGAGGCTAAGATGGCTAACAATAAATTAGGAATTAATATTTGTAGTTCGTTATCCACAGGGGTATCATCAGAATCTGGTAATTCCGCCGATGAAGGTAGGCATTCTAAAGGATTGTAATTATACATAATACTTGGTGGTTGACAGTTATCAGTTAACAGTCATCAGTAAACGGTTAACCATTTTGATGAAAGCAATGCTTTTCGATATAGTTTAACCGCCTGTGTTTGATTAGTTTCACAGCTCATTTGTCCCCATTGATTTAAGGGTAACTCAGGTTGCACATAATTCACCTTCTCAAACATTGACGCGGTTGTGGTGATGACTGCCGAGAAATGTTTTTGTTTACTGCGATCGCTTAATTATAAAAACTCATTGCCAGCGATGCAATCTCCGATCCTTGCTCGCTATGACAAATAAATCTTTTTGTTTTGCTCATAGACGCAAAGAAGACCGCAAAATAACTACTTTTAGTCGAATTAATGATGTAGAAAAAGTTTGCGGAAAGTTGCATTGCGGGATTGGGTAGAAGTAAAAACGCAACCCAAAGTATTCACTTAGCTGGTTCTGGTGGTAAACCAAGCTTGCCACGAAAATCTTTGTCATATTTAGCCTTATCCAAATTTTTAGCAGATTTAACTTGCTCAGGAGTTAGGTCTTTGGCATCGCGGAGGTTGGCACTCCTGAGGTTGGCACCGCGAAGGTTGGCACTCCTGAGGTTGGCACCGCTGAGGTCGGCACCACCGAGGGAGTCATAGCTGAGGTCGGCACCTTTGAGGTCGGCAATGATTCTGCTGAGGTTGGCAATAATGCTCCTGAGGTTGGCACTCCTGAGGTCGGTACGGATTCTGCTGAGGTAGTCATAGCTGAGTTCGACAAGGATTCTGCTGAGGTAGTCATAGCTGAGGTCGGCACCACTGAGGTTGGCACCACTGAGGTTGGCACTCCTGAGGTTGGCACTATTGAGGTAGGCACCGTTGAGGTTGGCACTCCTGAGGTTGGCATCGTTGAGGTTGGCATTGATGAGGTTGGCACCGTTGAGGTTGGCATTGATGAGGTTGGCACCGCTGAGGTTGGCATTGATGAGGTAGGCACCGCTGAGGTCGGCACCGCTGAGGTCGGCACCGCTGAGGTCGACACCGCTGAAATCTTTCTTAGTTAAGCTTTCACCAGCTTGTACCAGCTTTTCCAATGCTTGAATTCTTACTCGACTATACTCCTTTCCCTTAACAGCATCGAATTGCTGCCAAAGTTGGCTTATCCTAATTTGTTTTTCAATTACAATACCTAGAACTACTGACGCAACCATCGGAATAATTAACAAAAACCCAACGGATATAAAGCGATTATTCCGCGTTTGTCTGACACTAGTTTGAATAAACTCAGCAGCTAGGTCAGATAATCTTAAGTTCTCAGTTTGTTGTTTATGAAAATCTTTTGCTTCTCTCAACCGCTTGCCCTGAAGGAGATAATCTTTCGCCTTTCTCCTATCTCGCCATTCAATAGCTACCGCTTCAATTTTCCGTTTTTGTCGCAGTATATTCCGACTTTCCTCAATCCATTTGCGTAATAGCAACCAATGGCGAATCAGTGCTTCATGTGCCACATCTACCACAGCAATTTGATTAGATAAGGTACTGGTGACAACTAGCTTCTCATCAGCTAACTGTTGAATTATTCTATTAATCAAAGCTTCTGAATACTGCGAACTAACTAAATCTCGTTGCACAACTTGTCTACGCGTATCTTCTGTTCCTTCTCCCAACTGCGTCAATTCTAAAAAAATCCGCTTTGTTGCTTGCTGTTCCTCAAGTGATAATGACTCATAAACTTCTGTAGCACGTTTTTGCAGGGTTCCTCTAACTCCACCTAGTTTGCTATAGGTAGTCAGGGTTAACCGTTCTTGAGTTCTTTGCTGCCATAGTTCTGTCAGTGTGTACTGCAACAATGGTAAACTACCTGGTGAATTTTCTACATCTGCAATCATTTGAGAAATTAATTCCGGTTCTACTTCTAAGTTCACCAGTTCAGCTGGTTTGATAATTGCTGTTTCTAATTCCTCCCGATTCATCGGTGTTACTGTTACTAAATGCTCTTGAATTTTCTTAGCTAGTCTGCCATACTCTTGTTCCAGACATTTGCCAAAAAAATCAGCCCGCATTGTGATTATTAGGCAGAGTTTATTGTCATCACGTTGCAAAGCACCTAGCACACATTCAAAAAACTGCTGTCGTTTTGTAATGTCTTGACATTGAGTAAAAGCTTCCTCAAATTGGTCTACCACTAGCACTACGCGCTGAGTTTGTGCAGCAGTAATCAACTGTCCTAAAGCAACTGCGCCTTTGGCAATTAATTCTTCTGCTTTTGCTAATTGTGATGCGCGTTCAATATCTGATAATTCTGATTCTACAAATGCCAGTGCTAAATTTTGTAAGGGGTTAATCCCTGGTCGAAATATTTTCAACTGCCAAGTATCGCTACCTGATAACCTACGTCCTAACTTTAATTGATAAAGTAAACCGGCTCTGACAACACTAGATTTACCACTTCCTGATGCTCCCAAGACAGCGAGGAAATTACCCGATCGCACTTTTTCTAATAATTCGTCGGTTAACGCTGTTCTGCCATAAAATAAGTTGGCATCTGCTTCTGTGCAATCAAAATAAGACAACCCTTTGTAAGGACAAATAGCTGATACCTGTACTGTGGAGTTAACAACAGAGGAATTCCATTTGCGGGTGAGATTAATTGCTTCACCAGAGTTAGCAAATATGGGACGCTGGGGAAAGGGATGATGTTCTTGATTGAGCAAGTCTACTAAAGTGTAGTTACTCACCCAACGGTCTTGTTTTGGTTCCAAACCTTTCAGCAGTGCGGCGGTGAGAACGCTGTGTTGGCTGTTAATCTCTTCAAAAGCTACTTCAAAATCACGAGAAGCCGCAATAAAACACCTGTCTCTGCCTTTACCGCGATCGCCTGGATCTGCCTCTGCAAAATTTAGCACTTCTCCGCTATAGCAGCAATCCAAAATCACAATTTGTTGTCTGACTTCACTTTCTTGCAGCAGTCGCCGCAGCCATTGCAAAGATAATCCCCAATTACCCGCGTCAGGGTTGACTTCACTCGTCGCTAAAAAGCCTTCCTGAATTCCTAAATTTTTCCGCAATCCATGACCAGAAAAATACAACAGTGCTGTGTCTGGCGGCTTCCCATCTGGCTTAAACAATTGGACGATCGCTCTTTCTAACTGAGTTAAACTAACTTTAGTTTGCTTGCCAATGCGAATCGTCTCATTTTCCTTGTCTTTGACTGCTGGTAGCCGCGTTACCCGAAATTCCCCATATTGTTGTAAGATTTGAGCGATCGCTTCACCATCGGCAGCTGGTGCGTTGAGACTCTTTAAGCGGTCATACGTATTAATTCCCACCACCAAAGCGTCTCGACTCATCCTGCAAAGCCCTATGATAGTTGTGCCGAATTATTTCCAGCCTCTACAAGAAATTTACCGCATTTTCCGTAAAATTTTGTAGATAAGCACCGCTGGGCTACCCTAGACGCAATTCTTTTAGGCGAGATTTATCCCATGACTCAACTCACACCTATTCAGTTAGAAGATGGCACTATTATTTACATTGAGGCTACAGATAATATAGATGCACCACCAGTCATTACCGAAGTTTCCCCAGAGGGAGAGGAAGAAGCACTCATTGATAAGGGATGGAATGCTGACGCTGCACAAAAACAGATAGTCCAAAATTTCCAAGCAATTGAAGGTACAATTCGGGCTTACACTGTTTATTCACTGAATGCTTTTAAGAAAATCCCTGTTGCTAATATTGATAAAGTCACTCTTGAATTTGGCATCAAAGTTGGCGGTGAAGCAGGTATACCTTACGTGACTAAAGGCACGGCTGAAAGTAATCTTAAGATAACGGTAGAGTGTTCATTTCCTGACCAATCGGAAAAGAAAACTCAGCAATCATGAGTGAGAGTATTGACGCAGCCAAAATTTCGATTATTATTCCGGCTATTAATGAAGCGGGGAATATTAAAAAAGCCATTGCTACTACTCAAGCCAATCTAAATGTAGAAGTCATTGTAGTCGATGGTGGCTCTAGTGATGATACTGTAGCGATCGCTCAGTCTTTAAATGTCAAAGTTATCTCATCATCTCCCGGTCGTGCTGTGCAAATGAACGCGGGTGCTGTAGCGGCAAGTGGTGAGATTTTGTTATTTCTCCATGCAGATACCCGTTTCCCAACTGGGTTTGATGAGATGATTCGCACGGCACTACAACAGCCTGGGATTGTGGCTGGTGCTTTTAAGTTGCGGATTGATGCCTCACTTTTAAGTTTACGATGGGTAGAGTGGGGAGTAAATGTGCGATCGCATTTTTATCAAATGCCTTATGGCGACCAAGCAATTTTTTTAACAAAGGAAGTATTTCAGCAAATAGGCGGTTTTCCCGAATTGCCTATCATGGAAGACTTTGAACTGATGCGTCGTCTAAAACGCATCGGACGTGTTGTAATTATTCCCACACCAGTTGTCACCTCAGCCCGTAGATGGTTGCAAAAGGGAGTATTCAAAACTACGCTACTTAATCAAATAGTAATTATTGCTTATTTGCTCGGCGTTTCACCTGAGCGAATTTGTAGCTGGTATCGCCGAGAAAAATTTAAGAGGCTTTAAGCTGTTTCTCATGTAGGTGGTATATCTTAGGGGCATTGGATTTGAGGTGTAAATTTTAAAGTTGAGCTTCAGAAGGTCAACGTCGAGCTTCAGAAGGTCAACATTGAGCCTCAGAAGGTCAACATTGAGCCTCAAAAGGTCAACATCGAGCCTCAGAAGGTCAACGTCGAGCCTCAGAAGGTCAACATTGAGCCTCAGAAGGTCAACATTGAGCCTCAGAAGGTCAACATTGAGCTTCAAAAGGTCAACATTGAGCTTCAAAAGGTCAACATCGAGCCTCTGAGGGTGAAACTTATAAAAATGAACAAGCGTTTATTCAATTCCAAACTCAAACTACTACTGCTAAGTTGCCTGATTGTCACTCTAATAATTGCTGCTAAACAGTTAAACTTTCAGGGACTTTTACAGACTTCAGTCATTTGGGTTCACAGTCTTGGTACTTTAGGGCCTATTGCCTACATAGTTATTTTCAACTTAGCAACATTACTATTTATACCGGGTTCTCTTCTAACCCTCAAAGGTGGTTGTCTGTTTGGTGTATTTTGGGGATCAATATATGTGCTAATTGCTGCAACAATTGGAGCAACCTTGGCTTTTATCATTGGACGCTACCTGTCGCGGGATTGGGTTTCTCAACAAATGGAAAAACACCCTAAATTTAAAGCGATTGATTTAGCAGTTTCCAAAGAAGGATGGAAAATTGTTTTGCTAACTCGTCTTTCACCTGTCTTTCCATTCAATTTATTAAATTATGCTTTTGGGATAACACAGGTTTCTCTCAAAGACTATATATTAGGTTCCTTCGGTATTATTCCCGGTACTGTGATGTACGTTTATATTGGTTCTTTAGCTGGGAATCTTGCCATGATTAACATTTCTCATCAACCAATTACTCCAGAGACTAAAGTTTGGCAATGGATAATGCGAGTAGTTGGGTTGATTGCTACCGTTGCTGTAACTGTATATATCACAAAAGTTGCTCAGAAAGCATTAGCTCAAAGTGTGGCAGTAGAAGAAATCACAACTCATGAAAAAACTAACAATCATTCAGATATTTAAAGCCTCTCTGCGAGACGCTACGCGAACGACTCCGCTCGGCTTTAACACTGAGCGAAGCCGAAGTGTTAAAAGTATTGATGCCAGAAATTTCCAAAAGTTTTTTAGCCTCTGCACATTAATATTACTAATATTGGCAAGTAGTTTCTCATTAAATACAGACCCAGCTTTAGCACAAGAATCGGCAAATTCAAATTCTTTTAATCCCCAAGCAATTTTACGCGAAGCCTTACAGTGGATTGATAGCTTGGGTGCGATGGGAGCTATAGCTTTTATTGCCCTTTACATTATCGCTACCGTTGCTTTTTTCCCAGGTTCTATTCTCACTTTGGGGGCTGGTGTGATTTTTGGTGCAGTTTGGGGTTCTCTTTACGTGTTTATCGGTGCAACCCTTGGCGCTACTGCTGCTTTCCTTGTGGGACGTTATTTAGCAAGGGGTTGGGTTGCTGGTAAAATCGCAGATAACAAAAAATTTGCCGCCATTGACCAAGCGGTTGGTAGAGAAGGATTAAAAATTGTCCTGTTAACGCGATTGTCCCCGATATTTCCTTTCAATTTGCTCAACTATGCCTTTGGCATCACAGGAGTTTCACTTAAAGATTACTTCATCGGCTCTCTAGGCATGATTCCCGGAACCATTATGTACGTTTATATTGGTTCCCTTGCAGGTAATCTGGCCATGATTGGGACTGAGACTCAACCTACCAACCCGACTTTACAATGGGCAATTCGCATCTTGGGTTTGATTGCGACAGTCGCCGTTACAGTTTATGTAACCCGGATTGCGCGGAAAGCTTTAGAAGAGGAATTGTAAGGGTGGACAGATGCCCTCGCTATCTTTGGTAATCTTCGTATATTACAAAATAAATTGCGGAAAATGGGATAACAATTGAACAAAGGAAAATAATATGACAACTGAAAATAGTAAACCAAATGATGAAGTTCAAATTCGCACGATAATCGAGGAGCGCGTCAAAGCAGTAGGCAACAAGGACATCAACGCGCTTTTGTCCAATCACGCGCCGGATATTCTGTCCTTCGATATCATTAATCCACTGCAATATATCGGAGTAGATACGGTTAGAGAACGCGCCCAGAAATGGGTTTCTTCGTTTCAAGGCTCAATCGGCTATGAGATTCTAGACCTGAGCATCATGACGGGCGAAACGGTGGCTTTCTGCCATTACCTCTATCGTGTGAGCGGAACACTGACAGACGGAGGGAAAGTCGAAATGTGGGTACGGGCGACTGTTTGCTTGCGTGAGATTGATGCCAAGTGGATGATTGTGCATGAGCATCAATCAGTGCCTTTCGACCCGGAGACAGGCAAAGCGTCGCTTAATCTCAAGCCGTAGGGCTTCGTGAATCATTAAGATACGCTCGCATTGTCCGTTAATTTTTATCGGGCTTGGTTGCGGTTTCGCGCCGCGTCAATTCAATCGTTCGGCGGTTACTGCCTGAATTGGATGCGCCAACAAATAATTAATTTTGTCCAAAGTCCAATTATTAAACAAGTATAAAAATAAAAGACTGAGCCGCCTAAATTAATCGGGATTCTTAATTTTAAAAGAGGTTTTGCCAATGACCAATTCAGATTTAGAGAGAGTCACAGTTCGCCCAATAGACGAGTATAACCAAAAGTTGGTATCTTACGTCCATCCGCCAAATTGGGTTAATCCTCAACCCGCCGATGTTTACGACTTGGTAGTAATTGGTGCTGGTACGGCGGGATTAGTCGTGGCTGCGGGTGCTGCGGGTCTGGATTTGGGTTTAAAGGTGGCGTTGATTGAAAAGCATCTCATGGGTGGAGATTGCTTAAATGTTGGTTGCGTACCATCTAAAACTATTATTCGGTCTGCCCGCGTCGTTGGCGAAATCTGGGATGCTAAAGACTTGGGAGTTAATATTCCCCAACATAATATTGATGTTGATTTTCCCAAAGTTATGGCCAGGATGCGGCGGATAAGAGCTGGTATCAGCCCTAATGATTCGGCGGAGCGGTTTCAAAACTTGGGTGTTGATGTCTTTTTGGGTAGCGGTCGCTTTGCAAGTAAAAATACCGTAGAAGTTGGCGACAAAACCCTCAAGTTTAAAAAAGCTGTAATTGCGACTGGCGCAAGAGCCGCACAACTGTCGATTCCGGGAATTGAACAGGCGGGTTATCTAACCAATGAGACGGTTTTTTCCTTAATTCAACGACCGGAACGTTTGGCGGTGATTGGTGGCGGGCCCATTGGTTGCGAATTGGCGCAAGCTTTCCGGCGTTTGGGTTGTGAGGTGGTGCTTTTCCATAGCGGTTTTCATCTCCTGAATAAAGAAGACGCTGAAGCCGCTAAAATTCTCCAAAAGGTTTTGATTAACGAAGGAATTCGCGTAGTACTCGATTCCAAGTTGGAGGAAGTGGTAACTGTCACCGAAGGGAAACGCCTTTACTTTTCCTCCAACGGTCATCGAGATTCGGTGACAGTCGATGAAATTTTAGTTGGTGCGGGGCGATCGCCAAATGTCGAAAATCTAAATTTAGAAGCTGTGGGTGTAGAATATGACAAGCACCAAGGCGTAAAGGTAAATGATTACCTCCAAACGACCAATCCCAAAATTTATGCAGCTGGCGATATCTGCATGAACTGGAAGTTTACCCATGCTGCTGATGCTGCGGCGCGGATTGTAATTAAAAATACCCTGTTTTCTCCCTTTGGCATAGGACGCTCGAAACTCAGTAGTCTGGTGATGCCTTGGGTAACTTATACTGACCCAGAAATTGCTCACGTAGGTTTGTACGAACACGAGGCGCAGAAATTGGGTATTGAGGTGACAACCATCAACATACCTTTTAATAGTGTAGATCGAGCGATCGCCGATGGTGAAGAGTTAGGATTTCTCAAAATCCACCATAAAAAGGGGTCTGATGAAATTATCGGTGCAACTATTGTCGCCAGTCACGCGGGTGAGATGATTTCAGAAGTGACTACGGCAATGGTGAATAAGATTGGTTTGAGCAAGTTAAGCAGTGTAATTCATCCTTATCCCACTCAAGCCGAAGCGATTAAAAAAGCAGCTGATGCTTATCGTCGAACGCTTTTAACATCAAATACCAAAAAATTGTTGGGATTTCTGACAAAGTTATCTTGACCGTAGGTTGGGTTGAGGGACGAAACCCAACCTACGTCAAGGCTTTGTTGGGTTTCGCCGTTGCTCAACCCAACCTACTATTATTCTTAACCCAAGCGTCTCGATCTCTAAACAGGTCGGAAGCGATCGATCTCGCCGCCGGTCAAGTTTGCGTAATACAGATTACCATCCGGGCCAGTGGTGATTTGTGCAGTTAACCCTAAATTAGGTCTATCTGCTTGGGAAGCAAACCGCTTAACTGAGACAAATTTACCCTGACTATCGAAAGTCAAAGCATCGATAGTTCCCTGGCTGAAATCACCAACGAATAAAGCACCTTGATAGATTGAAGGGAAAGTATTACCTGTGTAAAAGTCACCCATGACGATCGAATTAGAACTACCAGTATGCTTGTAGGTGTAAACTGGTGCTGTAACAGTTTTACCGCTACTATAGAAAGCTTTCGCTGCATCTAGATTAGAATAGCCTGATTGTTTCAGACTGGTAGTATTGCCATTGGCATCAAGTCCTCCTTCATAGAACGGCCAGCCAAAGTTCGATCCTGGTTTTGCGACATTGACTTCTTCCCAAGTCACGAAGCCAACATCACCAACTACGGGGGTATTGGTCTTTTTATCAATTGTGAAACGGAAGGGGTTACGCAGACCTAAGCTATAAACTTTGGAACTATTGCTATTGAGATCGCCATTGTAGAAAGGATTACTCGATAAGCCTTGACCAGTAATCGGGTCAATCCGCAGGATCTTACCGGACAGATTATTAACATCCTGAACGCGAATTGCTCGCGGGTCTATGCCATTGTAGGAAGTACCATCTCCTAAGCTAACAAACAGAGAACCATCAGTACCAAAGCGCACAGAACCAACTGAGTGAGATTCACTATCATTGGCTATAAAATTCTGGACATTTTGGACTTTATCAAGATTATTGAGATAATCCTGCAAGCTGGTAAACGGCTTACCAGTATCTTTGTTGAGAATTCCTGATGGTGCATAGCCAAGTGAGACATTTGTACTATTTCCATCCGGTTTGTTAATATTTCCCCAAGTGCCATTTGTGCCTAGCAGCACAACTTCGCTGCCAGCGATCGCAGTAGTGTAATTAGTGTTGGGGTCAGCTGTAAAGCGACTTAGCCGCGCAGTCCGATTCCCATTCTGGTCGGGATCGTCCAATGTACTATTGGGATTGTTCTTAGAATTGCTTGTATTAGTTTCTGGTGGATCGTAGGTATACAACAGGTAAACATAGTTTTTGCCGTTTGGACTTTTGCCAAAATCTGGATGTACGGTAATGCCTAACAAACCGCGATCGCGCGTATCATTTACCTGTCCGCGAATATCAGTAAATGGTGTTGATAATAAGGTACCGTTTTTCATGACTCGCACTACCCCATTTTTCTGGGCAATGAACATGCTGTTACCATCAGGTGCCCATTCAAAAGCTGTGGGTTGATTCAAACCAGAAGCTACCGTATCTAAAGCAAAGTTACCAGAGTCATTATCAATAATACTGATACTTGTCTGTTGATTAGTTAGCTGCACTCCAACTGCGTTACTGAACTTCAAAGCAAATGTTTCATTTGATTCCCCAACGTTGTCATTAAGAATGGGGATAACAATGGTGTTGCTGGTTTGTCCGGCTGCAAAACTCAAGCTTCCAGATACAGCCTGGTAGTCAGATCCAGCTTTAGCAGTCCCATCTTGGGTTATGTAATTGACGCTAGCAGCCGCCGAAGCGTTGCCCCGTGTAACTATCACCTTAGCAGTACCGTCACCCTCATTAACTACTGGCTGACTGAAATCGAGTCCAGAGCGATCGTTGTCTTGAATCGTAACTGCGAGAGTTCTTTGGAGTCCTAGTGTTGCCCCTTCTGCCTGATCGATGACAAAATTAAAGGTTTCATCTCCTTCTATCAAGGAATCATCATTGATCGGAATGGATACCTGCGTGCTGCTTTGTCCCGGCGCAAAAGTAAGTATTCCAGCACTTTCAACGCCTTCACTCCCATAGTCAACTCCTTTTGTAGCAGTATTAGCTATAGTCGCATACTTAATTGAAGATGTACTACTTAAATCTCCACTTCTAAGTATTTTAACGGTAACACTATCACTGCCTTCGTTCACAGTCATCGAAGACGATCCTAAGGTGATAGTGGTCGGAAGAACTGGTGAATAAAGTTGAGACTGAGGAATGATTTCCTTCGCCTGAGAGGTGCTTGACCAACGCAGTTGCGAAACGGCATTGTTTTTATTTTCGTAGTACTCAAGTTTAATATCGTATTTCTGACCTGCAACCAATGCGATCGAGCCACTGGATTCGGTGGCAGGTTGATCGATAAACTTATCGATGATTTGTTGACCATTTACCCACAGTCGCACACCATCATCAGCAGTGGTGTAGAACTTGTAAGTTTCGCTGTACTTGGCTTCTACTTGACCTGTCCACCGCGCTGAGAAGGTATCTGGATCAATCGACGGAGCGGGAGAATCAGCGCCCCAATTAAAGTTCACCGTCGGATTTGTAGTAGTTATCTTCAGGTTTGTGAAGTCGATGTTGTCGTAGTATTCTGCTTTGAGTCCGTTGCCATTACTAGTTGTGCTGATATTACTATACAGTTGCGACTGGGGAATGATTTCTTTCGCCTGAGAGGTGCTTGACCAACGCAGTTGAGAAACGGCATTGGATTGATTTTCGTAGTACTCAAGTTTAATATCGTACTTTTGACCTGCAACCAATGCGATCGAGCCACTGGATTCGGTGGCAGGTTGATCGATAAACTGATTGATGATTTGTTGACCATTCACCCACAGTCGCACACCATCATCAGCAGTGGTGTAGAACTTGTAAGCTTCGCTGTACTTGGCTTCTACCTGACCTGTCCACCGCGCTGAGAAGGTATCTACACCAATCGACGAATCGGGAGAACCAGCGCGCCAGTTAAAGTTCACCGTCGGATCTGTACGAGTTACCTTCAGGTTGGTGAAGTCCATGTTGTCGTAATACTCTGCCTTGAGTCCATCTCCTTGAGAGAGTAGGCTAGAGCGAGCAGAAATGCTGCTTTGTTTTTGGTCAATACTTTCTAGAGATGATTTAGTAGTAATTACTGGACTTACAGATGTTGATAAGTTTTGATTTGATGTCATAATTAGTGTTTCAGGATTAATTTTACATTGAATATTCCAACAAAGAATGCATCATGAAGCTTGAAATAAATATACTGATAAGCTAATAATTGATTAACTTATAGATATATATTCAGTAATTACTAATCATGAATAATTAGTTGAAGAATATATTAGTCTTTGTTAGTCTTTGCTTTTTTTTCAAGAAATTACTGAATTCTTGAGACCTTCTAAATTTTACTGATGTGCAGATGCATATCAGCAAGGCAAGCAGTGCTTAAAAAAGAAAATACATGCGTAATTCGTCAAATGCAATAACTTTACATAGATTACTTAAGTATTCTTTTAGTTCTTACACATTTGACAATAGATAGCGGTGTTATGTCTATCTTCTGTATGGAACTTTCTTGAAATATTCATATTGATATATGCTTTTTTAAAGGAATATAAAAGTTTTGATGATATTTAAATAAAACATGCCAAAATATCGGATAATCTAATATGTTTTATCTATAAATTTATTAACTATATAAAATTTGTATAAAGAAAAATTTTAATACTTAAAGATTTGAAAAATTAATATTTATCTATACTTCATTTTGACTATTATTTTATCTCTTTGTTACCAAAACCAACAGAAATATAGTAATAACCTAAAATCAGTGGAACAAAAACTTTTGCAAGAGCCTCACTATTCATGCATTTAAGCTAGAGAACACAATCCAATACTGCTCGGTTAAAGGGAAAAGGGTAAGGGGAAAAGGATTGGAAGGCTCGATATATAAAGTTTTTCCCCTTTAACATGAGTCCCTTTCCCCCAAAACCCGACAAGTATTGGAACACAATCTACTGGAATTTAAGAAATAATCAATCGTACTTTTTGAATAACCTTGTTGTGGGTGGATTATCCTGTAAATCGCTATGCGACAGTTTCTCTTCTCTACAAGAGGCTACGCCCTAAGCGTTCGCGATGCGTCTCTAAGAGTTGCTATGCCGCAGGCTTTACGAAGTACCGCAAGCAAAAAATTGTCAGCGTCCGAAACCCTACTCTTCCGTTCATTTACAAAAGTTTTCAATTTACTCGAAGTCAGAAAAATTACAAGTTTGACGTTGCACATTCCCACTTTCCCCTAGACTAGGGGCAGCAACCTTGTTCAAACTGGCTGAGGAAAGTGGACTTTGACTGAGACAAACAATTTAAACTCTACCATCCAGAATCTCTCACGCAGGGAATTGCGAGATTTAGTACGGACTCAACTGCAAATGCTCCTAGAAGCAGGAGACTTGCAGGGAGCAAAATCTATTCTCGTACCCGTGCAGCCTGCGGATATTGCCGAGGCGATTGAAGGTTTACCAGAAGCGATGCACGCTTTGGCTTTTCGCTTGCTTTCTAAGGATGAGGCGATAGAGGTTTATGAATATCTCGACTACAGTGTTCAAGAACGGTTAATTGAAGAACTTAAAAGCCAGGAAGTCTGCGATATTGTCGATCAAATGTCGCCGGATGACCGAGCTAGGTTATTTGATGAGTTACCGGCAAAAGTCGTCAATCGCTTGCTAGAACAACTGAGTCCAGCAGAACGTCAAGCTACAGCCCAACTATTGGGTTATGAAGCTGATACAGCTGGGCGAATAATGACGCTAGAGTTGATCTCGCTGAAAGAAAATTTTACAGTATCTCAAGCTCTGGAGCGAATTCGCAACTTAGCTAATGCCAGTGAGATGATTTATTATCTTTATGTCATGGATGCGGCAAGGCGCTTGACGGGGATTGTATCGTTGCGGGAATTAGTAACGTCTCAGCCTGAGCAAATTATTGGCGAAATTATGACCCGTGATGTGGTGTTTGTCTACACTGATACAGATCAAGAAGAAGTTGCAAGATTAATCCAAAGATATGATTTTTTGGCTGTGCCTGTAGTAGATCGAGAACAGCTTCTAGTAGGTATCGTTACGGTGGATGATGTGATTGATATTCTGCAACAAGAAACCACCGAGGATATCTATGCCTTGGGTGGTGGTGTGCAGTCGGGGGGCGACAATTATTTTCAAATGAATTTGCTGGAAATTGCTCGGAAGCGAGTTGTCTGGTTATTGGTCTTACTTATAACCAATACCGTCACAGGAACAATTATTAAGTCGCAAGAGGATCTTTTAGCAAAAGTGGTGACACTGACGGCCTTTATTCCCTTGTTGACTGGTACTGGGGGTAACGTAGGCGCTCAATCTTCCACAGTGGTGATTCGCGGGATGAACACCGATGAAATCCGATCGCTTGGTGCATTGCAGGTAATCGGCCGGGAAGCGATCGCTGGGGCATTATTGGGAGGAATGTTAGGTACGATCGCTACTGTCTGGGCTTATTTTCTACAAGGACGATTAGAAGTAGCGATCGCTGTAGGCACTAGTTTGGTAGCTATTTCTATTTTGGCTTCGATCTCCGGTTCAGCACTGCCGTTTCTATTCCGCTATCTTCGTTTAGATCCAGCATTAATGTCAGCCCCGTTCATCACCACAGCAGTTGATGTCGTAGGTGTTTTGATTTACTTCAATTTGGCACGGGTAATTTTAAAGTTATGAAAAGAGTCATTGGTCATTAGTCACTTGTACTGAGCGTAGTCGTTGGCGCAGCCTCTCGAAGAGAAGTATTAGTCATTAGTGAATAACACACTACAAATCACAAAGGAAAAAGGACAAATGACTAACTTAACTTTTACAATTCTGATTCCGTATCTGGAGCAACAATTTCGCCAGTACCCAATTGTAGTATCATGTCCTGGTCAGTAATCAATCCGCTAAGTTCCTTCACTTGTAAATTCATGTCTTCACAAGCTTGTCTAAGTTCTCTGGCAAATTTGTTGAGGTCTTGACCATAGCCACATTGATAAGCAGCAGTTTCAATTCCTTGCTGGGCATTTGCTCTAGCACAATCTACTAGTTCTCTGCCATTCAATGGTGTAGGAGATGCCATAGACGTAGTTATTATTTATTAAATGTTTGCTGCTAGATAGACTATCAATATTCCCACATTTACTCATCCCTCCAATGGAAGACCATCAGGGTATAATTAGAAGTAATTATTTTTTTATCATTAGTCATTAGTCCTTTATTCAAAGTGAATAACCAATGACCAATGACTAATGACTAATGACTGAATTTTTCACTTAACCATTGACAACATCTCCACCATTGACGTGTAACACTTGTCCAGAGACATAAGAACTATCATCAGAGGCTAAATATACGTAGCTAGGAGCAACTTCTTCTGGTTGTCCGGCTCGTTCCATTGGTACTTGTTTGCCAAAATTTTCAACTTTCTCTTCAGGAAAAGTTGAGGGAATTAAAGGTGTCCAAATTGGCCCTGGCGCGACAGCATTAACCCGAATTCCTTTGGATACCAAATTTTTTGATAAGGAGCGAGTGAAAGCAACGATCGCACCTTTTGTAGAGGAGTAATCTAGTAGTTGTGGGCTACCTTTATAAGCTGTTACCGATGTGGTATTAATGATAGCACTGCCTGCTTGTAGATGCTTGAGTGCAGCCTTAGTCATGAAAAACATCGAGAAGATATTAGTGCGAAAAGTTCGCTCTAGTTGTTCTTCGGTGATTTCTTCAATACTTTCTTTCGGATGTTGTTCAGCAGCGTTGTTGATCAGAATATCGAGTTTGCCAAACTCACCAACTGTTTGCTGTATAGCTTGCTGACAAAAAGTTTCATTGCCAATATCACCTGCAATAGTTACTGCACGACGCCCTTGTTGTTCTACTAAATGTTTTGTTTCTTTGGCATCATCGTGTTCGTTAAGGTAAAGGATTGCCACATCTGCACCTTCTTTTGCAAATGCGATCGCAACAGCACGACCAATCCCACTATCTGCACCCGTAATCAATGCTACCTTATCTTGTAACTTACCACTACCCCGATACTGAGCATCATCTGCTTTGGGTTTTGGTGTCATTTCTGATTCAACACCTGGTGTTTCTTGTTGCTGTGGTGGTTGTAATTTTTGCTCTTTTTTCTCTTTTGGTTCTTTTGATTTAGCCATCTGTTTTACCTTGGTAATTGAATATTGAATGGGGCATTGTAAATGGGGAATTGAGCATTGAGAATTAGTTACACTCCATTTTTCTCATCTCTCCTATTCCCTATTTCATAACTAAACCTTGGATCGAAAATTCAACCCAAGGTCTATTTTTTGCTTTGACTCTCACTAGCCATTTGTAATTTTAGGCATTTATATCCTGGATGTTTGCCAAACTTACTTATTACAGCGACTCTACGCAACTTACATTATTTATCCTCACGCCCGATCGTGAAAATAAGTACACAACTCTAATGTGATGAAGAATTTATCTTTTTCATCTGCTTTCAAGTTAACTATTATATTGCTGTACTTTATCGCCCCCTAGAGGTAAACTAAGCTGCAATTAGCTCAACCTTAAGAGGGAAAAGAAATTAAAGAAGTCAGCGATTTACGAGTTGCTATAGCTCGATCGATCCTTGCGGACTTCCGGAAATTTTTTACAAAACTACCTGAATCTTGATACGACGACTATACATTTTCCAAAAGGCTACGTGGTGCGCTACATTGAGATCATTAGAGGGTAAGGGTTATGGCAACATTAAATATTTCCGAGTTAGAACAGGTTGAAAAGTTTCGCCAGTTACAATTAACCCTGCGCGATCGCTGGAAAACGAGCGAACTATTTGACAATAGTGAAGCAGATATTTTAATTATTCCCTCCTTGAGTCTCGACCAGGGCGAACTGCAAAAAATCGAAGGCTGCGAGCATTATGAAGAAAGATTACTATTTTCCTTAATTCGGTTGCAGAATCCCCAGACTCGACTGATTTATGTAACATCAGTACCGCTACATCCTAGTATCATTGATTATTATCTGCAACTGTTGCCAGGAATTCCCTTTTCTCATGCTCGCAATCGCTTACTGCTACTTTCTACTTATGATTCCTCTTTTAAGCCTCTGAGCCAAAAGATTTTAGAACGCCCACGCTTGGTAGAACGAATTCGTCAATCTTTGAGGCTAGACAAATCATTTATGATCTGCTACAACTCTTCGCAGTGGGAAGGCGAATTGTCTTTAAAATTAGGTGTGCCACTGTATGCTGCTGCACCAGATTTACAGATTTGGGGAACAAAAAGTGGCAGTCGGCAAATCTTCAAAGAAAGCGGAATACCGCATCCAGATGGCAGCGAAAAAGTTTGGAACCACAAAGATTTGACAGAAGGTACCGTTGATTTGTGGGAACGCCAACCAACATTAAAACGGGTAGTAGTAAAACTCAACGAAGGCATTTCTGGAGAGGGAAATGCATTGTTGGATCTTAGACCGATTGAGAATTTAGCACCAAACATTGGTACTCATGCCGAAAGGATAGCAGCAATTAGCGATCGCTTATCAACGATGCGCTTTCAAGCAAAACAAGAAACTTGGGATAGTTTTTTGGGAAAAATGCCTGAGTTAGGGGCACTCGCTGAAGCATTTGTGGAAGGGGAAATTAAGCGATCGCCCAGCGTTCAAGGACGGATCACACCCCAAGGCGAAGTGGAAATCCTGTCAACTCACGACCAAATTCTCGGAGGCCCAGACGGTCAGATTTATCTTGGTTGCAGGTTTCCTGCTGATGAAACATATCGATTGCAATTACAGCAATTGGGGCTTCAAGTTGGCAGAAAGCTAGCAGAGAAAGGCACTTTAGAGCGGTTTGGTGTAGATTTTATTGCCGTTGACAAGGGTAATGGAGACTGGGATATTCAGGCGATCGAAATTAACCTGCGTAAAGGCGGTACAACTCATCCATTCATGACCCTGAAATTATTAACGAACGGCCGCTATGACCTTTCCACGGGTTTATTTTATAGTCAACAAGGTCGTCCAAAATACTACATTGCCACTGATAATCTGCAAAAAGAGCGCTATCAGGGATTATTACCGAATGATTTGATGGATATCATTGCTCACCACAGACTGCACTTTGACAGTGGTACAGAAACGGGTACAGTGTTTCATCTTATGGGTTGCCTTTCGCAGTTTGGCAAGGTGGGATTAACCAGCATCGGTGATTCACCGCAACAAGCACAAGACATTTATAACAAAGTTGTCAAAGTTCTGGATGAAGAAACCCGCAGCGAAAATCGTGATTTCTCGGCGTTTTCAGATTATTCTTTTCCCGTAGTTTGGGATGAATTATAGGGGCACAGCAATGCTGATTGGTGTACCCCTATGATTAGTACGCCAATTCGCCCAAGTCGGGAGACGCGATGAATAGCCGTCTATACAAAAGACTGATATTGTAGAGACGGCGATTTATCGCGTCTTTATGATGATTTATCGCGTCTTTGCGATCTATAATTTTCATCAAAAAACCTTAACTTAACCGAACCGTATTGATTAGACCTCTTGCAAAAGTCCCTAACACCCCACCCCCAACCCCTCCCCGCTCTTCGGGAGGGGAGACAAAGCGTAGCTTTGGCGGGGTGGGGTTCTTTCTTATTTTTGATTTATGCAAGAGGTGTATTGAAAACTGATTAGTTCTAAATGCGCTGATCGCTGTTAGGTAAATTTTGCTGGTTGTTTGGCTGTTTACCAGATTGCAATTGAGTATATATATAGGTTACTACTGCTAAAGTCAGCCCAATAGCCAACACCACCCCTACAATTCGCAAGAAATTGGGAGTAATTCTCGTAGTTAGCTGCTCACTTAGCTTTGGTTGGTAAATAGTGTCATCCGTTCGCGCTTGTGGTCTGCGTTGATTAGACGCAGGTCGTGGTTGATATAACGTCACATCTGGTTGCACTGGTGGTCTACTTTGATTAGATACCGGTCGCGGCTGAAACAAGGTCTTATCTGGTGGTACTTGTTGACCACCTTGATTAGCTCCTGGTCGCGGCTGAAACAAGGTCTTATCTGGTGGCACTTGTTGCCCACCTTGATTAGCTCCTGGTCGCGGTTGAAACAAGGTCTTATCTGGTGGTACTTGTTGCCCGCCTTGATTAGCTCCTGGTCGTGGTTGATATAACGTCACATCAGGTTTGCTGGCGTTAGGATTATTCACAGGACTCTGTTGATTTTGCTCAACTGGGTTAAATGGTCTGGGAACGGTTTCGTGATTTGAGCCTTGATTGAAACCAGATGGAGGACGAATAACAGTATCGTCGTTCGATTGTCTGGGAACAGTTTCGTGATTTGAGCCTTGATTGAAACCAGATGGAGGACGAATAACAGTATCGTCGTTCGATTGTCTGGGAACAGTTTCGTGATTTGAGCCTTGATTAGAAGAAGGTTGCGATCGCCCAGTCATTTGTTCGGGTACGCTAGATTCTGTGGCAAACTTGGCAGCAGCTTGCAAAGCCCGATTTAGTTCTTCTACCGTTGCAAATCGGTTGGCTGGGTTCTTGTGGAGGCATTTCATCACCACGGCTTCTAATTGTTCGGGTAAATGCTCGCACCCTGGTTGCTCGCGCAGTGGTTTTGGTGGCTCATAAGCGTGAGCTAATACCCAAGAAGCCTCACTCACATGACTACCCTTAATGCTGATTCCAAAGGGGTCGGCTGCACTCAGCATTTCATAAAGGATAATCCCTAAGCTGTAAATATCACCTCTAGCATCCAGGTTTCGATCGCTTTGGATTTGTTCGGGAGGTGCGTAACGAAATGTACCGATAAATGTACTAGTTATATTTGTAATATTGGAATTTTCTGAAGATTCACTACGAATTTTGGCAACACCAAAATCCAAAACCTTCACCCACTCTCCCAAATCTGTCGGTATCAAAAATATATTATCTGGCTTCAGATCGCGATGAACTACCTGAATATGTTCAGTGGTTTTGCCGCCATCCCGTTGGAGAGTCACTCCTTGATGGGCAAGCTGTAAACCCTTACAAACTTGCGCCATAATCTTCACCGTCCGCTCAACAGACAGCCGCTTTTCGCGCAACAGTAATTGCCTGAGCGTTTGTCCCCGCAAATATTCCATTACATAAAATGGAAAACCTTCCGGGGTTACACCACAATCACTAATCTTAACAATGTGGTCGCTTTGCAAAGCAGCACAAACTGCCACCTCCCGCTCAAAACGCTTTCTCATTTCCAGTGATGCCACTAGCGTATCTTTGAGCAACTTCAACGCTACCTGTTGACCAACACGGGTATCCGTTGCTAGGAAGACTTCTCCCATGCCACCCCCGCCTAACCGTCTGTCTAAACGGTATCGCTGGTTATCACCTACGAAGCGACCATTCCAAGAATTTGAAGAAGGTGGGGATTTCATCTGGGGCAACCCATCCTAGTTACTTTAAGTGTTAACTTTATTCAGAGATAATACTAGTATTACAAATATGATTGCTTCATAACTTAGATGAATATTAGTAATATATACTACTAGTACTTATCTAATTATACTCAGCTTAACATATTAGTAACTTAAAGTAATGTGATAATTTTGATAAAATGTTTAAACTTTAGACCTAATAGCAGTTGAAATTTGTTCCTGATATTAAGTTAGCGCAAGTTCGACAAGAATCGTCCGCTTCAGTAGTACTGAGTGACTAAAAGAGGGAAACGGTAGAGCGCAAACTACGAACCTAGCAAGTCAAACTTTACAGACAAGTAATTGAATTTAACACTCTTCTTAAATTAGACTGCTAATTTTGACTAGCTAATCAGGAGGCTAAGATGGAAAGCAACACCGCAACATGGTGGATATATGCATTATTGTCAGCTGGCTTTGCAGCATTGACAACTATCTTTGCCAAAATTGGGATAGAAAATGTGAATGCTAATTTAGCAACAGCAATCCGAACTGTTGTGATCTTAGTAGTTGCTTGGGGGATTGTATTTTTTCAGGGAAACGTAGTTAATATCTCAGCTATATCCCAAAAAACCATGATTTTCTTATTATTATCTGGACTATCTACAGGGTTATCATGGATTTTTTACTTCCAAGCCTTACAAGCAGGAAAAGCTTCCCTTGTTGCACCAATCGATAAATCAAGCTTAGTACTAGTTTTATTGTTTTCAGTCATTTTTTTGGGAGAAACATTAAGCTGGAAGATCGTTTTAGGAACTGGGTTAGTAGTCATCGGCACTTTAGTTTTAATCATTTAAAATCTTAATTAAGCTCGACTCGATCCAAAATTAAGAAATCGGTTTTCTTTATCCGCCAAAACCTACCTTTTTGGCAAATACTTTTTTCACTTCATTGATAATCTATGATGTGAAAAAAGTAAAACTACTGTCCCATAAAGGTTTAAATTTAAGCGTTCGTGCTGATAGTCTTGGCTACAACAAGACTTAAAGTTTTGCAAAATATATTCCATTAATGTACTCTGGCGTACATGATTAATATGTGCTATTGCCATGAGGAATCAGGATGAGTAATGTGCTCTCTATAGCCGCAGTGACAGCAGTACTAAAAGTCTTGCTGGAAAATGGTTTAGTCAGCGATCCGATCGCTGCTAGTGTTGGTGATGTGATTGTAACTGCCCTACCGCCCGATCGAATTTCAGTTGAAGCTGACGAGCGTGCCCAAATCAACCTCTTTCTCTATCAAGTGACGCAGAATCGTAATGTCGATTGGGTATCTCAAGAATTTCGGAGCAGACACTCACGGATTAATGGAAACCCACGCTCTCCAACTCCACCACTAGCTCTTGACCTGCACTACTTACTAACAGCCTACGGAGCCAAGGATTTTCAGGCAGAGCTTTTACTCGGCTATGCAATGCATTTATTACACAAAACACCAGCTATCACATCCGATATTATTGAAAATACTTTGATCAATGCATCTACAACCAATACTTCAAGTGCTTTTTCGCAAGCTGTAGCAAGTGTGTCTGTATCCGCTTTAGCTGAACAAATTGGGCAGATCAAATTGACTCCAGAGTTTTTTAACATGGAAGAAACTTCTAAGTTATGGTCTGCTTTACAAACACACTATCGACCTTCAGCTACCTATCTGGCATCAATGGTATTGATTGAGAGTAGCAATGACAAGTCTGAAAGTTTTTACATGATGCCCTTGTCTCAACCGAATATAGAGCAAGTTATAGCTCCAGCCAAGACTGAACAAATGATTGTTGCAGGTACAACATTAGTAATTCGTGGTAAACGTTTACGCGGTGAGATCACACGAGTTCGTTTTGGTAATACGGAAACATTACTAGTACCTCAAGAAGTAAAAGAAACGCAAATCAGTTTGTTAGTCCCGCCAGATTTATACGCAAGCATACAGGGTGTGCAAGTTGTACATTTAACAATGGGCAATGTAGAGCAAACGAATCATCTAGTTGAATCAAACGTAGCGGCTTTTGTCTTACATCCAACAATTACAGCATTCGTCGCTCAAGTAGAAAATAGCGGTGAGAATTTACGCGCAGCAGAAATTACCGTTAAATTCCAGCCCAAAGTAGGTAAGGCACAGCGGGTAGTTTTGCTACTCAATGAGGTATCAGGTGATAATCCGGTAGCTTACTCTTTCTTGGCTGCACCACCTACCCAAGACACTGATGCGATCGCGATTCCGGTCAAAAATGTCAAACCAGGAACTTATATTGTCCGGGTGCAGGTAGATGGCGCCGAAAGTCCACTTCACAAAAATCAGTTAGGGGAATATGATTCGCCACAGGTGACAATTTTATGAATGCTACGACAATTAATCACAATTGGGATGAGGCAAACTACCGCTACCTATCAGCAGCTCTAGCTATAGTGCGTGGTATTTTGGAAAATCACACGGCAAAAGAGCAAAATCAACCTGAAGAGAACCACCAAGAGCATTTACAGCAAGCGTTACAGGAAGTTGCTGCTGCTATGCCTGCACCATCAGCATTGGAGAGAATATGCAAAATGTTTCGCCTCTCATCCTTTGAACGCGATTTGTTGCTGTTGTGTACAGGTATGGAATTAAATGGAGATTTTGCCAAATTGTGTGCTATAGTTCACGACGATTCACAACGAGCTTACCCAACTTTGGGTTTAGCTTTGGCTGCTTTACCTAACGTCCACTGGGATGCGATCGCTCCAAATGCTCCCTTACGTCATTGGCGGTTAATTCAAATTGGTGATGGTCATTCCCTGACTCTCAGTCCCTTGAGAATTGACGAGCGGATTTTACATTATCTCACGGGTATCCAATATCTTGACGAACGGCTAGCTGGTATCATTGAGCCATTACCAGAGGTTAGCGATTTAGTACCCTCGCACCAAGATTTAGCAGAGCGAGTAGCAGCAGTTTGGTCGTCAGCTTACAAGGTTAATAGCTTGCCAATTGTCCAGTTATCTAGTGGTGAAACTGCTAGTAAACGTGCCATTGCCGCTACAATTTGTCAGCTTCAGGGTTTAAGCTTGTGGGTAATGCCTGCACAAGTCATTCCTTTAGCACCAGGCGAGTTGGATAATCTCATCCGCCTATGGACTCGTGAGACGATTTTAAGTAAGAGTGCCTTACTCATAGACTGCAACGAACTGGATACTAATGATACAGTGCGGCTGAATGCGATCGCTCGTTTCATCGAACGCATAAACGGCTTTTTAATAGTCACGAGTCGAGAACGCATCGGCTTATCACAACGCCTAGTAGTTAATTTTGACGTACATCAACCAACTAGCAAAGAACAAGGTGCAGTTTGGCAAGATGCACTAGGGGCGAGTGCATCGCAAATGAATGGGCAAGTCAAAACCCTAGTGGATCAGTTTAACCTCAGTGCTGCAACCATTCGCGCTGCTTGTGCAGAAGCCGCAGGACAGTTGGCACAAACACCAGAAAGCGATATCACTAGCATTTTATGGGATGCCTGCCGCGTGCAAGCACGTCCGCGCTTAGATGAACTCGCCCAACGGATTGAGCCATCTGGGGATTGGGATGACTTAGTATTGCCAGAGGCGCAGAAACAAGTTCTCCGGGAAATTGCGGCTCATGTGCGCCAACGTAGTACTGTATATAACAATTGGGGTTTTGGGGGCAAGAGTGCGCGGGGATTGGGAATCAGCGCTCTATTTGCAGGTAGTAGCGGCACTGGTAAAACTTTGGGAGCAGAAGTACTGGCCCAGAAATTACGCCTCGACCTCTATCGTATTGACCTATCATCAGTAGTCAGCAAATATATTGGCGAGACAGAGAAGAATTTGCGCCGAGTATTTGATGCCGCAGAACAAGGTGGAGTGATTTTATTATTTGATGAAGCCGACGCTTTATTTGGCAAACGGAGTGAAGTTAAAGATGCCCGCGATCGCTATGCGAATATAGAAGTTAGCTACCTATTGCAACGGATGGAAAGCTACCCAGGTTTAGCAGTCCTAACTACCAACCTGAAGAGTGCAATTGATACAGCCTTCCTACGGCGGATTCGCTTTGTGGTGCAATTTCCCTTCCCCGATACAACACAACGAGCCGAGATTTGGCGACGCGTCTTTCCAGCCGAAACCCCAACCGCAGACTTAGATGCCCTGCAACTAGCACGGCTCAATGTCGCTGGGGGTAATATCCGTAACATAGCCTTAAATGCCGCTTTCCTCGCTGCCGATGCCGGGGAACCAGTGCAGATGAAACACGTATTGCGGGCGGCTCAAACAGAATACAGTAAGTTGGAGAAACCCCTGACTGATGCGGAAGTTGGCGGATGGATGTAATTTTGCAATTTTAACCTTAGTAGAAAATGGTGGTAGCTAGCAGGCTGTACCTACGCCAACTACCATAGCAAACAAAATTACTCTGGTAATTCACCAAATCTTTCGCGATAGCGAGCAAGCATGGACTCCATTTGAACAAGTTGCTGTTCGGCTTGTTGACGCTGTTGCTGTTCTTGGTGTGCTACTTCTTCTGGCGTGGGCATAAGTTGTCCATCGGGAGTAAAAAAGCGCAACTTCGATTGATAAACTCCCAAATATAACTGCAATTGCTGACTCCATAACCAACCTGCTTCATTTGCTTGCAGTTCTTGATAACGACCATCTAATGAATGAAATCCTTTAAATTCTAAACTTACCGGATCAAACCAAAAATAATCAGGAGTCCGCCAAATATCTTGATAGATTTCCTTTTTCAAGCCTCTATCAGTAGCAGCTGTTTTGTCAGAAAGAATCTCTACAATCACATTTGGATATTTGCCATCTTCTTCCCAAACTACCCAGCTTTTGCGTGTTTTGCGTTGGGTATTTAAAACTACAAAGAAATCAGGGCCTCTAAATTGCTCAGACTTACGCTGACGCGGACTGTAATAAATCGTCATGTTACCGCAAGCGTAAAAATCTTGACGCTCCTGCCACAACCATTCCAAACACTGAATCAACAGCAGTATTTGCCGCAAGTGAAGTTCTGTTTCCAAAGGTGGTTCATCACTGTATAAATCACCAGGAGGAAATATAACATCTTCTGGTGTGTCTTCTAAAATTATTCCTAAATCTTGAGCAGAAGACATAATAATTTCTCTTTTGGCAAGATAAATCTAACTGAACCCAATTAATTCACCGCTTTCTATGATTATAAGTCTCGCTCACACAGAGTCACTGCTGTCATAGAATAATTTCTACTTAAGTCGATAGCGATCGCCACTCAACAAACTCTATAATTAGTGCCAAGAATCTGCCTGAGGTGAAGGTGAGATGAACGAGCGAATTGGGCACAAGAAATCAGCCGCATCAACTTTTACGAATCCGTCGCTTGCCTCCCCAAGTATTCCCACACTGGCGAATCCAATACGCGGCTTTGGTTCACAAATCAATACTGTGCCGTCCCAAATAGTAACTGAGGTAGCACCAGACCTTCAAAAAGTCCAGTCTGCCCAAGAGCAATTATTGGAACCAGAAGTCATCAAAGAAAAGCCCCAGACTCACGACATTAGTCGCATATCCTTGCGTCGTCTTCAGACAAAACTCACAGTTGGAGAACCGCACGATCGCTATGAGCAAGAAGCAGATCGGGTGGCTAATCAGGTGATGCGAATGGTTGTACCAGAGAAGCTTAAGGCTCCTGGGGTACAGCCTATACAAGATTCCTTGCAGCGAAAATGTGCAGCCTGTGAGCAAGAACAAGAAAAACTGCAAACCAAGCGATCGCTGCAACGTTATACCGATGGCAGCTTGCAAGCTGGGGATAATATTGAAAGTCGGTTGAATAGTAGTAAAAGTGGCGGTAGTACTTTACCAAGTGACGTGCGCTCCTTTATGGAACCCCGATTTGGTTATGATTTTAGTCAGGTGCGGGTGCATACTGGTGCTGAAGCAGTGCAGATGAACCAGGAGTTGGGCGCACAAGCCTTTACACATGGTAGCAATGTTTACTTTGGAGCCGGAAAGTCGCCAGGTAATAATGAATTGACTGCCCATGAATTGACTCATGTAGTGCAGCAAACAGGAGCTTTAGAAAGAAAATGCAGTACCTGTGAGGAAGAAGATCGAGTTAGGAGAAAAGAAAATCAGGAAATCTTACCCGATACTTCTTCCAATAGCGATCCATCACAGTCCTCCAACAGCACCGCAAAACTTCTAGATTTGATTGCCCGTTTAGAACAACTGCATACTCATTTGGACAAACAAATAGAGGCAAGTACCGATACCGACAATCCGCCTTTGCAAAAAGAAGGTCAGCAGCATTTGGACACTTTGTCTAATGGTTTACAGCAACTACGGGCAGCAGCCCGCAGCGATGACGAAACCTTGAAGCAACGGGTTCTAGCAGCGTTTACCCCATCTGCTATGCAAACAGCGCAGACAGTGGCATCAAATCGAGTCCAAACAGCGTCTGGGTCGTCTTTGCAGTCAAATTCGACTGCCAGCATACAGCGTGCGCCGATCGGTATTGCTACCAAATCTCTGACAATTAGTTCACAGCAGAATGCTACAGAAATCGAAGCAGACCAAGTTGCCAAAGCAGTAACTTCTGGCACAGTTGCAGTCAGCCAACGTTCTCCAGAGGGGAAGATTAATCGCTTTGCAGGAGGTGAAGAACTCATTGCCTTGGGAACTGGGTTACTGGTGGCAGATGCCGAAGCTGCACCCGTCGAAGTAGCAACAGGCCCTCCTGGTTGGGCTATCGGATTAGGTATTGCTGTTGCTGCTGTAGTCATTATTGGCGTTGGGATTGCTATTTCTTCTGATACCGATACCCCAGCAACTCCAGAACCGGAAGCTAAACAAGTTCCACAACCTCTGCCAGTGCCAGTGCCAATACCTCGACGTTATCCAAACCAGACGTGCGAGGATTCGGTGCTTGATACATTGCAACAAGAGATGCACGCTTTTTGCGATAGGATTGGGGGTGAAAGCTGTAGCCCCAGCAAAGTAAGTCCAAAGAAGCTAGCGCGGCGACCTTGCTCAGAGATTCGTCAACGCATTCAGGCAGTGCAGGAATGTATGCGTCTCAGAGAAAATATCCAGGATAAGTGTTTTGGTGGTCAACCCGATCAAGCTCATAAGGATGTTATCGAACAACTTAAAAGTGGACTTCAACATTGCTTGGATCTTGAAAAGGTCAACTGTGCACCCGGTCATCCAATGGCAAATCTTTGAATTATGTTAATGGATCTGTTTCAAGCGATCGAAAATCAGAATCTAGACTACATCGCAGAATTACTGGCACACGGAGCCGATCCAAACAGTCTTCGCCCAGAATTTCCACGATGGACACCGCTACATGAAGCAATTGAGCAACTTGAAGATGGTGGTGAGATCGAATCCTTAGTTTTGTTACTTCGCCATCATGCATCCGTTGATACATGGGATGCTGACCATGATTCTACACCACTGCTGATGGCACTTTTCCGTGAGCAAATAGAAGCTGTTCGCTTGTTGCTGGCTGCTGGTGCAGATCCAAACGTTGTTGGTAGCGAGGGTGACTCACCATTACGCTGGTGCGTTGAACAAGGAGACTACGACACAGCAGCAATGTTACTTCGTTGTGGAGCGACCAAAACAATCGATGATGCTGGCGGTAGCGGTGGAATGACAGCACTTGGGCAAGCCGCAAAACGACTTGATTTAAAAATGATTGAACTTCTCTTACAAGCAGGAGCAGATCCAGAAGTTTTTGATGCTGATAAGTTTACTGCATATCGACGGTTGCCGCCACGGAACGAAGCAAAAGACGATGCTGTGTGGGTTACAGCAGAGGCACTGCTAATGCGCTGACAGATGTTGTCGTGCGATCGCAACCAAATTTATCAACTAGTAACAATACCTGTAAGAATTTTTATCAATATCAATGCAGTTTAAAATTAATTTTTTCAACTTGTTTTGGTGCTTTGATTTCAGTAAATAGCTGAACCGCTCGCTCAAAATTTATTTGACGTTCATCAGGCTTCGACATCTTTTGATTAGTTAAACCCAATTGAAAATAAGCTTCAGCTAGGTCACACTTTGCACCTATTTTATCCAAAAGTTCGATTGCTTGTGTATGCTTAACAAGAGCTAATGCAAAATCTGTTTGTTGTCGATAGATTTCTGCTAAACCATTGAGTGTTTTTGCTTTTACCTGCATATAGTGACTTTCTTCAGCAAAAGTCAAAGCTTGGTGGAATATTTGATTTGCCTGAGAAAATTTTCCTAAATTGACGTAGGTTTGACCCAAAATTTGCATGAAATAGACAAATCTTCCAGTTTGTTCTACTAGTTTTTCGTTCGTAATATTTTGATAAGCTACATCTGCTAATGCAAATGAGGCATCGTGCAAACCTAAATAAGAATACACCAAAGCTAAACAGACTGAAGCTTTTTCTGCCCAGCGATGATGCTCGGTATTTTGAGCCAAATAAATTACTTGTTGAAATAACTTTGCGGCTGCCTCTAGTTCCCACAAATCTATTTTGTAAAGACCAATACTTAATAAAGAATCTACCTCTAGCATTCTCAAATAGTAAACTGTATGTTTATTTTCTGGCTGAGGTACAAGTGATTTGAGTGCTTGAGTTGCGAGTGTAATAGTATTTTCTTGACAAGCGATCGCTTGACTAATTTTACCCGTTATCCAATATAAATCACCCAATATATTATAAAGTTCACTGAGATTTTGGTCATTTTCCAGATTATTCACAACTTGATTAATTGCTGCAAGTATTGGTTGAATTAAACCCATCCGATACAACGTACTACCAAGAGGTAAAAACTGCTGCCATTGATTATTTCGACTTTGGAGAATAACTTTCCCAGCCAACTGAAAATTCTGAATTTCTACGTAGTGATAATATGCTTCCAGTGCTTGCAAAGCATCTTTAAAGGTTTCAATTTGTTTAACACTAGCTGTCCAAAATTCTGCGGCTTTGTGGTTGGTAATTTGCCATTCATCGGTGAGGCGTAAACGTGCGATCGCTTCTTTGCGAATCACCGGATGCAACCAATATTCACCTTTTTCGCACTCTACTAAAGACCGATTTCTCAAAGAGACAATAATTTGACGATGTTGATCGGCTGGGACATCCCACAGTAAAGAAAACAACCCTTGTGATGAGATAGTGGGTATATCTTGGTAACGATAACATCCCAAACGGCAAAGTAAGCGATAAGCTTGGGGATCGAGGGCTTGCAGACGATTAATTTGACTAACTGCTAAATTTTTTAAGTCGGTTGCTGCTAACGGATCGGCATGATTTTCTTGCCAATAAAGAACCATATCACCGTCAAAATCTTCTTGAATCGAACCGCAGAGAATTCCCATCGCTTTCGCATTACCGCCATAAGTGCGATGCATGATTTGCAAAGTTGGCGAGTCGATGGCTAATCCCCGGTTGCTAAAAAACTGTTGCCATGAGCTTTCATCTAAGCCAGGAAGCCGATAGTGATTCACATTTAACCCAGGTTCACAAAGGCGATCGCGACTAGTAATCAAGGTAACAGATTGCACCCTGGCATCAGCCAAAACCCGCAATAGTTCTACATAGTTGCGGTGAGAAGCAATCAAGCCACCTTGTCGATCTAATGCAGGTTCTAGATTGTCAATTAACACCCCAATCCGCCGATTGTGGAGTTCGCGCTTGAGTCGTCCCAAAGTTACGCCAAATTCTACCCCAGGTTCTCGATCGAAATCTTGTTTGAGCCATTCTTCTACAACTCGTTCGGCGGGGGTGATATTTTGCGTTTCCTTCGCCATCAGCAGTTCTAAAACCAAATCAAACCCCTGAGTTTGGAGATATTGCTGCGCTAGAGTAGTTTTGCCTAAACCGCCCTCACCTTGGATGACAATGACTTTTGAACCTTGATTTACCAAAGTATTCAGGTGAGCGATCGCTTCTGTTCGTCCAATAAAATTGGTATCCTCTAGTTTTGGGGTGGGTTGGGGCGATCGCGAGTAATCAATCAGACTGGATGATATCGCAGTAGTTTTTCTCAGAACTCGCTCTAAAGTAGCGCGACAATTACTTTTGGTAATCTTTTCTCGTAATACTTTAGAAAGTAACTTCCATAACTGAGAACCAGCATCCTTGGCGTGTCCTTCCGTACAACCGTAAGAATGAGCGATATCTAAGTATTTTCTACCCAACCAAACTTGCACAAGAATCACTTTTTGCAAATCGCTCAACCGTTCCCCAGTCTGAGGAGGAATTATGGCGTCTAACCATGCTAATGCTGCTTCAGCGTCCATTGGGTAACGACAAGGGTAGTTCAGATTTTAAGGACAACTATAAATTACTTTACAGTTATGTTGCTGGAGTTTTCGGATAAGATTCTGTAAATCCGACTTTTTTCCCGACTTTTCCGACCTTGGCTGGAAACCTCCAGCTAAACTGATATAAACCTATGCAAGATGGACTAAACCCTTCTAAGCCTCATCCTGCCAAAATAGGAAAGAAGTTGCACAATTGGTATTAAAAAACCTACAAAATTGTTCTGTATATAGACTAGATTCTTTAGTTTGGGAAAATTTGAGCATAAAATGTCAGAACTAACTGAAGGACTGAAACGAATTCATACATGGTTTACAAAAAATAGACCTGAGCGAATTTCTTGTCTAGCTCCAGGACTTTCGCGTGAATATATTGAACAAAGTACTAGATTTCTGCCATTCAAATTACCTGAAGAGGTTTATGAACTGTATCAATTGCGTAATGGTTCATCAGGATATGACTTTCTATTTGAAAATTATGAATTCATGTCTTTGAATGCAGCTGTAAGTGCTTACCACGAACAAATGGGTGAAATTCGCTATCATGAGCGTGAACAAGCATACTGGTTTGAACATAGTTTCCCTATTTTCCAGCTTTGGTGTAACGGCGGTGTTTTGTATACAGTTGTGCCTAATCCACAGAGAAATAGCATCATACGCATATACGACTCAGAATGTAATGACTATTCACTGCGTTACGACAATTTGACTAACCTAATTTTGCATGGAGCAGATTGGTATGAAGCAGCTTACTTTGTGGAGAAGGAAAAAGCTTGGGATATTATAAATGAAGAAATGAGCTGTTTGCTTGATGTCAAATATATGGCAAGAGATTATCTCGCAAATTCAATTACCCGAAAAGGAGCAGCAGTTTCAAGAATATGCGAGGAAATATATCAGCGTTACATTAATGGCGATATCTCATCACCGAATGCATAAAGCCTTTGAGATAAATTTAATCCTCAGCAATTTAGGGAACTACCAGAAGATTAAGCAGCCATTATTGCTTAGTATCAAATGCTTAATTAGTAAGAATTATTCCCCTTGGGGAACCATACTTTTGAGCGATTTCTCCTACTAATTTACAGGTTTTACGAATTTTATCATCATAATCATCAGTACCATAATCTTCATCATCATAGTTCCTGGACAACTCTGGCAGAATTGTCCCTACTGTCTCTAAAGCCTCTGCGATCGCTAACATCATGTTCGTCAAACTTGGAAACCATAACTTATCTTTAATATCTTCTCGTTGTAGCACTGGAGAAGTCTCAATCTGAATTTGCGAACCAACAATGACTAGCTTGCCATTCTCATAGGAAACAAATGGCAAGCACTTTGGATCATATATATCCGCATCCCTTGGAGAATAAAGTTTCTCAGCTTCCTCTAAGGATAGAAAATGAATTAAATCGTCTGCGCCTTCTAACAGCTGCTCCAAGAAGCAATAATAAGTTGAGTTATTGTTATAAGAACCATCCCAACCGTCAGGCTGTCGATCTCCAGTGGGCGCACCAGCCCATTGATAAAACTCGTAAGCTTCATCAGACAGCCGGAATGGGAAAAAACTCAGTCTTCTTTCAACCTCTTCAAGACTCATGCCCTGTTTAGTAAAATGAACACCGCTACTTATTCTTTCAAGCGCCTCAGTCAAAATCGACATTACCTTATTATCCTCATGAATTTAAATCGATTTATTGTTAGGGGTTGTCAGGCATTGCATTGTTAGAATATGACAATTTTATCCGAATACAATACAGTTAAGTATTTCTTCCTTTGCGTTCTTTGCGTTCTTAGCGGTTCGTTAAAAATTGACTTTGATAAAGAGTTAAGCCTTAACTGAACCGGATTGAATTTTATCCAACTTTTTCCCCGACTCTTCCAACTGAATCATATAAAACTGCCGACTTCAGCCGACTGACAAAACGAAGTACGATCGCTTAGGCTATTGGGCATAGAGATAAAAATTTAAGTATAAAAATATGCTTAATACCCTCGATCCACTCGCAGAAGACTTAGCAGGTCAAAGCTATCCCAGTCCTCATTACTTGCAAACACAGCGCCGCATTCGTTCACTCATAGACAGATATATTGCAGTCGAAAAACTACATGAGCGTCTGCAAGATTTACCGATACAGTTTGCCAATCCTCAACCGCGTCCCTGGAAACCGATTGACTGGCAGACGATTAACCGCAATCAAATTATCGGCTTAGACGCAGAGGTATTTTTATCTATATTGATCGGTGCGATGGATACAGAAGCTCCCATTCGCGGTTATACCCAAACCAGTCGGCAGTATTTGGAATTGCACCCTCAGATGGCTCGGTTTGTTGGTGGAACAGTCGGTAAAGATGGCGAACTGCTGGAACTTGGTTTGTGGGAAAAGGAAGAACGTCAGCACACACCAGCATTAATCAAAATCTACACCCAATTAACAGGCGAGAAAATTACCCCAAAACTTCGGGCTGTTAGAAGCTATCTCCCCACAGATGACGCCAACGAAGACTTATATCGCCACGGCTTACACCGCATTGCCACAGAATACGGTGCTACCTGTCTTTATATTTGGTTGATGGCTCACACCACTGGCGCACTCCAAGATGTTTTAGAGGAATTAGCACAGGATGAAATCAACCACATGACCAAATTCTGGGGGTTTGGAGTCTGGGCTTTCCCTGATACTGGGTTGATGCGAATTGGACGCACGCTAATCAAAACGCGATCGCAAAACTATCAGCGTAACAACCTCATGCGTACTCTCCGCCGCATGATGGGTACCCTTAACTGGAATGCTTGGTCATTAACCAATAAAACAACTCTTCTCTTCACCTTCACCTACACAATGCATCGTTTGTGGAGTTGGAACAGCACCCTCACACCAGAGTACTTACAAAATTTATTTGAAACTAATTAGTCAAAACAAAGGACAAATGACAAATGATAAATGATAAATCAAAATTACCCATCGATTTAAACCCCCAAAAAATTCCCCAACATATTGCCGTCATCATGGATGGTAACGGCCGATGGGCAACCAGTCGAGGATTACCGCGTATTGCTGGACATCGCCAAGGAGCAAGGACACTCAAAGAACTATTGCGTTGCTGCAAAGATTGGGGAGTCAAAGCGTTGACAGCATACGCTTTCTCAACAGAAAATTGGCAGCGTCCCGTTGAAGAAGTGAATTTTCTGATGCATTTGTTTGAGCGATTATTACACCGCGAGTTAGCTCAGATGCATCAAGAAGGAGTACGCATCTCGTTTATTGGAGATTTATCGGCTTTACCCAAGTCTCTACAGACGGAAATGGAACGTTCAATGACAGAGACATTGAACAATCAAGCAATCCACTTTACTGTTGCAGTCAACTATGGTAGCCGCAACGAAATTACCAGAGTTTGTCGTCAAGTAGCTCAACTGGTGGAACAGGGCAAACTCAGCGCCCAAGAAGTGAATGAAAGTCTTGTAGAACAACATCTCTACACAGCAGATACTCCAAAACCAGATTTACTGATTCGTACCAGTGGTGAGATGCGATTGAGTAATTTTCTCTTGTGGCAAATGGCGTATACAGAGATGTATTTCACCGATATTTTTTGGCCAGATTTTAATCGAGAAGCATTTCATCAGGCTTTGTTGAGCTACCAAAATCGCGATCGCCGTTTTGGTCAAGTTAAAGCTTCATTATCAGCTTAGTGTACCAAACACCAGACATCGCGTGAAGAAGGCAGGAGGCAGAGGGCAATATTCCTTCTGCCTTTCTTGATAAAGTAAAAGCACCCATATTACCACGATGGTATATGAGCGCTCACGAATAAAACATTATCGAGGATAATCTATCTGCTATGACAGACCGAAGTAACTATAAGAATAGCAGGCACTGGGTAAATAAACTGCAAGGGTAGTTACAAATGTTTTGTTAAAAATATTACTTACCGTCAATATGATGCTTTATTTGGGCAAAATCCAATCGATTGCGGAATCCTATTCTCCCCAAGAACTCTTCGCTAGCTTGGTTTGGCAGCGTCATTTTAATGAGTTTAATGGCGAAGAGGTAATTATTGACCTTTCCAACCACAGAAATTTATGGTCAAGCTTTCTGTTCACAAAACCAATCTTTGCACCAGATGAAAACGGTTTAAGCTTTGGTGGTATGGTCGATACCCTACTTGCAATGGCGAACTATCGCCCCATGCCTGAAACCAGCATTATTCATTTCATTGCCTATCCTGCCGATACACTGTACATTCTGACAGAGAACCAAGATACAAAAGTGTCTGAGCTTTTAGACTTGGGCAAAAAATGGCGGGCTGATTCAGTAGAGGTAAGTGATGGCACGAATGAAGATTATGGTTTGCGCCTAAAGCGCCGACTGAGAACTAGATTGGAAGGGGCCCTATCAGGTGAAGATGTTCATCGGTATTCTGATGCGGTGGTTGTTTCTTATTGGTGGGATTGAATTCTTGAAGTATCTCAATTAGAGAAATTGTGGACTACAATATGCTGTTTTATTCCCGCTCTTAGCTTACACCCAAATTGAGCAGCGATCGCAGTCTCTTAATTTTTTTGAGTAAATTATTCTTTATTAGGTATTGAGCCGAAATCCTCGGCTCAATACCTATATTCCTTATCACAAAATCAGACTTATGTAAATTATTATTTTTTCAATATAGCAATCCACTTTTATATTTGAACAGAGAAAATTTGGAAGGCTTATGAATCAAGCATTTTACGTAATGCATTGTTCAAAAACCATTTATGATTGCTATCGTAATTATAAAAACTATCAATATGATAAATTGTTAATTCTTTCCAAAAATAGTATTTACTAGAATTTAATACTTGCGATATAAACTGATGTTTTGATAAGTTAATTCAGAAAAAATCCTGATATCAAAAATTTAAATTTAACAAGATTATCTTGCTAAATTTACTTTAAATTTACTTATCAATCCATTTTAAAATCGCAATCAATTTTTCCACTATTTTATAGGTGTTGGGAGTCATGATGGCAAAATATCTACTAGCTTCTGCTAGTGGGATGGGATTTTTATGTTTAATTGCTGGGTTATCACCTGTGCAAGCCCTTCCTAGTTTAGAAATTGCAGATAAAAACGTAGCTGTTAATCAAGATGACGGTAGCTATGAAAATAATTATTCTCATCAAAGCAATTTAGCAAATAATATCTCCAATAAATTGCTGATAGCTAATGAAACTCAAAAAAATTTACCCTCAATCAATCAACAGCAAAAAAATCAAGAATTAGAAGTAGATTCTGCTGTGAACTTGTGGCAGCCAATCACACCACAACCTGCAAGTTCATCTCCATCCTCATACAAACTTGCACAAGTAACATCCGTATCCCAATTGTCTGATGTACAGCCGACTGATTGGGCTTTTCAGGCACTCCAATCTTTAGTCGAGCGCTATGGTTGTATCGCAGGTTATCCCAATCAAACCTATCGCGGTAATCGGGCGATGACTCGTTATGAATTTGCTGCTGGCTTAAATGCTTGTTTAGAGCGAATCAACGAACTGATTGCGACTGCAACTGGTGATTTAGTCAAGAAAGAAGATTTAGCCGCATTGCAGAAACTACAAGAACAATTTGCGTCGGAATTGGCAACATTGCGAGGTCGAGTAGATGCTGTAGAAGCTCGCACAGCAGAACTAGAAGCAAATCAGTTTTCTACGACTACTAAACTTAATGGAGAGGTAATTATTGCTGGTGTTGGTGCTAGCGGTGGCGCTCCTAATGACAGCGACCCGAACATCATCTTAGTCAATAGAGTGCGGTTAAATCTCACCACTAGCTTTACTGGTAAAGATTCATTAATTACTGGATTGCAAGCCTATAACTTTTTAGGTGGAGCCACTGGAGAGGGTAGCTTACAACAAGGTTTAGGATTAGCTTCACCGCTTTTAAGTTCTAGTAGCGCTCGTACCAGTTTTGAGCCGCAATTTCCGGGGTTAAATGTCAATACTTTGTCGGGTGTTGGCGCAAACAGCGTTCAGCTTTACAAATTGCTGTATGTCTTTCCTGTCGCTAATAAATTAACCTTGTTTGCGGGAACTGCGGCAGAGACATCAGATGCTTTCCCAGTAATTACGCCTTTTTATGGTGAAGGACAAGAGTCAATATCTCGTTTCGCCGGCTTGAATCCTGTGCTACGGGTTTCTGGTGGAACTTCGGGTACTGGTTTAGCATCGGCGGCGGGATTTATTTTTAATATTTCGCCAAATTTGGATTTAAGAGCTTTATACGGCAGCGTAAATGCCAATTTACCCGAAAAATCTGCTAATGAGGCAGTTCCAGGAGTTTCTACTACACCTTTGGGAGCAGGTTTATTTAGTGGTAGTAGTATTATTGCCACACAGTTAACCTTCAAGCCAATTCCCGCTCTGGATATTGGTTTAAACTATGCCCACAGTTATCACGAAATCAATATTTTGGCTACAGGATTAGTTAGTAGTGATATCGGTGCTTTAGCAGGGGTTGCAACTGGAACACCGCTCACACTCAACTCTGTTGGCGGTACGGTAACATGGCGATTGTCTCCCAAGATAGCCTTATCTGGCTACGGTGCAGCAATATTTGTTGATGCTGCTTCCAATAGCGTGGATGCTTCCACCACCTTTACAAGTTGGATGGCGGGAATTCACTTCAGAGATTTATTCAAGTCAGGAAACACTGCTGGAATTCTTTTTGGTCAGCCGCTTTTCCGTAGTGATACTGGTGGTTCTGCTCAACTTTCGCCCACAGGCGACAATCGGGCGACTCCTTACCATTTAGAAGCCTATTACCGCCTTCAAGTTAGCGATAATATTAGCATTACCCCTGGTGCGTTTGTTCTCTTTAACCCAGAAGGTAACAGCAACAATGAGACTACGACTGTAGGTGTACTTCGGACTACTTTTACGTTTTAAAAGATTGGGAGTAAGCAGTCAAAATCCCCCAATTTATTGGGGGATTTTGAGATTGGATAACAAAGTTCACAGTAGACCTGCCTTAAAAATAGACGCTGAAACAACGCAAAATCATTCCCAGATTATTTTCATTGTTCCTTGTGAGCGCAGCTCATGAAGTCTCTTGCATAAATCAACAATAAAGAACCCCATTCCACATTTGAGTAAAGCAAATGCTCCCCTCCCTGATGCTTTGGTTATCCATTAGTCACATCTTTAAAAGGAGTGTCGAGGATAAAATAATGATTAATAAATACGTAGAAATTCCGTGGATGTTTATTGAATAATATTGTTTGGTTTTTGACAGAAATATAGTCGCATTGCCCAAAATCTGTTATGAAAAACTAGTACGATGTCTATGGTGGTGACTGAGCTTACCGAATGGCCCAAGTGCGGGCTAGATTAAAAATAAACTGTGTAGGTCTAGCTCATCGTAGATATCGCCGCACTGATAACCTAATTGTTTCTTCTACCTGAGTTAGCAGTTTGATTTGAAATTTGGTGCTTTTGTATAACCCGCTCAATCTGGCAAGTCACCGCATCTATTCTATGTTTAACTTTATCAAAGTCAATATTCACCCAAATATAGGCTTTATCAGGTTTTTGCTGCTTATAATTCATATATTGCTTTACTTGTCAAGATATTTTGTTATATCTATACAATATATACATCTCAACTTCTAAACTACTTTCTCTAGACATATAAGTAAATATGCTTAACATTTACTTAAGGTTTGCTCGCAATCCGATTTGATTTTTAAACTTAGTTGCGTGCTACTTAAAGTACAGTGCAAGCGCCATAAGCAGGTAATAGGGAATCAGGCTTTTCGAGTTGTAAGGAGTTTTTCACCCAATCAAATAGGAGTCCTATAGCTTCTAAAAGTTGAATAAAACAGTGATTTGATTAATATGGGCGCAGATTATTATCTATCTATTGAAAGAGACGCGATATTTCGCGCCTCTAAGAACTAAAATCAAAATTCTAAGTATTAGCTTAAACCTTTGTTTGTAGATATTGAACTAACTGCGGTGCTTGCATCACTCCCTCGATCCTATCCACAGGCTTACCCTGCTTAAACAGTACTAAGGTTGGTAGAGAGGCAATTTTATACTCAGTAGCCAAATCTGTGTATTTTTCTGTGTCGATTTTGACAATCCTTAAGCGATCCTTAAGTTGGGCATTGACTTGCTCTAAAATTGGCACCATCATTTGACAGGGGCCACACCAGTCAGCATAAAAATCTACTAATACAGGTACATCAGAAGCAGACAGCATCTCTTCAAAGCTGTTGAATTGCTTTTTAGTTGCCATGTGACACACACCGATTTTCAATTGTTTGTTTCAATAGTAGTTCTTAGAAAATAAAATCGGTATAGGTTCATGGGTTTTTGTTGGTAAAAGATTAGATTAGTTAATATAGAATGATTTTGCAGCCGAAAATATTAAATAATTATAATAAAATACGTATTTTTTTGAGGTTGTGCATCTGCATTAGATATGTATTTAAACCTATCCTGAGCAAGTAAATAATTATCAAGACGTTCAGGAGAGTGATATCTACGAAGGTTGTAGCTGCAAAACTTTCTAGTCTATCCACCCAGGTGAATATATTGCTTTAAGTTATTGATCCATTAGCAGAGAAATAACTATAGATATTTAATTATAGTAAAAGGTTAATTCTTGTTATTCGAGTTATATAGTAATTCTATTTGATTTGTGAGAATTGCAACCCGCGTCCCCGACAACTTTATCAAGTCGGGATCTTGTTTTTGCGCATTTGATTCAGGATAGCTATATCTAGCTAAATACCACGTATAACTTTATCTATTAGCTATCTAACTTGCAGCATGACAGCAAGATTGTCACCCCGCAAGAGTTAGATTTTATTCAGACAATATTCAGATGTTCCCGAAATCACCATAAGATAATTAGCGCGGTATTTCTAAGATTGAGGAACATTAAATGACGCTATTACAAGATAAAGTCGCAATTGTCACAGGTGCTTCACGAGGAATTGGCCGAGCGATCGCAATTGAATTAGCCTCACAAGGAGCGATCGCAATTGTTAATTATGCCAATTCTAGTGCTGCGGCTGAGGCAGTTGTTACAGAAATTACAAGTGCGGGAGGTCAAGCGATCGCCATTCAAGCAGACGTTTCTAAAATTGAGCAAGTAGACGCACTAGTTAAGACTGTCATGGAAAAGTTTAGCCGTGTGGATATCTTAGTGAACAATGCAGGTATTACCCGCGACAATCTGCTTTTGCGTTTGAAGACAGAGGATTGGCAAGCTGTGATAGACCTGAATTTAACTGGTGTTTTCTTATGTACACGTGCAATCAGTAAAATTATGCTGAAGCAGCGATCGGGGCGGATTATCAACATTACCTCCGTTGCTGGGCTAATGGGCAACCCAGGACAATCAAACTACAGCGCTGCCAAAGCGGGTGTAATCGGCTTCACCAAAAGCGTTGCCAAAGAACTAGCTACTCGCGGCATCACCGTTAACGCCGTCGCCCCTGGATTCATCACCACCGACATGACCAGCGATCTCAACAACCCTGAAGATATTCTCAAATACATTCCACTCGGTCGCTTCGGTCAACCTGAAGAAATCGCTGGAATGGTGCGCTTCCTCGCCGCCGATCCCGCCGCCGCCTACGTCACTGGACAGGTTTTTAATGTCGATGGCGGTATGGTAATGGCCTAAATAGTTGAGCTAAATAATTGAGGGGTAGCGATTTTTCGTAGTTGGAGCTTTAGCGCCAACTACGAACTTATTAAATAAAATTTGACAGACTAGTTATGAAAACAGACTCCATTTTTTATCGTTTATTTCAAACTTTTCCTAGTGCTTTTTTTGAATTAATTAATCTGCAACCATCAGAAGCAAATGCATATAATTTCGCTTCAGTAGAATTAAAGCAAACAGCATTTCGCATTGATGGAGTCTTTCTTCCTGTTGCTGACACTAGTCGTCAGCCGATTTATTTTGTGGAGGTTCAGTTTCAAAAAGATAACGAATTTTACGCTCGTTTATTTTCAGAAATATTTCTGTATTTACGACTTTACGCACCTACTTCAGATTGGCGAGCAGTAGTTATATTCCCTCGCCGCAGCCTTGAACCAACCCAAGTACAACCGTATCGAGTCTTACTCGAAAGCCAACTGGTAACGAGGCTATATCTAAATGAGCTTGGAGAAGTAACTGAAAATTCGTTGGGAGTTGGTATCATCAAATTAGTAGTTGTAAATAAAAAACAAACTCCCATCTTAGTCAAAAGTTTGATTACAAAGACACGTTCGGAAGTGAGCGATAAAGCACTTCAAGAAAAAGTGCTAGATTTAATAGAAACAATTGTAGTTTACAAACTACCGCGTATCAGTCGTCAGGAGTTGATAAAAATGTTTGGACTCGGTGATTTTGATATCAAAACGACTAGACTTTATGAGGAACTCAAGCAGGAAACAACTCTAGAGGTAGTCATGCGTCAGCTACGACGACGCATTGGTAATTTGAGTCCGCAATTGTCAGAGCGCATCAGCCAGTTATCTATCGAACAGCTTGAAAATCTAGCCGAGGCACTGTTGGATTTTTCCATAGAAGGAGATTTAGTTGCTTGGTTGCAAGACAATTTAACTCAAGCTTGAATTTTTTGTGGACAGAATAAACATAGTAGGGCTAGCACTGCAATGCTCACCCTACCAGTAACTAAGGCTGTTGGCGTATCCTTTGCCAGACTGTAAAGCCCAAAAGCAGGATAATGCTAGTGGCGGTTGTCAGCATCACAGCCAAACTCATACCTTGTATTCTCATCGCCAACAAGTTGAAAACTAAGGTAATTGACCAAAGCGTAAACGCAGCATTGCGCTGGGAGAGTCCCCAAGCAAGTAAGCGGTGGTGCAGGTGGTCTTTGCCAGGAGTACTGAGAGGGTTATTTCCTGCTAGTAGCCGCCGCACAAATACTTGAGTGGTATCTAGCACTGGCAATAATAGAAATAAAACCGTAGGAATTAGTGCATAAATTGTGTTTTGTTGCAGTTTCCCTAAAATACTAGTTGCTGCTAACACATAGCCGAAAAAGTATGCTCCGGCATCACCCATAATAATTCGTGACGGATGGAAATTATGGCGCAAAAATCCTAGTGCAGCACCTCCCAAAGCTGCAAGTACTAAGATTGCCGCGGCACGATTGTTAAATTGAGCTGCAACGCCCAACAAACTCATGGCGGTAATAAAGCTAATTCCTCCTGCCAAGCCATCCATACCATCCATCAAGTTGATGGCATTGGTAATCCCTACTACCCATAGTACTGTTAGCAACATGGACAGAAGCGAATCGATGGGAGTGCCAAACAGGACTTTGACACTGATGCCATTAGCTACCAGCAAAAGTGCCGTGACAATTTGCGCCCACAATCGCACAGAGGGCGGTAAGCCGAACTGATCGTCAATAAAGCCCACAAGGACTAATATCGAACCCCCCAACAGAATAGTGAGCACCTGAGCCAATACGGTTTGGAGTTCGATCGGTCGTAAAAGGCTAGCTAATACCAGCGCGGCAATCACGCCCGCGTAGATAGCCAGCCCCCCTGCATTGGGTAAAGGTTCTCGGTTGAGTCGCCGTGCGTTAGGTTGGTCAGCCCAACCTACCCGCAAGGCGAATTTGCGTACTGTCGGAATTAAACGCCAAGTTACAAGCCAAGCCAAGAGGAACGTAAATACTACTGCCAACCAGCCGGTGCCGCTAGGGTCGGCAATACCAAGGGTCTTAAGGGAGTTGTCTAGATTCATCTCCCAATTCAAGCATTACTGCCAGTATCTAATATGAGCATCACCTGTATATTAATCAATTTTTTTATTTCCATTTGTAACTTGAGCGGTGGGAGAGATTAGCACTCTGGCGCTGTGAGTGCTAAATTGTCTAATGGAAGCGCTGGAGAAATCAAACATGGCGAAAATTATTGCATTTGACGAGGAATCTCGGAGAGCTCTAGAAAGGGGTGTTAACGCCCTTGCCGATGCTGTAAAAATCACCTTGGGGCCTAAAGGTCGCAATGTCCTTTTAGAGAAAAAATTTGGCGCACCTCAAATTGTCAACGATGGTATCACTGTTGCCAAGGAAATTGAATTAGAAGATCCTTTGGAAAATACTGGTGCAAGACTCATCCAAGAAGTGGCCTCAAAAACTAAAGATGTCGCTGGAGATGGTACAACCACCGCCACGGTTTTAGCACAAGCCTTAATTAGAGAAGGTTTGAAGAACGTCGCGGCAGGTAGTAACCCTGTGAGCTTGAGACGCGGGATCGACAAAACTATTGAGGCACTGGTAGAAGAAATTGCCAAAATAGCCAAGCCAGTAGAAGGAAGTGCGATCGCTCAAGTTGCCACTGTTTCTGCTGGTAACGATGAAGAAGTTGGTCAAATGTTAGCTCAAGCAATGGAAAAAGTCACCAAAGATGGTGTAATTACCGTTGAAGAATCTAAATCTCTAACCACCGAACTAGAAGTAGTCGAGGGGATGCAGATTGACAGGGGTTATATTTCTCCCTACTTCGTCACCAACAACGAACGGCAAATCGTCGAATTTGAAAACGCCCGAATCTTGGTGACAGATAAGAAAATCAGCAGCATCCAAGATTTAGTGCCGATTTTAGAAAAAGTTGCCCGTTCTGGTCAGCCTTTGCTAATTATTGCTGAAGATGTCGAAGGTGATGCTTTGGCAACTTTGGTTGTGAACAAAGCGCGGGGTGTACTAGCCGTCGCTGGGATTAAAGCGCCTGGGTTTGGCGATCGCCGCAAAGCTTTGTTAGAAGATATTGCGATTCTCACCGATGGACAGTTGATTTCGGAAGAAATCGGCTTAAGCTTGGATACCGCTGCTCTAGAAGCGCTGGGAACTGCCCGCAAAATCACCATTGACAAAGAAAGCACCACAATTGTCGCTGGTAGTGTCACCAAGCCAGAAGTACAAAAGCGGATTGGTCAAATTCGCAGACAGTTGGAAGAAACTGATTCTGACTACGATCGAGAAAAACTGCAAGAACGCATCGCCAAGCTCGCTGGCGGCGTGGCAGTGATTAAAGTGGGTGCGGCAACCGAAACCGAACTCAAAGACCGTAAACTGCGGATTGAAGACGCGCTCAACGCTACTAAAGCTGCTGTGGAAGAAGGTATTGTTCCTGGTGGTGGAACAACCTTAATTCACTTAGCTAAGGCAGTAGAAGCGATTAAAAAGACCCTACAAAATGACGAAGAAAGAATTGGAGCTGATATTGTCGAACGAGCGCTAGAAGCCCCCTTGCGCCAAATAGCAGACAACGCTGGTGCTGAAGGTTCTGTAATTGTCTCGAAAGTCCGAGATAGCGACTTCAACATTGGTTACAACGCCGCTACTGGTGAATTTGAAGACTTGATTGCTGCTGGTATTATCGACCCTGCCAAAGTCGTGCGTTCAGCTTTGCAAAATGCTGGTTCCATTGCTGGTTTGGTCTTAACCACCGAAGCGATCGTTGTTGAAAAGCCAGAGAAGAAATCCGCTGCTCCTGCCCCTGATATGGGCGGCATGGGCGGTATGGGCGGCATGGGCGGCATGGGTGGCATGGGCGGCATGGGTATGTTCTAACTTCTGCTCACCCAGATAAATATTTTTTTAGCAGTTTGTCTTGCCAAGGCAAACTGTTTTTTTGTAGCATTGCTGATTCAAAGGCAATATGCTATACCAATTCGTAATTTGTAATGACACTCTCTACGAGACACTAAAAGCGAACGCAGACTCGCTACCGCTACGCTAACGTAATTGAGATTCGTCAGATTAAATCTGGCTGATAACCAAATTAGCAACCTAAATAATTGCTTAATTTAGAAATTACCGTCTTTATATTAATTTTTGTAAAAGAACGTGTAAGTTATTTTTATGTCCTTTGTTATTTACTAACGACAAATGACAAATGACTAATCACTATTAGGTAATATTGCATGGCACGAAAACTACATCGCCTTCCCAAAATACTAAACAAGCCACATGATGATGAGTTCTATCACCAACCAGGGACTATACCTGGAACCATTTTTATTGATGCAGATGCACCACCACCAATAATTTTTTTGATTGACTATAACCAAACCAATTTCATCCGCGAACAAATAGCAACTCCAGAGGAGTGTGTCCCCTATCTTGATAGCGAATCGATTTCTTGGGTAGACGTACAAGGTCTAGGTAGTCAAGACATATTACAACGATTGGGTAATGTTTTTAAGTTACATCCTCTAGTTTTAGAAGATGTAGTCAATGTACCGGAGCGTCCCAAAACAGAGGATTATGAAGATCAATTGCTTTTTATTGCCCGGATGGTAGTACCAAAGGAAAGATCATGTGGTTTTTATAGCGAGCAAGTGAGTTTGATATTAGGAAAAAATTATTTACTGACAGTACAAGAGGAACCAGAACATGATTGCTTTGAAGCAGTGCGATCGCGAATTGAAAAAAACAAAGGTATCATCCGAAAACAGGGAGCGGATTATTTAGCTTATGCTGTGTTAGATGCAATTATTGATGGCTTTTTCCCAGTGCTGGAGCTTTATGGTGAGCGAATCGAAGAGTTAGAAGAAGAGGTAATAGTCAGACCTACCCCACAAACACTCCAAAGTATTTATCAAATTAGGCGAGAATTACTGCAACTACGTCGTGCTATCTGGCCCCAGCGCGATGCAATTAATTCCTTGATTCGAGATGGCAGTGATTTGATTGGTGAAGAAGTGCGAATCTACCTACGAGATTGTTATGACCATACGGTGCAAGTAATGGATATGGTAGAAACTTACCGAGAACTAGCATCTGGATTGATGGATGTGTACCTTTCGGCAGTCAGTAATAAAATGAATGAAATCATGAAGGTGCTAACGATAGTTTCAACAATCTTTATTCCCCTGACTTTTGTGGCCGGAATATATGGTATGAATTTCAATCCTGAAAAATCACCATATAATATGCCTGAGTTGAATTCGTATTGGGGTTATCCACTTTGCTGGGCAGTGATGTTAGCGATCGCATTTAGTTTGGTATTCTTTTTTTGGCGAAGAGGCTGGCTGCAAAATTCTGTAGTCATCAAAGAAAATTAAAAATTGTAGATTAGCGATGAGTCAAATATATATTCATTAGCACCGGGAGTTAAGATTTTTGAGTTATGAGGAGTAGCGACCAGAATTTAGTAGTTTTGACGATTTATATTATCGGTGTCTTTTATGTTTTCAACCGCATGATTGAATCCATCGATGACCAAGTTAAATTTGAGTTTAAAAAAGGAACCGTTGACGAGCAACTCAAAGAACAAAATCTCGATGATAAAATTGGAATTTCCTTTAAACTCAAATCCTCATACCCAATTGACGATTTGAAAGATTTAGGAATTAGCATTGAAAATAAATCCGATCAGGTTGCTATATACGTTGACTGGGACAACAGTTCTTTAGTTGTTGAACATAGCAAGCAATCGCGCCGCGTAATTCGGAAATCACCAGACTTAACCCGCGACTTAGCAGTACCCCAAAGTCCTAGCCTGATTGCTCCCAAGAAAACACTTTCTGAAACAGTAACAGCAGAAGACGTTTTCGAGCGCGATCAAGTAGCTGGAACCTACTTAGCTAAAAAACCACTAATTGATATCAACGGGCTAAAAAAAGGGCAAAAAAAGTTGTACAACGACTTTCTTAACAGAAGAAAAGAGTTGGACTTTTCCCTGCAACTGGTACTTAGGATATCTGAAGTGCGTTTAGGTCTAGCCCCAGGTCGTGATTTTCCTCCCATTAGCATTATCAATTGTCCTTTCACAGTCAGGAAACTACCTTGGACTTACGCTCTGCCTTGGAATAAAAAAAAGTAATGCCTTGTCAACATACTAGGGACTTCCAAAGATTACACTGGATCTAAGGAGAGAGTAGGCGCAGGCGGTTGCAGATCGGTCATAGTTACTGGTTTGAGGAAAGTCCGGACTCCCGAAAGACCAAACTTGCTGGATAACGTCCAGTGCGAGCGATCGTGAGGATAGTGCCACAGAAAGATACCGCCAGATCAATTAAAAATTAAAAATTAAAAATGTAAAATGAACAATTTTTAATTTTTAATTTTACATTTTTAATTGATCTGGTAAGGGTGCAAAGGTGCGGTAAGAGCGCACCAGCAGTATCGAGAGGTGCTGGCTCGGTAAACCCCGGTTGGGAGCAAGGCGATAGGAACTACGGTTGGTCTTTTACCAGTTCCGCTCAATGAGAGCCGCTTGAGGCGTTTGGTAACAAACGTCCCAGATAGATAACTGCCCTCGCAAGAGAACAGAACCCGGCTTATGTCCTGCTCTCTCCCCTTTAATGGAGTATGAACCTTTCACGGTTTGTACTCTATTATTTTTTGTACGGGTTTTGTGCGTAAGCGTACCCTTCGGGAAGCAAGCTACGCGTAGCGTCTCGTAGAGAAGCTCGTCGTAGACATCGCTAATCGATCATCTAAAGCATTCCCAATATCTCTAACGCTGTATCCAAATGCCATTTAACCCGATAGAGTCCAAACAGTTTTTCTTGACTGTACCGTGCTGGGTACTCTAATTTCCTTCCTTCCATTGTCACCTTGAGCAATGCCGACTGCTCTGGTGTCGGTGTTCCCATAGCTTCTAATGTTGCTTCTAGCGCTTCTACTTGAGAAAGCATAGGAGACTTCAATCCTTTATTCTCTGACACTTGCTTGCAGGCTATAACAGGAAAAGTCAGGAGTGCATTAATATAGGATGCCTTATCGGCAGGGTTTCCTATTGCTTGGATGCCGTACTGTATCAGACATAAATCGCGTAACGCTCTCAAGCTTTTAACTTCTAATTCTGTGCGCGTAAACATAAAATAGAGTTACCTCTTGTAAAAGTGGGAATCGGTGGGCAACAAGTTTCTCAGGCTAAAATGCCCATCGATTTAACATTCTCCACTGATATACACGTGGAGAATAAATTTATTTGTATTTCTATACAATGTCTAAAAATAAAGGTAATCCAGATAACTTAAAGCCATTCACCACGGATAGAGAGCGACCACTAACTGAATATCTACATTTGCGTGTCACTAAAGAAATGAAGGAAGAAGTGAAAGCTAAAGACGATCCTCCTGAATTTTGCCGTCAAGCTATCCAAGAGAAGCTAGATAGAGAGAAGTAGCGAAAAGTTGTTAGAGTAATAGTCCAAGAGATTTAGAGATATAAAATATATAGCTAGTTCCTCCCCCTCTGCTCCCCAGGCCCCCCC